>NZ_JAJENT010000001.1:0-6899 GCF_035615515.1 Phormidium sp. CCY1219
AGACTACCAAGCTTCCCGGGGAAAGTCAACCCCTTGGCGAAAAAAAGGCGAAAAAAAAAGGGCGCGGCGAAAAAAAAGAGTTTGGGGCAATCGATGGAAAATGTGCCGATCGCGGATTTGAGAAAGAGAGAAAGTTGACAGAAGTGGAGGGCGATCGCGAATCTGTTCTAGAACGGGCCACCCGACAAACCGCAAAAATGGAGGTGCAATTTCTCGTGCATGAGTGCTTAAAAAAGAGAATATATCAAATCGTTTCGCCAAAGTCAAGGTTTTTTAGGAGAGAGGCGAGAATGCGTTAGGGGAAAGCAAAGGCGATCCCCTGCTTTTGCTGGAGGAGTTTTTCTGCTGCATAGATGAAAATCTATAGTTAAAATTAGCAAAATTGATAGAAAAGAGAATTGGCTGAGTAAAAATCTCTAGAGAACCGGAAGAAAAATAGGGTTCATAAGGAGATCTGAGTGAGTGGATTACGAATTTGTTTGAGAAAAGGCTTCCATTTAGGCACGCATAAAGTTAACCTAAGAACCATAAAATAAAGAAAAGATTAATCTGCCGAAAAGTTACCCCCGATTTGCGGGGGTAATCGAAGGCGAGAGAGAAGCTGAAACGCGATCGGGTAAATACAGATGGCCGATTTATTTCTTCCGAGTGTTTGGTTAGTCCCCTGCTACTCCTTAATAGGCATGATAGTAGCGGCGGCGTGGTCGCCGGGACTGATTCGTCGCATAGGGCCTAGACCGGCGGGGTATGCCAATGCGATAATGACCTTTTTGGCATTCACCCATAGCTGGTTGGCGCTTCCGGCGACGTGGAATCAGCCGGCGCGGGAGGTATCCTGGACCTGGCTGAATGCGGCGGGTTTAGAGCTTACCGTGGATTTGCAAATCTCATCGGTGACGGTGGGGGCGATGATAGTGGTAACCGGGTTGAATCTGGTCGCGCAGATTTACGCCGTGGGTTACATGGAGATGGACTGGGGATGGGCAAGATTCTATTCCATGTTGGCATGGTTTGAAGCGGGAATCTGCGCCCTAGTCTTGTGCAATTCCCTATTTTTCAGTTATGTGGTATTAGAAATCCTCACCCTCGGCACCTATCTGCTGGTGGGGTTGTGGTTTAACCAATCCTTAGTGGTGACTGGTGCGAGAGATGCGTTTTTAACCAAGCGGGTGGGAGACTTAATGCTGCTGATGGCGGTGGTAGCGCTATTGCCATTAGCGGGAACGTGGAACTTTAGTGAATTAGCGCAATGGGCAAAAACGGCGGAGTTGGATCCCACAGTAGCCAGCTTGCTGACCCTGGGATTAATTGCCGGGCCGTTGGGGAAATGCGCCCAATTCCCCTTGCACCTGTGGTTAGATGAAGCGATGGAAGGGCCGGTTCCGAGTACGATTTTGCGGAATTCGGTGGTTGTGGCCACAGGGGCGTGGATATTGATAAAACTCGAACCGGTCATAGCGCTGTCCCCGGTGGGAACCTCGGTGGCGATCGCGATGGGGGCGGCGACGGCGGTAGGGACCTCAGCGATCGCGATCGCCCAAATCGACATCAAGCGCGCCTTATCCTACTCCGTCAGCGCTTACATGGGACTGGTATTCATCGCCGTGGGGACGGGACAAACGCAAACCGCACTCACGTTACTGCTGACCTACGCCCTGGCGATGGCACTATTGGTGATGAGTACCGGGACGATCGCCTGGAACAACGTCACCCAAGACCTGACCAAATATGGGGGTTTGTGGTCGCGGCGTCCGATTTCCGGGTTAGCGTATTTGGTTGGGGCGGCGGGATTGATTGCCCTTCCGCCATTTGGCTGCTTCTGGGCATTGCTGGAGATGGCGGACACCCTGTGGGAGACGCAACCGGCCCTAGTGGGAGTCTTGGTGGTGGTGAATGGGTTAACCACCTTTAGTGTGGTGCGAGAATTCGGGTTAATTTTCGCCGGTCCAGTGAAACCCATGACCGTGCGATCGCCAGAAGCGCATTGGCCCATGATGTTACCCACCGTTGTCTTGATGGGCTTTACCCTGCATGTGCCCTTAATGCTGCTGCGGTGGAACTTGCTGCCCGCATGGGCTGAGGTCAATCTCGGCGCGGCTACGGTATTGGTCGGATCCACTGCGATCGGCGGCGGACTAGGTGCGATGATTTATCTTAACGATAACTGGCCCAAACCGGTGCGCTTCGGTTCGCAATCGGTGCAAGACTTTTTTGCCTACGATTTCTACACCGCCAAACTGTACAAACTGACCATTGTGTTTGTGGTGGGGTTGGTGTCGCAGATTATTTCCTGGATCGATCGCTATATCGTGGATGGCGTGGTGAATTTAATTGGATTAGTCACCGTCTTTAGCGGACAAAGCTTGAAGTACAACGTCACCGGGCAAACGCAGTTTTATGCCTTGACCATTCTGATTGGCGTAGCGATTTTGGGAATTTGGCTGAGTTGGCCATTATTGGCGAGTCTGTGACCGCTCGAATTGAGAAAACCGGGAGGTTGCTTCCCGATCGCGATCGGGAGCAATTCCCCCAACACTCCAGCAAAGAGAAAAAGTAGGAAACCTCTATGTTAAGTGCCTTAATTTTGCTCCCCCTAGCGGGTGCTGCAATTGTGGGAGTTTGGCCGGGAAAACCCACCTCAATGCAGCTTAGAAATATCTCCTTGAGCCTCGCCCTGGCTATTTTAGGATGGACGATTTGGATAGGCATTCAGTTCGATGTCAATGCCTACGGATTGCAGTTTCAAGAATATTTATCCTGGATTCCTCAACTGGGACTGAACTATAATCTCGGCATTGATGGGTTATCTTTTCCCCTACTCGCCTTAAGTTCCCTACTTACGGCGATCGCCATTTATGGGACTGGGGAATCCGTGGAACGCCCGCGCGTTTACTACCCGATGATTTTCCTAGTCAATGCAGGACTCGCCGGGTCATTTTTGGCGCAAAATCTGCTGCTGTTCGTGCTATTTTACGAACTCGAACTGATTCCCCTGTATTTGTTAATTGGCATTTGGGGCGGTAAAAAACGCGGCTATGCGGCGATGAAGTTTCTTATCTATACCGCCGTTTCCGGGATTTTAATTTTAGCCGCCTTTTTGGGGATAGGCTGGTTGAGCGGTGCGAGCAGTTTTGATTTTAATGCGATTCTCACCGACGGATTACCGTTGAGAACCCAGTTAATTTTGCTGAGCTTGTTGTTAGTTGGGTTTGGGATTAAAGTGCCGTTGGTGCCCCTGCACACGTGGTTGCCCGATGCGTATGTGGAAGCTTCGCCGCCCGTGGCGATTCTTCTCGGCGGAGTTCTGGCGAAGTTGGGGACTTATGGCTTAGTGCGATTTGGGTTGCAACTGTTTCCGCAAACCTGGGGACTGGTGGCCCCGGTACTGGTGGCGATCGGGGTGGTGAGCGTGCTGTATGGCGCATTGACCGCGATCGCGCAAAAAGACATCAAGCGGATGGTGGCCTATAGCTCCATCGGTCACATGGGATACATCCTGGTTGCCGCCGCCGCTGGCACCTCCCTCAGCGTCCTCGGCGCGGTGGCACAAATGGTCAGCCACGGTTTGATTTTAGCGATCCTCTTTTACCTGATCGGAATCGTCGAGAAAAAAGTCGGCACCCGAGAGCTAGACCTACTCAACGGACTGATGAACCCGATCCGAGGCTTGCCCCTCACCACCGCTTTACTGATTTTAGGCGGAATGGCCAGTGCTGGGATTCCCGGTTTGGTGGGCTTCATCTCCGAATTTATGGTCTTTCAAGGCAGTTTTGCCATCTTTCCCCTACCCACCCTGCTGTGCATCATTGCCTCGGGGTTAACCGCAGTTTACTTCGTCATTTTGCTCAACCGCACCTGTTTTGGTAAACTGGATAATCAGTTGGCGTACTATCCGCGCGTCGTCTGGGCGGAACGCACGCCCGCACTGGTTTTAGCCGCTATTATTTTCTTTTTAGGCATTCAACCCACTTGGTTGGTGCGCTGGAGCGAACCTACGACAACGGCAATGGTTGTCGCATTGGAGAGCCAGAACAATACCCCTTTGGCTCACAATTTTGAAATGCGGGCACCGCAGATCGAGTAAGGTGTAGTTTAAATGTTCCCAGGCTCTGTCTGGGAACGCCTCATCGGCGCGATCGCCTGCCAAATCCAAATCCCTTTTACACCATAGCCCACAAAAAAACACCATTAACACCATGACCACTGCAACAGCGACAGGCGCAGCAAAACTTCCCCCCTCCGAGCATGAATTTGCCGAGGTGATTCACCGCTTAGAAGCCGGCGGGGCGATGCTTCCCGATACGCCAGAAAACTTGATGCAAATTATCGGCATTTATAAAGCCTATGCAGTGCCGATGGATTTCTACTGGCGCGACTTACTTTACATCGCCGAAGAGGTTTTTTTAGATCCCCTGCCCTTTTTTAAATATTTTCTGCCCCCCGAATATATCGAACTGCACAATCATTATGCGGGAGAAGATGCAGATTGGCGGATTTGGCGCGGCGAAGCCACCGCCCATCCGGAACTGCTAGAATTTATGGAAAAAGGGGAACTGCAGAAAAAAATTCCCCGCCTTTTGCACCACTGGCTGCACGATCGCGTGAATATGGAATTTGCCGAAGCCTGTATGCGCGCCATGTTTTGGCACGGTCGAGATATGGGGTGGGGCAAATTCGACGCCTATCTCGATAGCGACGAATATAAAGCCAATGCCGATCGCGCGATTAAAGCCTACTTTAAAGGCAATCCGGTGATGCTCGGCCTTTATCAACTTTTCCCCGATATGTTCCTCGAACAAGTCCGGCAATTGTCCTATTATAGCAACCTCGGACTGTTTTGGGAAGTGATGGCCCCCGTCTTTTTTGAAATGTCCGATCTCTACGATGAAGGGGGGTTAAAAACCGTTCCCGAAGCGATGAATTTCCTGGTTAACGGAATCTTCGCGATCGCCGGTCGTCCCATCTACCACCACGCGAAAATTCGCGGCGAAGTTTACGAAATTATTCCCAAATCCAAAGGCTTTATGTGGCTGTATGAAGCCGCCCTTCCCTATGTGGAAGCCGTCTTTTATCGCACCTCCCCCTTCCGGGGCACCAAGTCTTATAACGCCCAAGCAAAACAAGTGCCCGACGAGCAAAAAGATTTCCACTATGGCATTCTTTACGCCGATGTGTTTCCCGTGGGCACCGCTGGCATTCCGCCTACATTACTGATGCAGGATATGCTGCATTTCCTGCCTCCCTACTTGATAGATTACTATCAGAAACATTGCCGGGGCGAAGAGGATATGCTGATTCAGTTGGGCATTACATTCCAGCGATCGATGTACTGCGTCACCTCCGCCGTTTTCCAAGCCTTGCGCCAAGCCCTGCTCTATCCCCTCGACGATCCCAATCCAAACCATTTAATGGCCAATCGTCAGTTCTTTGAGGCGCAATTAGACCGCCTCAAACGCCCCGAATCGCGTCTGCGCGAAATTCAAAGTCAAGATTATCGTTAAACCGTCCCCCAAACTGGTTCCCCCAAACTGGTTCCCCCAAACTGGTTCCCCCAAACTGGTTCCCAGGCTCCGCCTGGGAACCCCGCTCCCGAGGCTCCGCCTCCAAGTACCCCCCTAATAACCGCATAAAACTCCCCCAAACTGGTTCCCAGGCTCCGCCTGGGAACCCCGCTCCCGAGGCTCCGCCTCCAACTCATTCAGCCTTGCCAAACTCCTCTCCAGGCTCCAGGGGATGAGGTCGGCGGAACCTCCCATTAAAAGCTCACACATCGAGCAATTGAACAGATAACAATCCTTCTTCACCCATGTAATTGCGATAACTCGAATACCGCCAATGACCCGGTTCATCTACATATCCGCGTCGAATAGGATTGTTATGAATATACTCTAACTTTTGCCGAAAAACATCTGGGCTGAAAATAGCCTGCGGATGCGACCCTTCTTGCCAAAGCTGGTATTTTTGGTCACTTTTATAAACTGCCTTTCCCGCCTTAAGCTGTTTTAGAATAGAGTGAAACTGATGTTGGATAAGCCAATCAATAATAGAGCGAGCCGTAAAAGACTTAAACTGACCCACCGCTCGCGATAGCGTAGCAGAAGAAACGATGAAATGCAGGTGGTTTTCCATGATAACATAACCATACAAAATCCACCGCTGTTTGCTTTGCATAAACCCGAGAGATTATAGTACAATTTGAGCGATTTCTGGTCGGCTAAATATAGGAATCCAGTTGACTACCGTGCAGGTGATAAAATGAGGATAATTGTCGATAAAGTGATAGCGCGATCGACCCATTTTTTTTACATTGGTAGTTAGAGAGATTGAGGGAGTGGGAAACAAAGTTTCGAGAGTAGCATTCCCTTGGGTATGGGAACGAGGGAATCTAATTTATTTTCCATCATAGCATAACCATGCAAAATCCACTGCTGTTAACACTCGTAAAACCGATCGAATCTTGTTAAATCTTGTTAAATCTTGTTAAATCTCATTAAACCTCGTTAAATCTCGTTCCCTGGCTCAGCCTGGGAACGGGATTGCGGAGACTCTGCCTCCACAAATCTTGTTAAATCTCATTAAACCTCGTTAAATCTCGTTCCCTGGCTCAGCCTGGGAACGGGATTGCGGAGGCTCTGCCTCCACAAATCTTGTTAAATCTCATTAAACCTCGTTAAATCTCGTTAAATCTCGTTCCCTGGCTCAGCCTGGGAACGAGATTGCGGAGGCTCTGCCTCCAAATCATCTGCCGAGGATCTATGACCAAAATCGGTATACTGATTAAATCTCGTTTCCAGGCTCAGCCTGGGAATGAGGGGGAACCAAGATTGTTCCCGATGATGGGGGATTAGGAGGCAGAGCCTCCACTGGGGCGTTCCCAGGCTGAGCCTGGGAACCAGGAT
>NZ_JAJENT010000002.1:0-1514 GCF_035615515.1 Phormidium sp. CCY1219
TCTTTAAATTGTTTCGGTAAAGTTTTCCATAATTTTTCTCTCGCCAACGGGTTTCCCTACCGCCGGGAAACCCCACCGCCCCCATCCCCATTAAATCACCACCGATTCCGGAACCCTACTGGTCGGCGGTCCGATTCCCCAACTTTGGATTTGCAACATTGTGTGACTGGAAAGGGGATAAAATCGCAGGCTATCTTGGCTGAAATTGACTTTTTTCCGCAGTTTTTGGCACAATTCCTTAAATTTGCTTTGGGTTAATCGACATTCAAAGGTTGAATATTGCACCCAAGTGCCATATGCTTTTAACAAGTCGTGAACTTTTTGGCGACGCTTGTTGCAGGGAATATCGTACACAATCACGTAGAATAACATGAGGGATATTTTGTCAAATTTCTATACATTAAAATCCTCCACTCGCCACCCCCGCTAGGAACGTGGCAAATCCATTGAAAATCGCCACGCTGACGTTGCGGACTAAAGCGGCGCGAGTCGAGAAATATAGCATAAGTGAGTTCCTCCGTTTCGGGTGGAATGTGATGGATAGTTCCACCCTAAAGAGAAGCTTCAACACAAACCAGGATTTTGGCGCGAACGAGGAAATTTTTGTTGGTGGTTGGTCATTGGTCGTTGGTGGTTGGTGGTTCGTCATGGGTCATTTGACCCGGAACCTTCCGACCTGTGACCCCATGACCACCAACCCCCAGCAACCAACCCCCAACCCCAATCACCAATGACAAATGACCAATAACCAATAACCAACCCCCAACCCCCAGCAACCAACCCCCAACCCCAATCACCAATGACAAATGACCAATAACCAATAACCAACCCCCAGCAACCAACCCCAATCACCAATGACAAATGACAAATGACAAATAACCAACCCCCAGCAACCAACCCCCAACCCCAATCACCAATGACAAATGACAAATGACAAATGACAAATGACAAATGACAAATGACAAATGCCCCTCCTGCGACCGGGTCGGCAAATCCCCGAAATGCCGATTTTCTCGTTTACCCGGTCGATGTCTCTCCCAGAAAGGGTTTCAGCGTTTTTGGCGGCGGCGCGATCGGGTGGCTGTAGCTACATTTTCCGACCCCGTCGCAAACCGGGTCTGGAAACCTTGCCAGCTATGGTTTACAATTTAAGGGGTCGGGTGCGATTCGTTCCCGCAAAAGCGGAAGGTAAAACGCCTGAAGCGTAAGTGGGGCAAGGAACACAGCCCTCAAGAGCTGACCCCCCCACAGGACGGTAAGTCCGATGGTTGGCCGAAACAAAACGGTATAAACTGATACAAAAAAGTCAACCAAAAACCTCGGAAAACTAAAGGTTAAGAGAATTTCACACTTCTTTACAAAATCTTTACAATCCGACGGAAAACTGGGAAGAACCTTGACAACTGAATGTCGATGGTGGTGAAAGCCCACCCCATAAAGTGTGTCATGTGAAAGCACCTCCCCCACGGTAGCGACTGGTCATCAATCCGTGAAGCGGGGAGGAAAGGTGGTTA
>NZ_JAJENT010000003.1:0-31293 GCF_035615515.1 Phormidium sp. CCY1219
TTAATTCCGGGTCAAATTGCATAATCCGTGGGCGGGGGTAACGCACCCTACCAAAGCTTTTTCCTCCAACAACAAATGACCAATAACCAATGCCAATGACTAAGGTTTTTCCGCCGCGATCGCCAATTTTGCTCCCTCAATTCGCCGCACCCGGTCCATCACCTCCACCACTTCCCCATGATCCACCGTTTTATCCGCCTTTAACACCACTACCGAAATCGATTCTGACTCGATGCGATCGCGCACGGCTTTTTCTAACGCTTCCAACTCCATCACTTCCTCATCGAGCATCACATTTCCTTTCTCATCTATCGAAATCGTCAGCTTTTTCGCCTCAGTTTGCACTTTCGCCGTAGAAGCTTGGGGCAAATTCACCGGCAAGCCTTCTGATTTCGACAAAAACAAAGAGGAAATAATGAAAAACGCCAAAATACTAAAAATGACGTCAATCATCGGCACAATGTTAATTTGCGCTTGAGTTTCCGGTTCATCGGGTAGACGCATACTGTTCTTCTCCTCGCTGTTTTTCGTACCGATGGCGATAGATTAATTCCAGTTGACCTCCCACTTCCTGAATTAATCCAATTTCGCGCAAGTAAAACCCGCGAAATGTGTTGGCAAATAATAAGCTCGTAATCGCCACCACTAACCCCATCACCGTGGAAACGAGTGCTTCGCTAATCCCTCCCGTGACTCCAGTGGTGCTGCTTCCTCCCACATCGCCTAATTTTAGGGAAGAAAACGATTGAATCAATCCTAAAATCGTGCCCAGCAATCCCAACAACGGCGCAACGTTGATAATGGTCTCGAAGACGGTGTTAAATCGTTTGAACACCGGAATTTCTGCCTGCGCCGCACTTTCTAAGGCTAAGCGAAATTCTTCCGGGGTCGGATCCTCTAAGGCGATCGCCTCTAAAAAAATTCTCGCGATCGGTAAATCTCCATTCATCTCTAACTTTCGGTAAGCCAAATTCGGGTCTTTGCAATAATATTGCAACACCTCTCGCACCATGCGGCGCTGGCGTCGATGGATCCGAAACCAAAAGAACAGGCGCTCCGCTATCAGCGCCAGGGAAACGATCGAAGCGAGCAGCAAGGGCCACGCAACTAACCCCCCTGCAACAATTAAATCACTCATGGACCTCTCTTTCTCGTGCCTGGAGCCAGCAAAACACAACCTCGCCGCTCCCGTACCACTTGATAAACTTTCTCAAAAAGCCTAAGCCCAATTGCAACACTTTGTCAAGCATTTTTCCAAATCTCACATGAAACCCGCTCCCAGAGGCGATTCTCCAGCAACCACCCTAGCCGATCGCGCTTTTCTTCATAAATCTCTCCCAAGAGCTTGACAAAACCCTCTCAATATGTATCTATTCCCGAACCTGGGGGAACCGGGCAAAAGATGAATTTTTGCAAATTTTTGGAAATTGATGCCCAAATTTATTGCTAATTAATCTCAATAATGGTAAAGAACTTATAATATCATCCTTGGCCATCTTTGGGTGAGTGGTGAACCCAGGCATTTGTTTTGCGAAGGAGATCCGACAAGCATGAGTTTTTCAACGGTTTCTGCGGCACGGCGATCGGAACAAGAACAGGCACTCAAACGGTTTATCGTCGGGAGTCTGTGCGGTTCGGCACTGCTACATCTCGCCGTAGTGCCATTCGCGATCGCATTAATCGAAAATCAATCCTCCGATATCGCCGAGGAGCCGATTGAATTTATTGTGCTTGAGGAACCCGAACCAGAACCGGAACCGGAAGTGATGGAAACTCCCGAACCAGAACCAGAACCGGAAGTGATGGAAACTCCCGAACCAGAACCAGAACCGGAAGTGATGGAAACTCCCGAACCAGAACCGGAACCGGAAGTGATGGAAACTCCCGAACCAGAACCGGAACCGGAAGTGATGGAAACTCCCGAACCAGAACCGGAACCGGAAGTGATGGAAACCCCAGCCCCGGAACCAGAACCGGAACCGGAAGTGATGGAAACCCCAGCCCCGGAACCATTTGTGGAACCACCGACAATGGAAGCGCCCGCACCGGAACCGGAACCATTTGTGGAACCGCCGGCAATGGAAGCGCCCGCTCCGGAACCGGAACCGTTTGTGGAACCGCCGACAATGGAAGCGCCCGCCCCGGAACCATTGGAATCACCCGACACCATGAACACCGCTTCATTGCTCGAACCGCAAGAACAGCCGGTGGAATCAAACGCCGAACCCTTAGCGCCGCAGGAGTCTCCCGCGCCCCTGGCAACGCCGGCACCATTACCGGAGCAGCAGGTGCCGCCCCTGTCTGCCGGGGAGCCATACGATCCCGGATATAATTCCCGAATTAGCGATCGCGCCGATATGGAAGATTTTCAAACCCCTGCAGAGTTTCCGGTGTCAGAACGGCTTCCGGATCCGCCGGTGGTCAGCGAGGTGCCCGATCGCCTCGCCGAAACCTCAGACGAGTTGAGCGAATTTCCCTTGACAGAAGAAGCGCCAACCCCGCCCGAGGAGCAACCCCAGAGCCAAGAGAATCCATTTCCGGCAACCGAGCCGGCGATCGGCGAACCCATGAGTCCACCAGAACCCTTGCCAGAACCCGCCGAAAATCGTTCCCCGGTTGCCAGCAATCTCCCCGAAACCGACTCCTCCGACGCCAATCTGCTGGAAGATTTCTCCACCGCTGACCCCACCCCAACGGTTGAGGAGAGCAACCCGAACCCCTCATCCAGTTGGAATGCACCGGACAATTCCCCCTTAAACGCCCCAGTAGAAAGCGATTCCCAACCCAGTCCCGCACCCCTAGCCACCGCCCCCGCCACTCGTCGCGCACCCGAAAGTGGAAGTACCGGAGATGACTTTTTCCAGGATATGACCGGTGGCAACGCCCCGGGAACCGCCAGCGACATCCCCAGCAATTCTCCCGAGACTTGGAGTAGCGACATGGGGGCGAGTGCAGCAGAACCGATGCGACCCGGTGCCGGCGTCATGGACCCCCTGCCCGAGGAACCCAGAGCAAGCGGTTCCCCCAGTGGTTCCCCCAGTGGTTCCGGTGGCGTGGGATGTCGCCAATGTGGAAAACCCAGCTACCCGAGAATTGCCCGCGATCGCGGATGGGAAGGGCAAGTATTGCTCAGCGTCAATATCGACCCCCAGGGCAACGTCACCGCCGTGCAAGTGGTGAATTCCAGCGGTTACGACGTATTAGATGAGTCCGCAAAAGAAAAAGCCTGGAGTTGGAAATTTGAATCCTCAGACAGCGGAGAGCAAGGTCGGCTGATTTCGATTCCATTTCGCCTAGAGGACTCTTGATGGGTTTCGACTCGTTCCCTCCTGGGGGAAACCCCCCTCCCAAAACTCCGCCTTCCCACCCACAAGTAGGGTGGGCAAGGAGTTGGCCACCCTACTCAGGCAAATTAATTTTCCATTCTGTTGTTTCGCGCTTAAATTGCACCATGCTGCGTTCGATCCAGAAAGTTTCACTGTCTTTATTAGTGGCATTGAGTTTAGTACCGATCGCCCTGTGTGGCGTTGGGCGTGCCTCAGTGGTTACATTACCCGATGGAGGTCGTTGCGAAGGGGAACTCAGCGACGGCAAAATCAACGGCGAAGCGGTTTGCGACTATGCCAACGGCGATCGCTATCAAGGAGAATTCAAAGACGGACAACCCCACGGAAGAGGAACTTACACCTTTGCCGAAGGGGGACAATACGAAGGAGAATTTGTCAACGGTCAATTTCACGGACAAGGAGTGCGTGAATTTGCCAATGGCAACCGCTACGAAGGCGAATTTCAAAACGGCAAATTTCACGGCACCGGCATTTATAGCGTCGCCAATGGGATGCAATACGAGGGAGAATTTGTAGAAGGGTCCCCCAGCGATCGCGGCACCTTTACCTTTGCCAATGGAAACCGCTGCACCGGGGCGATCGCCGACGGCAAACTCAGCGCAGAAGGCACCTGCGAATATGCCAACGGCAACCGCTATGAAGGAGAACTACACAACAACCAACCCGAAGGACAAGGAGTCTACAGTTTTGCCGAAGGCGGGCAATACGAAGGAGAATTTCGCCAGGGTCAATTTCACGGACAAGGAGTGCGCGAGTATGCCAACGGCGATCGCTACGAAGGCGAATTCCGGGAAGGCAAACCCCACGGGCGCGGAAATTTCACCTTTGCCGACGGTGGAGAATACCAAGGAGAATTTCAGGCGGGGCAGTTTCACGGACAAGGCATCCGAGAAGAAGCCAATGGCAAGCGATATGAAGGCGAATTTCAAAACGGCAAACCCCACGGCGAGGGAATTTTAAGCTTTGAGAACGGCAATCAGTACGAAGGAGAGTTTGTCGAGGGGCAGTTTAGTGGCGAAGGAACCTACAGCTTTGCCAATGGGAATCGGTATCGAGGAGAATTTCGCCAAGGGCAGTTTAGTGGCGAAGGAACCTACAGCTTTGCCAACGGCGATCGCTGTGAAGGCGAATTTTCCGAGGGGAAATTTAATGGCAGCGGAACCTGCGTCTATGCCAACGGCGACACTTACGAAGGCGAATTTCTCGACGGGGAAAAACACGGGCAAGGGATTTACATCTATGCCGACGGCACCCGCATCGAAGGCGAGTGGGAAAACGGCAAACTGCAAAAATAGCCCCGATTGCTTTATCCCCCCGACAGCGCCACTCTCCTGGGCGTGGCAGACTGCCTGACCCAAGCCGATGCTTAAAATTCGTCCCTTGCGTCCAAGCAATTTTGCTGTAAATTTGGTAGCCTAGCATAAATAGTTTTGGGAACGAATAGAAGCAGTGGATATTCAAATTGGGCGGGGCAAAACAGCTCGCAGGGCATATGGAATAGACGAAATTGCGCTAGTTCCTGGCACGAGAACCTTAGATCCATCTCTAGCGGATACCCGTTGGACCATTGGCGGCATCGAGAGAGAAATTCCGATTATCGCCAGCGCGATGGATGGCGTAGTCGATGTTCGCATGGCGGTTCTCCTGTCTCAACTTGGGGCAATGGGCGTTTTGAACCTAGAAGGCATTCAAACCCGCTATGAGGATCCCAATCCAATTCTCGATCGCATCGCCTCGGTAGGCAAAGATGAATTTGTCACCTTAATGCAGGAACTGTATGCCAAACCGGTGCAGCCGGAATTAATCGAGAAACGGATTCAGGAAATCAAAAGCCAAGGCGGGATCGCCGCCGTGAGCGCCACCCCCCAAGGAGCCGCTCAGCATGGTTCCACCTTGGCGAAAGCCGGAGCCGATGTGGTATTCGTCCAAGCCACCGTGGTTTCCACCGCGCACCTGTCCCCGGAAAGCTTCACCCCCCTGGACTTAGGGCAATTTTGCGAAGAAATGCCTTGTCCGGTGGTGCTGGGAAATTGCGTCACCTACGAAGTGGCGCTCAACTTAATGAAAGCCGGAGCGGCAGCAATTCTCGTCGGCATTGGTCCGGGTGCCGCTTGCACCTCCCGTGGCGTGTTGGGTGTCGGCGTCCCCCAAGCAACAGCAGTGGCAGACTGTGCCGCCGCCCGGGAAGATTTCTACCGCGAAAGCGGAAAATACGTGTCGGTGATTGCCGATGGCGGATTGATTACCGGCGGCGATATTTGCAAATGTATTGCTTGCGGAGCCGATGGGGTGATGATCGGATCCCCCTTCGCCCGGGCTGCAGAAGCTCCCGGACGCGGTTTTCACTGGGGAATGGCCACTCCGAGTCCGGTTTTGCCGCGCGGTACCCGGATTCGCGTCGGCACCACCGGCACTGTGGAACAAATTCTGCGCGGTCCGGCAGCCCTCGATGATGGCACCCACAACCTGCGCGGGGCGCTGCAAACCAGCATGGGCACCCTAGGCGCAAAAAACTTGAAAGAAATGCAGCAAGTGGAAGTGGTGATTGCTCCCTCTTTGTTGAGTGAAGGGAAGGTTTATCAAAAGGCGCAACAACTGGGGATGGGTAAGTAAAAATACTTATTTTGACGGAAAAGGTCAAAAATTTCGGCCATTTTCCCCACACGACAGCGATCTGTCGCTTACAATAGAATATAGCGGAGACGCATGTTTCCGTTCACTCCTCACACCACACTCCGCCCGGACTATTTTTGTTCGGGCGGTTTTTTCTCTGCTTCCTTACCTCTCGCGCTAAAATAGGGCTACACTAAACACTGCCCCCCTGATTCATCACCGTAGTAATCCTAGCAGCTCGCCGTAGAGTTCTTCACCGTTGGAGAAACAAATCAGGCGGCTAGGAAACCTGGGATGGTTGCGGGGATGGTAAAATTACTCTGTGATAAACCGTCTAGAAAAGGAATAGCAGGCATGTCAGCAGCCGCTCAAGTTACAGACTCGACTTTTAAGCAAGAAGTTCTCGAGAGCGAAGTCCCCGTTCTCGTTGATTTTTGGGCACCCTGGTGCGGTCCTTGCCGAATGGTCGCCCCAGTGGTCGATGAAATCGCTCAGCAGTACGATGGTCAGATCAAGGTCGTCAAAGTCAATACGGACGAGAACCCAAACGTCGCTAGTCAATATGGAATAAGAAGCATTCCGACTCTGATGATTTTCAAGGGCGGACAACGGGTGGATATGGTAGTGGGTGCAGTGCCCAAAACCACGTTAGCCAATACCTTAGAAAAATATATAGAAAAGTAAGTTCGTCCCAGATGCCGACTCCCCCGAACCGAAGGATCCTTCACTCGAGTCGGTTTTGCCTCAGTGTTGTTTGAGATAGCATCGGCGCGGGGCTGGAAAATCCGACACCCCCTTTCGAGTGCAGCGATTCGCATGGGCGATCGCCTCGTACAAACGAGCGGTAGCAATTTAATGCCAAACAGATTTCCCGCCCTAGCCCACCGCTAGGACGGGTATTTTTGCGAGGCCGATCGCCGTTAACTTGTTGTTAAACCAGTGGGGATCGCTTTTGGGTAGAATCAAACTGTAGCCTCTGATAGTTTTATGGCTCCACCTTCTAATTCTTTGGACGCTTTGGATAGTTTGCGCTTACAAGTCAACGAATTAATTGACGACCTGCCAAACTTAAAATTTAGAAAATGGATCGAGCGATCGCTCGGAACCGTGGTTCGCCTCGCGGACGAACAAGTAGAACGACTCGACTGGAAAATTCTGAGTGCTGCCTTGCAAGACATGGAAGGCGCATTCCAGATGTTTTATCCCTATCGCCATATCCGCAAAATTTCCATCTTCGGTTCTGCCCGGATTTCCCCGGAGTCCCCCGAGTATGGCATCGCCGTAGATTTCGCCCGCCATGTGGTGCAGCAGGGATTTATGGTGATGACCGGTGCGGGGGGTGGCATCATGGAAGCGGGAAATAAAGGAGCCGGTGCCGATCGCTCTTTGGGGTTAAACATACAACTCCCCTTCGAGCAAGACGCCAATCCCTTTATCGACGCGGAAAATAAACTGGTCGAATTCAAATATTTCTTTACCCGCAAGTTATTTTTCTTGCGCGAAAGTGACGCGATCGCCCTATTCCCCGGCGGTTTCGGCACCCAAGACGAAGCCTTTGAATGCTTGACCCTCGGTCAAACCGGACGCTTTGGCCCATGCCCGGTGCTGCTGATCGACCGCCCGGGCGGCGACTACTGGAAAGACTGGGATGCCTACATCCGCAAGCATCTGCTCTCCCGGGGCTTGATCGGCGATCGCGATTGCAGTATCTACACCATTACCGATAACGTAGAGGTCGCGATCGAAGCAATTCGCAGTTTCTATCGCATCTACCACTCCAGTCGCTATGTCCGCGATATCTTCGTCATCCGCCTCAAGTCGGAGCTGTCGGACGCCGCTGTAGACATTCTCAATCAAGAGTTTAGCGACATCTTGGTTCGGGGAACCATACAAAAGAGTCAGGCGTTACCGGAAGAAACAATGGATGAAACCTTCCACCTACCCCGTCTGATTTTTTACTTTAATCGGCGCGACGCCGGACGCATGTACGAACTGATTGCCCGCATTAACGAACTCGGCGATCGCACCAGTGAGGAGTCGGCTCATCCAGAACGCAAGTAAATTGCTCTAGATGAGACAAAAAATGAGACAATTGTCAATTGTAGGTGATAAAACTTTACACGAGCATGGCAGAAATTCAATTTTCAAGAGGGATTAAGGAAGATATCGTCCCAGAAGTACGCTTGACCCGTTCCCGGGACGGACAACAAGGTACCGCCACCTTTTACTTCCAAAATCCCAATATTTTGGACAAGGACAGCACCGATGAAATTACCGGCATGTACTTAGTTGATGAAGAAGGCGAAATCGCATGCCGAGATGTGAAAGGTAAATTTGTCAACGGTCAACCCGAAGGCATCGAAGCGATTCACGTGATGAAATCTCAGGAAGATTGGGAGCGATTTATGCGCTTCATGGAACGCTATGCCGAAGAAAATGGCTTAGGCTTTAGCAAAGCTTAATCCCGTTGGTGACATTTTCCCAGACCACGCGATCGCGCCGGAATTTCTCATGTCCTCCATTCCCCATCCCGATTCCCAACCACAGGCGGTGAATTGCGCCGCGATTACCCTCAGCGATACTCGTACCCGCGAAACGGACCGCAGCGGCGGATTGATTCGGCAATTCCTCGCCGATGCCGGTCACTCGGTGGTAGAGTACGCCATTCTCAAAGACGATCCGCGCTTAATTCAAACCCAATTGCAAAATTTGGGTCAGCGGTTGGATGTGGATGCGATAATCTTAAATGGGGGCACCGGCATCGCGCCGAGAGATACCACCTATGACGCGATCGCCGCTTTGTTGGAAAAAACCCTCCCCGGTTTCGGCGAAATATTTCGCGTTTTGAGCTATCAAGAAATCGGTTCGCGAGCGATCGCCTCTCGGGCGATCGCTGGCGTCTATCGCGCTAAGCTGGTGTTTTCCATTCCCGGTTCTAGCGGTGCGGTCAAACTGGCAATGCAACAGCTCATTTTACCCGAACTGATTCATCTCACCCAACAATTACATCAGCAGCCCTAATCCGATGGCTGTCGTGTCTCTTTCTTAACCTAAGGTTGGGGAAATTTTCGCGATCGCTCCTTTAAACTTCACAAAAACCCCGGTTCCTCCCTCAGATATCTGGGATTTTATCGCCCCGGTTCCTCCCGCAACTTCACACCCTCAGTCACTCAAAAATCCAAGCTAGCCCCCGTCACAGCAACCCGTTGAACAGATTCACCTTGGGATTGCGGATCCAGCATCCACCACCCCTCTAAACTTTCCGCTGAGAGACAATCGCGCTAACTAAATAGTCTCTAATAATTCTTTCATCGACGAGTTGACCAATGGGATTGCAAATCTTAAAAAATCTTAAAAAATCTCCCCAACGCAAGTATTACGTTTCATTATAAAACCGACCCGCAACATCCCATTGCGGTGAATTAACGCTATCATAATAAAGGGAAGTTAGGCAAGTGTCAGAAGTGGCGAAACAACAGCGCTCCCATCGTGGCAACCTGGACGGAAAGATTTTCGGAGAGTTTCTCTCTATTTCCTCTCAAATCCGCCGATAAAACTGGCAGAGTTACAACGCCAACCTTGACCCATCACCGAAGCGATCGCTGACGCTTTTTCGGGCACAATCCCGGGAAAAAGTTGGTCAAACACGAAAAAAACCATGATAGAACTTGCAGGTTATTCAGTTCTCGAAAAAATTTACGCCGGCACCCGAACCCAGGTTTATCGCGGAGTGCGCCTGTGCGATCGCCAACCGATTATCCTGAAAATTCTCAACCAAGAATGTCCCAGCTTTCGCGAACTGGTGCAGTTTCGCAATCAATACATCATTGCCAAACCCCTAGAGACCCCGGGAATTATCAAACCCATTGCCCTCGAACCCTATGGCAATAGTTATGCGATCGTTCTGGAAGATAAAGGCTGCATTTCCCTGAAAAAATATAGCGCCGATCGACCCCTCAACCTTGCCGATTTCTTGGCAATCGGCATCCAAATTGTCACCACCGCGATCGACCTGCATCGCCACCGGATTATCCACAAAGATATCAAACCGCAAAATATCCTCATCAACCCCACCACCAAACAAGTTTTTCTCATCGACTTTAGCATCGCATCTCAACTCCCGCGAGAAACCCAAGAACTAAAAAACCCCAACATTCTCGAAGGCACCCTGGCGTATATGTCCCCGGAACAAACCGGCAGAACCAGCCGAGGAATCGACTACCGCACCGACTTTTATTCCTTGGGGGTGACATTCTACGAATTACTCACCGGAAAGCTGCCATTTTCCGCCACCGATCCGATGGAATGCCTCCACTGTCACCTCGCCACCGAACCGATTCCCCCCCATCATCTCAATTCCCAAATTCCCGAAATCCTCTCGCGCCTCATCCTCAAATTGATGGCAAAAACGCCAGAAGAGCGCTATCAAAGTGCCTATGGAATTCGCGCCGACTTAGAAAAAATCGAGGGCGAATGGCGCGATCGCGGGGAAGTTTCCAGCTTTCCCCTCGCCCAAAAAGATATCGGCGATCGCTTCACCATTCCCGACAAACTGTATGGCAGAAATCGCGAAGTGGAACAACTACTCGCCGCCTTCCATCGCGTTAGCACTGGGGACTCCGAAATGATGCTGGTTTCCGGATTTTCCGGAATCGGAAAAACCGCCTTAGTAGCCCAAGTCCACAAACCAATTCTCCGACATCGCGGATACTTTATCAAAGGAAAATTCGACCAATTCAACCGCGATATTCCCTTCCGGGCCTTCGTGCAAGCCTTCTCCGATTTAGTCCGACAATTACTGGGAGAAAGTGCCGCCGATATCGCCACTTGGAAAGCAAAAATCCTCACCGCTTTAGGCGATCGCGCCGCCGTCATCATCGATGCCATTCCCGAACTCGAACTGTTACTCGGAACCCAACCCCCCGTCCCCGAACTGGATGCTACAGCGGCTCAAAATCGCTTTAACTTACTCTTTCAAAAATTCATCCGCGTGTTTCCCAGTGCCGATCGCCCCCTGGTAATTTTCCTCGATGACTTGCAGTGGGCAGATTCCGCCTCATTAAAATTAATTCAGTTATTAATGAACGACACGCAACTCGGACATCTGCTCTGTATCGGCGCGTATCGCGATAACGAAGTCAGTGCGGCGCATCCCTTGATGCTGACCCTGGAAAACATTAGCAAAACTGAGGCACATGTCGAGCAGATTGTTCTGAAACCATTAGAATTTACCGCCCTCAATCAGTTCGTTTCCGATACCCTTTCTTGTCCCGGCGATCGCGCCGTTCCCTTGACCCGCTTAATCCAGCAAAAAACCCAGGGAAACCCCTTTTTCGCCGCCCAGTTTCTCAAAAGCTTGCACGAAGAAGGGCTAATTGTCTTTAACAGCGATCGCGGATCTTGGCAGTGCGATATCAGTGGCGTCAAGGCACTTTCTTTAACCGACGATGTGGTGGAGTTCATGGCGCTGCAATTGCGAAAACTCCCGAAAAAAACTCAAACCGTTCTCAAACTTGCTGCCTGTATCGGCAATATTTTCGATTTAGAAACCCTGGCGATCGTCTATCAAAAACCCCGATCCGAAACGGCGGCTGATTTGTGGAGTGCATTGCAAGAAGGGTTAGTGGTTCCCACCAACGAACTGTATAAATTTTTTACCCTAGAAGATACAGAAACCAGCCTACAGCACTCGCCGGAAACCGCCGATTATAAATTTTTGCACGATCGCGTACAGCAGGCAGCGTATTTTCTGATTCCGCCGGATAAAAAACAAGTCACCCATTTAAAAATCGGACAGCGATTGTGGCAAAACACGCCACCGGAACGGTTAGAAGAGAACATTTTTGAAATTGTCAATCAATTAAATTATGGCATAGAGAGCATCCAGGATGCCAGCCAACGAGAAGAAATTGCCGCCTTAAATGCGATCGCCGGACGAAAAGCTCAGGCATCCACCGCTTATGCTGCCGCATTTGCTTATTTTAGCTTTGGCATCAAGCTGTTGAACGATCGCCCTTGGCAGCATCAATACGAACTGACGTTAGAACTACACGAACGCGCGGCAGAAACCGCCTTTCTCAGCGGCAACTTTGTGCAACAGGAAAAATTAACCGCCACGGTGTTGCAACAGGCGAAAACCCTGCTGGATAAAGTGAAAACCTACGAGATTGCGATCGCCGCTTGCATGGCCCAATGCAAGCAACTCGAAGCCCTAGAAATCGCACGGCAAGTGCTAACCCTGCTGGATGTTACCTTTCCCGAATCTCCAACTTACGCCGAGATTCAACAAGAATTTGCCAGGACCAAATCTCATTGGCAACAAGCCCAACAGATCCAACAACTCATTCATCTGCCCAAGATGAGCGATCCGTATCAACTGGCAAAACTGCGGATTTTGGCGAGTATTTTTACCACTATCTTTCAAGTTGCGCCTCAATTATTGCCCCTGATTATCTTAAAACAAGTTAATCTGTCGATTGAAGGTGGAAATGCGCCCTTATCTGCCTTTGCCTATGCCAGTTACGGACTACTTTTGTGTGGGGTCATTTTAGATATCGAAGCGGGTTATCACTTCGGGAAACTGGCGTTAAACCTGTTAGAAAAATTCGATGCGAAAGCCCTGCGATCGAAAGTGGTGATGGTCGTTTACTCCAATATTTGGCATTGGAAAGCGTCGATTCGCGACACCTTAGCCCCCTTTCTAGACGCCTATGCCAGTGGGTTGGAAACTGGGGATTTAGAATATGCCGCAATTTCGGCTCACGTGTATTCGTATCACTTGTATTTTAGCAGCGCGCAACTGCCCCGCGTGGAAGCAGAAATGGCCAAGTATTGCGAGGCGATCGCGAAAATCGAACAAGAAAATATTCTCAATTACAACCGAATTTATCACCAAACGGTGTTAAATTTGGTGGGACGTGCGGAAAATCGCTGTCGGTTAACTGGAAGTGCTTACAACGAAGAAATTATGTTGCCGTTGCACGAGGCAGGAAATGACAAGACGGCGGTGTTTTATGTTAATTTCCACAAGCTTTATTTGGCGTATTTGTTTGGGGAGATTGACGAGGCGATCGTCTATGCAGAAATGGCGGATCGCCATGTAGATGGCGTAACGGCGCTGCTGGTGGTTCCCTTCTTTTATTTTTACGATTCTTTAGCGCAATTGGAATTCGCGGCGGGCAGTCCCCAACCTCAGCAAGAAACTCGCCTGCAAAAGGTGGCTAAAAATCAGGAAAAAATGAGTCTCTGGGCCGATAGCGCCCCGATGAATCACGGACATAAGTTTTATTTAGTCGAAGCAGAACGCTATCGAGTATTGGGGAAACAGACAAAGGCGATGCAGATGTACGATCGCGCTATTTTCCTTGCCGAGGAAAACGAATACCTTGCCGAAGTTGCTCTCGCCAACGAACTCGCCGCCAAATTTTATTTGGCATGGGGCAAAGCGAAAATTGCCCGAGTGTATCTCACCGATGCCTACTATGCCTACGCCCGGTGGGGGGCGATCGCCAAAATCGAACAGTTGGAATCCCGCTACCCCGACTTACTCGCGCCGATCCTCGCCCAAAAAAATACCCTGACTGCCTCAGAAAGTGCCAGTACCAACACGATCGCCGCACTCAGCGCTCATCTGACCACCGGAACCGTGACCGATGCCACCACTTCCAGTGTGTCGTCGATGTTAGATATTTCCACCGCGATAAAAGCTTCCCAAGCGCTGTCTGAGGAAATCCAGCTCGATCGCTTACTCTCGGAGTTAATTACGATCGCGATGCAGAATGCAGGCGCAACCAAATGTGCGCTGGTGTTGCCTCAGGGCGATACTCTCGCGATCGAAGCCTTCGGCGTGAATGGGAAAGAATGCTCCGTATTGCAATCTCTGCCCCTGCAAGAGTGCGACGAAATTCCCGCCACCGCGATCGAGTATGTATCCCGCACTGGCGAAACCCTGCTGCTCAACGATGCCACCACCGAGACGATTTTGGCTGCCGATGCTTATATGATGCAGCATCAGCCGAAAAGCATATTATGTGCGCCCCTACAGAATAGCGGCAAAACGATCGCCATTTTGTACTTAGAAAATCATCTCACCCGAGGCGCATTTACCCGCGATCGCCTCGCCTTGATTCACATTCTCACCTCTCAAGCGGCCATTTCTTTAGAAAATGCCCGTCTTTATCGGGATTTGCAGCACTCCGTACAACAAAAAACCGACTTGCTGGCTTCTTTGCAAAACGCACAACTGCAACTGGTGCAAAACGAAAAAATGTCCAGCCTGGGTCAACTCGCCGCTGGCGTGGGGCACGAAATTAATAACCCCTTGAGTTTTATTGCCGGCAATATCAATTTAGCCAATGAATACATCCAGGATTTGCTCGAACACTTGCGCCTTTATCAGCAGCAATTTCCCGATGGGGACGAAAAAATCAACCACCATGCTGAAGCAATCGACCTGGAGTATTTAATCGAAGACTTGCCAGAATTGATTGCATCCATGAAAACCGGCACCGATCGCATCCGCTTGCTGAGTCAGTCGTTGCGAACCTTTTCCCGCGCCGATACCGACACCAAGGTGGAATTCAATATCCACGAAGGCATCGACAGTACCTTGCTGATTTTAAAACACCGACTGAAAGCCAATCCCAATCGACCGGCGATCGAGGTTGTCAAACATTATGGCGAATTGCCCTCAGTTAAATGCTATCCCGGACAACTCAATCAGGCGTTTATGAATTTACTCGCCAATGCCATTGATGCATTGGATGAAGCGAATCGCGAGCGTTCTTTTGATGACATCAAGCGCGATCCAAATATTATCTCGATTTACACTAAAGTTGACCCCGCTGGCGAGTTCGTGCAAATCCGAATTGCCGATAATGGTCCGGGGATGCCAGAGGAGATTAAACATCGCGTTTTTGACCATTTATTTACCACCAAACCCCCCGGAAAAGGCACGGGATTGGGATTGTCGATTTCTCGTCAAATTGTCGAATCAAAGCATGGGGGACAATTACGCTGCATCTCCTCGCCCGATCGCGGGTCGGAGTTTATCATTGAAATTCCCCTGTAAGCGATGGTTATACAGCACAACCCGCCACCGCCTGAAATTTACCTTGCCCGATTCTTATACTAGCTGCATCTTTTCCCGGGGGTTCGATTGCCCTCGGGCGATCGCGATCGCCTCTTTTTGCCAACAATTAAAACAAATTACTTCATAATAACACATATTCAGCTAAAATGCAAGCAGAAAATTACTGAAAATTTACGCCTCCTGACAGAGCCAAGCGGGGGGGTTTTTCGGTATAATTACTTATTTAAGAAAAAATCCAAACTTGGGCAACCTATAAAATATTCATAATTTGTTACAAGGAGGCAACATGGGACTGACTATTGGCACGGTGGGGAACGACTTCGCGATCGCCGGCTCCGACTCAGAGACCCTTCTGGGTTTTCCCGGAGACGATACACTGCTGAGTCTCGATGAAGATGGCAATCTTCAGGGAAATCAAGGAAATGACCTGATCCAAGGCAATGGAGGAGACGACACCCTGTATGGCGGACAGGATTCCGATTCCCTCTTCGGCGGCGAGGGGAAAGACCAATTGTTTGGCGACAAAGGGAATGACTTCGCATGGGGTAACGAAGGTAACGACTTCCTCATCGGCGCAGAAGGCAATGATTTATTATTTGGCAATCAAGATAATGACTTAATATTCGGTGATTCTGGTAACGATATCTTGCATGGCGGTCAACACGAAGATTCCGTTTATGGCGGCGAGGGAAATGACAGCGTATTTGGCGACAAAGGGAATGATTTAGTCGCGGGAAGCGAGGGCGAAGATTACGTTTATGGCGGGGAAGGCGACGACGTTGGATTTGGCAATAAACAAAATGACCACCTCTTTGGCGATGGGGGAAACGATACGTTTTATGGCGGATATGATGACGATACCCTGTATGGCGGAAACGGCAACGATTGGCTTTATGGCGAAGCGGGGGATGATTTTTTATTCCCAGACGCAGGGGCAGATACCCTCAGTGGTGGCGACGGGAGCGATATATTTATTTTAGCCAGAGGCATGGGGGGGTTTCGGATTGCCGAGGCGAATGTAATTACCGATTTTAACTTCGATGAAGATTTAATCGAATCGATTGAAGACTTGCGGTTTGAAGATTTTAATATTTTTGACGGGAGTGGAGAATATGAAGGAAGCGCGATCCTGCAAGACGATCGCACCAAAGAGTATTTGGCGATCGTAGAAGGTGTGAGTCGAGATATTCTCATCACTGGCACTTCATTTATCGAACCCCCTTTGTCTCTCAGCGATCTCGGAATTGCATTTACAGCCCCCCCCAGTACGCCGACGAGACCGCCGCGCCAGGTATGGATCGTGAACGATACCACCCCAACGGGAATACTCGGAGTTGTGACCCCACAGGCCACCAGTACCACGGAATACGAGATTACCGCGATCGCAGACAGTTCCGGACAACTCCTACCCGATTCCTTCACCATAGATTCCACCACCGGTGAACTTTCCTTCAGCGATCCGAACGCCGCGACGCAGGCGGATTATTTTGACCTGGATATTACCATTACCGATACCGATACCGATACCGATACCACAGAAACCTATCGCATTTATACCTCAATTCAATCGGCGATCGACGAGGCGGTGGCGGGGGATACTCTGCGCGTTGCACCAGGCACCTATGTAGAAGACCTGCAAATCAATAAATCCGTCACCCTCAACGGTGCGAATTCCGGAATACCTGGAAATGACGCCACTCGCGGCACCAATGAAACGATTATTAATTCTGCATCCGGTGTGTCGGGAATTCAGATTCTCGCCAGCAACGTGACCCTAGATGGAATTGAAACCGATAGCGATATTTTGGCCACCGCCAATAGCGAACCCCTGGAAAATATCGCCATCCAAAACGTTCGTCTGTGGGGAGCAATGGATGGCATTAATTTAGAAGAAGCCGCCAGCGCTTTGGTGGAAAATAATTTAATTGAAGGCGGCGGCGGCATTATTATAGGTTGGTTTGACAACGCAACCGAGGCCACAGTTCGCAACAATATTCTCAATGAAGTTGAATTTGGAATTTGGGGGTCGCTGTCCGGTTCTACCCTGGACAATAATATCATCAACGCCGGGAATACTGTCAGCGATTCCGATGCGGGAATTGGCGGAATAATGGTCGATTCGAGCATTATGAATAATCAGGTAAGCGGTTACGAGAATGGCGCGATCGCGATTAATTTAGAGTCAAAATCTGCCGATGTTATCCTCGCCAATAATACGGTGGAAGCTTCAGATATCGGCATTTTGATTTCCCCGGAGGTGCAGAATGCTTCGGTAGGCAACAATAGCTTTGCCAACAATACCGAGGATCTGAAAGTGTCGGCTACCGATCCGATTTCTCAGAGCGCATCGGCCAGTTTTTCCACTGCGCCGATGAATATTATTATCGGCTCGATGGGCGATGATAGCTTAACCGGCACGGAGAATAATGACCTGTTGCTCCCCGGGCAAGGGAGCGATACCTTAACCGGTGGAGAAGGAATGGATACGGTGGTTTATGCAGCGATCGCGACTGGTGCGGTGAGTGGCGATCGCCTTTCCGACTTTAGCTTTGGCCCGGAGGGTGACGCGATCGGGATAACTGGCAATCTCAGCGGATTGAATGCAGGGACGCCAGTGGTACTCAAAGATACCAGTAGTTTGGATGGCACGGAAAATGCGATCGCCGATACGGAAGCGAACGTTTTAGCCGTAACCAGCAGCAGTGCCAGGGTTGCTTACGCCCGCGATACCGGGACGCTGTATTTCGATCGAGATGGAGATTTTACCACCGATGCGATCGCGGCGGTGGATATTGGCATCGGCAACTTCACCGACAGCAATCTGCTATTTTTAGACTCATAACCACAGCAATGGGTCATGCATCCCTCGATCCATGACCCATCTGCTTGACTTGCAAATATGACGTGGCACGCCCAAGGTGCCAGTTCCCTACTGCGTGGCGAGGGGAGCCGGTTTGAGTTGCGCCATCAGGGTAGACACCGCTCGAGCATAGCAAGGATCTGCCCGGGTGCCGCGCAACTCGGGATCGCTTGCCAGTTGCCGTTCTTCCTCAGCACTCAAATCGATAACGATATCCGGGGTAATTCCTTTATGGCTGATATCCGTACCATTCGGAGTATAGTAGTGGGCGATGGTCACGGTCAAACCCGACCCATCCGACAGAGAGTGAACCGACTGCACCAGTGCTTTGCCGAAGGTTTGAGAGCCGATAATCGTAGCGCGTCCGTTATCTTTCAGGGCACCGGATAAAATTTCGCTCGCGCTTGCAGAGTTATCGTCCACCAGGACCGCCAGGGGTAAATTGGTGATGGCAGATTGATTGGCGCGGAAATCGTGGCTTTCCCCATTGCGGTCTACGGTTTGCACGATCGCACCGCTATCCATCCACATGCGAGCGATATCGATACTGGCATACAATAAGCCACCGGGATTGCCGCGCAAATCCAATACGAAGGCATCCACATCGCGATCGCTCAACTCTTCGATCGCCGAGCGCATTTGTTCGGCAGCGTGAGAACTGAACTCCTGCAACTGAATGTAACCTACGTTTCGCCCGCCTTCCTGCTGTACCTTATAATGAACCGCTTGCAGTTCGATGCGAGCGCGTTCCAGGGTGACGTCAAACTCCCCGCGATCGCTGCGGTAAAGCCGCAAACTCACCTGCGTCCCCACCTCCCCCCGGATTAAATCCGCAGCTTGTTCCACGCTCATCCCTTCCGTGGGTTGGCTGTCAATCGCCACAATTTGGTCTCCTGCTTGCACCCCTGCCGAGATCGCCGGCGAATTTTCCAGGGGTTCGACCACCGTAATGATTTGCGTCTCTGGGTTGAGTTCCAGACGAATCCCCACCCCAGACAGTTCTCCCGAGGTTTGACTGGTGAGCTGTTCGTACTGATCCGGATCCAAAAACCGCGTGTAGGGGTCGTCTAATTTGGCTAAAGCGGTTCGCACTGCCGCATACGCTTGCTGTGCCGAGGTATAGTCTCGATTCAGCAGTTCGGTGCGGGTGGCTTGCCAATCCATTTGATTAAAGCTGCCATCCACATATTCCCGATTCACAATTTGCCACACTTCATCGACAATCGCTTTCGGACTCTCTTCGAGTTCGGCGCGCACGGCGCGCGAACCGATTGGCGCTAATAAGGATAAGATGGCTGTGGTGGCACATGCCCCACCAAACAGGGCAGTTTTCAGCCAAGAGTTGCGGTTTGTGTATGAATTCATTTAGATTCTTGCAGTGATTGGATGATATACGGCAACGGAAAATTAAAAAAGCAAAACGGCGATCGGCGTTTCACAGCGGGATGACAGCGCAGCCGGGACTTTCGTTCGGTCGAGCCGGCATGTGACTCGCCTGGGTTCTACAAGGGGTTTGAGGGCGATCTCGGTTTTTTTACCCGGCGCGACGCAAGTTTTTCTCTTTTGGGCGATCGCAGAAAACAACCTAAACCTCTACCTCCATTTATAACGTTTTCTCTTCCCAGTGCCGAGTGCTTTTGAGAACACTCCATCCCCCTCGCCATCTTCTTAAATCTGCCACACTCAAGAGTGGGAATCTCTTTGAGCGACGATCTCAGCTTTTTATAAATTTTTGTAACAATCCCCTCCATGTGCTTGCCCGTTTAGATGGTAGTGACTTCACCAGGCTCGAAACGGTTTCCGGAGGTGAACCCAAAACCCCAGACCCCGTTATGCGTGGCTAGAGTTGCACTGCTATTTTTCATGCCCACCTTTATTTTCATTATATCGCTACAATACTTAATAAATCAAACCCTCTCCGATTCGGATTTCTTCTCTTTTTCGGTGACGGTTGTCAACACCGAACCAGAGAGTCAGCAGGAGAGCGTGTCTTTCCCCCGTTTGGGGAAAGCGTAACCCAACGAACCGCAGTTCAGCAGCAACAGCAGAGGTCAAGGTGCCGTGATATCCAAAGCGAAAACAATGTTTGCAACCGGGAAACCGGGATGGGTCAATCTGAGCATCGCCCTGGTGGCGCTCATCGGCGCGATCGCCTTGCAGCAAATGCGCCTGAACGACCCGCGATCGGGGAGTCTCGACCCGCAAAAAGCCCAACAACAAGAAGCCCTGCAACTCGAGGTGCTGGCGCGATCGCCCACCTTCGGGTTCGATAACTTACTCGCCGACTGGCTTTTCTTAAAATGGGTGCAATATTTTGGCGACGAGCCACTGCGCGAGCAAACCGGTTACGATCTCAACGACGATTACTTCGATCTGATTACGAAGCTCGATCCGCGCTTTGCAGAAGTTTACCCTTTTATTTCCACCGCCGTTTCCTTTACCCAAGGTAAACCCGAAACCGGGATCGCCTTCATGGAACGCGGTACCGCCGCCCTGTCGCCAGAAATGGATCCCAAAGCCTATATGGTTTGGCGATACAAAGGTCTCGACGAGTTACTCTTACTCGGCGATATCGAAGCGAGCATTTATTCCCATGAAATGGCAGCTCAATGGGTGAAAGCCACCCCGGAAGAAGACGCCGCAGAACTTGCAGAACTTTACCAACGAATGGCTCAATTTCTCCGCAGCGACCCCGACAGCACCCCGGTGCGATTTTGGGCGTGGAACGAGGTGTATCATAACGCAATGACGGAAAGCGTCCAACTGCGCGCGGAGGAAGAACTGTTAAAACTCGGAGCCGAAAAGCAAATTACCGAGTCCGGAGGGGTGCGCTTTTTCTTACCCGAACCAAGCAGTGGAGAATAATGGCCAAGCAGAAGAAAAACTCCCCCAACTTAGCCGGTGAGTCTTCCCCTACTCGGAAAAAGCACCGGAAAACGAGGAAAAATGTTTTAATTTTTGTCACGTTACTGTTGACATTTTGCGCGATCGCTGCTTTAATGCAACAGAGAAAAACCCTGCAACAGGCCGCCGCACAACCGGTGGATGCCATTTTGGTCCTCGGCGGTAGCATCAAACGGGAAATGTATGTGACGAAACTCGCCAAACAGCATCCCGAAATTCCCATATTGATTTCCCAAGGGTCTGAGGCTCCTTGCGTGTGGCTGCTTTTCGAGCGCGATAACGCACCGATGCAGGGCGTCTGGTTAGAACAATGTGCGGATTCTACTTTTGGCAATTTTAAATTCGCCTGTCCCATCCTGGAGCGGTGGGATGCGCGCCATGTGAAAGTGATTACCTCTCCCAGGCACTTACCCCGCGCCAAATGGCTGGCGCAAATTATCTTAGGTGCGAAGGGCATCTGGGTGGAAATGGAATTAGTCGAGGAACAGGGAGTTCCGGGAAATCGCGAGTTTTGGTTAAAAACCCTGGTGGATGTGACGCGCAGTGCCCTGTGGGCGATCGCCGCTCAGTTTTATACTCCCCACTGTACTCAAGTGCAACCCCTCACCGCCGTAGATATGGAACAGTGGGAACGAGAAGGATTCCAGTGCGAACATCAAGCCGGTTTATGAGCGTCAAACGCTCCCCCAAACCATTAAGACGCGCGATCGCGAATCTCGGAATAGGCGATCGCCCGCAGGGTAGACAAAGGCACGCTGTAAAAATACTCGCGCCGAAACTGCTCCTCGCGTACCGCCGCAAAAAATTGGGCGATTTCCCCAGAAGGATAAAGTGAGAGTTCGCGATCGTCTCCCCCGTCATCCGTGGCCACACATTGCACCCCATCGGCGATCGCCGTAATTTGAAACCCCAAATGCTCCAAGGTTTGCAATCCCAACCCCAAGGTGCGATCGCTCACTCCCACCTTTTCGCGCAACTGCTGGCGCGTCGCCACCTGACCCGTGCGACTCAGATATTTTGCCACCCCCACCAACTGCTGCCAAATCTGTAGCGGTGCTAGGGGTGGCGGCGGTGAGTAAGCGATCGCCAATGTCTTCCCCGACTCCATCGCCAACCCAAACCACTGGTGAAACTCCTCCCAACTCCTCGGACACTCGGACAACACGATCGCCGCATCCACCTCGTCTCCCCCGACCCTTTCCTCCCCCACCCACAACTCCTCACCGCGCCAATCCACAATCTCCAGAGGGCATTCCCCCGAAACCGCCACCGACCCCGCCGCCCGACGCACCGCAATCAACCGCACTTCATAGCGTCTGTTGTAACTATTCGAATCCAACTCCACAATTGCATCGCACTCATCCGATGGCAATTCATCTTTATAATGTCCCCACCACACTCCCGGAAATCCCCGTCCCGTAGAATCATCTACAATTTCAAATTCCGTTTTAATATATTGAACTTTCCCCCCCTTAAAATCCTTAATATTGCGATGCCAAACATGTTGAAAGCGACAATTTTCAATAAAAATCCTCGGCACCGGATTCCCCATCCCGCAAGGTTCGAGCAATTTCAATTCTTGGAATAACGGTTTTCCCAATTGCGCCACCTTACACACCAAATCCGCTTGCACCACCTGTACCCCTAAATCGCCATTGCGCCAGCGTTGCTCGCGCAAATGCCGATTAATCGCCTCAGTAAATAAGGGAATATTTTCCACCGGCAAACTCAACCCCGCCGCCAAGGGATGCCCGCCAAATCGGTGCAATAAATGCGCCTGTTCTTTGACTAATTCATATAAATCGATACCATTCACCGATCGCGCCGAACCTCGGGCAAGCGCCTGGGGATCGAGTAACGGAGAATTGACATTTTCTTGGGTTTTAACGCTGTCTTCGGTCGTGAGTAAAATCGTCGGTAAAGCGCACTCTTGCGCCACCTGACCGGCAACTAATCCCAGAACCCCGGCGGGCCATTGCGGATCGTCGAGGACGATAACTCGCGTGGTGGAAAGGTCGAGGTCTTCTAATTTTTGAGAGACTTGTTTGGCCACATCTTTTTGCACAGATTTACGGCGCGTATTGGCCAAATCGGTGTCTAACGCCAGTTTTTGGGCGCGCCGACGATCGCGGGTGGTGAGCAATTCCACACAGAAAGAGGCATCCCCATGAATGCGACTGACCGCATTAATCCTCGGACCGATACCAAAGGAAATATCCGTCGGGCGATCGCCATGTCGCTTGCACAAGTCTAACAGTTCTCCCACCCCCGGACGCCGCCGGTCCGTGGCGGGTTTTTTAAACTCCCGATGCAGGCGATCGATACCCACCTGCGCCAGATAGCGACTTTCTCCGCGCAATTCCACTAAATCGGCAATTAAACCAATCGCCACTAAATCTAACAGCGCCCCTAGCGGTTCTTGGGGAACCTCTGGCATGATTTGATAGAGCGCTTCCACCAGTTTATAGGCAACCGCAACCCCGGAAAGTGTCGCCAGGGGATGGTTTTCTGGGAAATGGCGCGGGTTGACAATCGCCACCACTGGGGGACGCATCGTCGGTAAGGTATGGTGATCCGTGACGATGGTCTCGATACCCAATTCCCGCGCATACTCGATTTCCTCGAGATTCGTGCTTCCCGTGTCGCAGGTGACGATGAGTCGCGTCCCACTGCTCGCTAATTGGTCGATTCCCCCATGGTTTAATCCGTGGGATTGAGTCAGGCGGTTGGGGATGAAGTAGGTTAGATGGGTATGGCGATCGAAAAACTGCCCCAATCCGTCCCATAACACGCTCGTGGCGGTGACGCCATCCGCGTCAAAGTCCCCCCAAATCGCCACTTTTTCCCCCCGAGCGCGCGCTTGTGCCAACCGTTGCACCGCCCAGTGCATTTCCTGGAATTCAAACGGACTGGTGGGTTGAAAGGTTTGGGGATTTAAAAACTGCACCAATTCCTGGCGATCGCGAATTCCTCTTTGCCACAGCAACATCGCCGCATAGTTGCCCGACAATCCCGGTGCATGGCGTCGGACTTCCTCCAAAAACCACTCGGGAGGTTGCACGGGTTGCTCTATTCGCCACTCGGTCTGCGCCTCACCCATCTTCTCTTATCCCATTTTTCGGTCATTCTCCCAGTGTTGACAGCTTGCAAGTACGAGCTGTCAACTCATTTTTCCCCAACCCAATGGGTTTTTCAAATTCTACAGCATCTCGGTTTTCCCTGGCAAAATTCCCCCCTTCACCTGCAATGTCTGAATATTATGTAGGGTTGCCGATGCCAATCCTACATATTCATCATGGAATTTTAATGTCAGTGATGAGCTGGATTGAAAATTTGCTAAAATTTTAACCCTAATTCTTCTAATTATAATTCAATGTTCCTCTAGATTAGAGTGTCACTTCATCAATCTCCGCCAAAGAAGGAACGCGATCGCCACCCAAACTCGCCTCCTGACCCTCTTTAGTGCGCTGACAGCGAATGGCAAACTGACAACCCTGGCACAATCCCGATGCCGTAACCGGAACTTGGGGAAAAGGTTCTCCCCTTTCTTCATAAGCTTGCAACCATGCTGTCAGTTGATTTAACAATCGCGCAAGCTGCTGACGAATGCGATCGTGTTTGTCAGTATTGTAAGCAAATCGCAAGCTCAGCGACGATTGGCCGAATTCCGGATTTCCTGCCGAGCGAACAAACCAATAGCTCATCGAAATTTTTCCCGGCAGATAATCGCTCGTTTCGGCGAACAGAAACGGATACAATTTCGTTTGCCAGTTTCCCTCAACATAACGCGGATTGGTTGGCAAGGGATAAGTTTTCCAATCTAGGATTTGAGCGGTATTTTTTTCAGCAATTAATAAATCGTAAACGGCGACTAACAAATACCCGTGGAATTGAAGCGTGCGGCAGTGTTCCGCCTCGCGAAATACCTCACCATTCCCCCGATCGCTCCCATGAAATAATTCCGGTGCAGCATCGAGCAAACCGCGATAGCAGCGTTCCATCACCGGGTCTTCTTGCAGGAGAGATTCCACCGGCAAACCCAGTTCTCGCTGTTGCATCAGCAAGTGAAAGCGATTGCCCCAGGCGATTTTTGTTTGTTGTTCTGGGGAGATGGGGGCGTTGGACTTTTCCAAATAGGTATATTGAAATTTGCGCGGGCAAGTTTGCAGTACGTTAAGTTGTCCTTGGGAGACGCGCCGCTCGATTTTGGGAGAGGAATCCTGCTTAACAGAAGAGAAATTCATCGGTCTTGGGTTAAAACGAACAAACTGCCTTGATTGCCCCTGCCAATTCGCAGAGTATCATCCAGGTAGGTAATATCTAACCAACCTTGGCGATCCGCGGAGGGAATCTCGAAATCAAGGGCGAGAAATTTTTTGCCGGTTTCGATTTCCTCGATAAAGCGATCGGGAGAGCGATAGCCAATCCATTGTTGAACGCCAGCGATCGCCCGCTCGAATTTTACCGTAACTCGGCGCTCTGAAACCGGCTCAAATCGCGCCCCCACGCTGACCAATCCATTCAGATAAGGCAAACCGGCAATTTCAGCGATATTGTAAATTTTGTTTTCCCCAGGGCGAATGCATTGATAAATCGTTCCCAATTTAGCGAAGGGGAAGCGATCGAGACCCAGGAGTTCCTCGCTGGTGGTGTAGAGCAATCGCCAATTGCCCGCCAGCAGTTCTGTCGCTTCCACCGGGCGCGGGGTCGGGTTGCGGTCTTCTAATTGAGCAACGGCGGCGAGAATGGCTTGTTTTTGCGTTTCTGTCGCCAGCAACCCGCGATTTTTGCCCGCTAGGGTTTCGAGTAAAGCAGCTTTTCCAATCATGGTTTTTCGAGTAAACAAAAGCAAGAGATGAAATCCTCGATGCTCTGTAGTTGCCCATCGGCGATGACGCCTCGGGAGAGATTTCTCCCCATTGCTTATGCGAGGCACTGTAGCGCAATTCGACTAAAATTGTTAAAAGGTGTGGTTGTATTGGTGTCAGCCAATCGCGCCTCGAGCCGTGCAAAGGGAGTTAATGGGGGAAAATTGCGGAATTTCCCTTTCCAGGGTAGCCTGGAAGCGCAAGAACCCGAGGCACTGCCTTCAGGGGGTTAGTTGACGGCGGCTAAAGCCGCAAGTTCGTTTTTCCTCCCCTGGCTAAAGCACGGGGGTTTCCAAACGTATCGGAGGTTATCATGAAAATCATACCCGATCGCCCAAGCGCAGATCTGAGCCGCGATCGCCCTGACCCCGAAAGGCACCCACGCAACCATTCAGTTCCATTGGCTTTAACTCCAGGAGTGTTCGATGTACAATCCTTCTCTACGTGAAGAACCTCGGCATAAAGTAGCTGACGTCATTCCCGTACAGCAAGAAACTTCTATTCTCGACTGGTTGGAAACCGAAGGTCGCTTAATTCCCCGCGAAACTCAAGAGAGTGAATTTGAAAGCGAGGAAGAAGAAATTGCCGACCTGATGTCTAATGAAGAGTCGAATTACGACGACGAAGACAACGACGAAAACTTTGAGGAGGATTAAGAAGATCGACTAACCGGGATGGGGGATTGAGGGAGTGTGAATTGGCTAGGGATGCATGAGCTTAATCCCATCGCCCCGCAATTCCCATCCCTGTGTTTGTTGAGTAACTCTTTGGATTTACCGGAGACGGGATTGGCGTCCTTGGAGTTACTCGGTGTGGAGTGAGGAAATCGAATCAGTGGACGCAAAAATTTTACCTATTCCGTCATTTAACCTCTCCGGGACCGTGCTGTTTTGGCTATTAACCGCGATCGTCACGGCAGGATCCCTAATTCTCGATGGGTTAGGTGGACGTTTCTTTAGTCTGGGCGAATCCCTAACCCTGCCCCTGTTGGGTTGTACTGTGGCAACAGTGGCGGTGGGTTCCTGGATCGTTCCCCTACTACAGCGCCTCAAAACCGGACAAGTCATTCGAGAGGACGGTCCGCAAGCGCATTTGAAAAAAGCTGGCACTCCGACAATGGGCGGGGTGTTTTTTATTCCCGTGGCCACGATTGTCGCGCTTTTCTGGTCCGGATTTGCCCCCGACGTGATTGCCGTCTGCACTCTTACCCTCGCCTATGCCTTGATTGGCTGGATCGATGATTGGCAAATTCTGCGTCGGCGATCGAATAAAGGAATTTCGCCGAAAATGAAGCTGGCACTGCAAATCGGCATCGGGGCGCTGTTTTGTCTGTGGCTTGGGTTGACCCAACCGAGCGCTATTACCAATGTAGCGCTGCCGTTTGGTTTGGTGTTGCCCTTGGGTGCGTTTTTTTGGGTCGTCGCGGCGTTTGTTTTAGTTGCCGAAAGTAATGCCACCAATCTCACCGATGGCGTGGATGGACTGATGGGGGGAACCGGCGCGATCTCCTTCCTGGGATTGGGCGCTTTAGTGGCTTCCACCCACCCAGAGTTGATGATTTTCTGCGCCTGTATCAGTGGCAGTTGTCTCGGTTTTGTGGCATTCAATCGCAATCCCGCCCGGGTGTTTATGGGGGACACGGGTTCCCTCGCCTTGGGAGGTGCTTTAGCAGCAGTAGGACTCACCACCCACGATCTCTGGGGTTTATTTATTCTCAGTGGGCTGTTTTTTGTCGAATCTATTTCGGTAATTGCCCAAGTGCTTTATTACAAAGCCACCAAAGGACCCGATGGCATCGGCAAGCGCTTGTTTAAAATGGCACCGATTCACCATCATTTAGAATTGAGTGGCTGGTCAGAATTGCAAATCGTCGCTTCATTTTATGTGATGAGCTTTCTTCTGGTGTTGATGACCTTGGCGTTCCGTTAAAATATTTCAAGTCGGCTAGGCGTTGGCCTAACCGACTTTATTTGCTTCATTGCGTGAGAGGCAAGCGAAAAGTTTTTGGTGAAATAATGAGGGGTTGAATGGCGGAAGCGAATTCTCAACATTTTTTACCCGAGGTGTCGGTGGTGGTGCCGGTTTATAATGGCGAGGAGGATTTGCCGGCTTTAATCGAATGCCTGCGATCGCAAACTTATCCGGCGCAAAAGGTGGAGTATTTAATTGTGGATAACAATAGCCGCGATCGCACCGCCGCTATCGTGCAACAAGCGGCTGAGGAATCCGATGCGATCGCTCTTCGTTTATTGCACGAAACTGATATTCAAAGTTCTTATGCCGCCCGCAACACTGGCATCCGCGCCACGAACCGCGAGTTTATCGCCTTTACCGATGCCGATTGTCGCCCAGAACCCAATTGGTTATTATCATTAATTCAGGGATTTGTCAAGCCTAATGTGGGAATTGTTGTGGGCGAAATTTTCGCTCTACCCGGGAAAACTGTATTAGAGCAACATGCACAACGGGAAAACACATTATCTCAAAAACATACCTTAGCGCATCCATTTTGTCCCTACGGTCAAACCGCAAATCTGGCTATCCGTCGCCAAGCATTTGCAGAGGTGGGGTTATTTCGCGCTTATTTAACTACCGGTGGCGATGCGGATATCTGTTGGCGAATTTTGCGCGAAACTAATTGGACGTTGGAATTTGCCGAAACTGCGATCGTCAAGCATCGCCACCGATCGACCCTGCAAGAATTGCAAAGTCAATGGCGCAGATATGGGAAATCTAATTCCTATTTACACGAATTGCATGGTGTGGAGTTGATGCGCCAATTTGACCGACGAGAATATTTTTATCGCTGGAGTCGTTGGTTATTGAAAGAGTTACCAACTTCCACCCTGAAGGCGATCGTCGGAAAAGCAACTCTGGTGGATATGGTTTCCACACCCATCGGATTGTTCTGCGTCAGGGCGCGATCGCGCGGTCAACGGGAAGCGCAATTACCAGAAAAGGCACGCCAAATTGACAAGTTATAAAACTCTATTTCCTGGCGTCGCCGTGGGATTTACTCCTCCTGGATTTCCCTCGGGAATTGAGCCAATTGGTATGGCGATCGCGCGGGTAAAACCAATTGAGAATTGAGCATTGTTTCGCGTTTCAATTCTCAATTCTCAATTCCACGCCCTCCTTAATTAAGGCAAGGTTTCTGGTTTAGGTGGCACGGATGCAATCGTAGATTGCCAAATAATTGCCCCCGGGATTGTTCCACGAGTAGTCATATTCCATTCCTTGAAGGGCAAGTTGGCGAAACGCTTTGGGGGAATTATACCACAATCCAATTGCGCGATCCATCGCCGATTCGAGCGCGTGAAAATCCGTATGGTGGAACATGTAGCCATTGCGCTTTTCCGGCGGCGTGTTTTCGTCATAATCGCGATCGAAAATGGTATTCACCAAACCGCCCACTGAGCGCACGATCGGCACCGTGCCGTATTTTAAGCTAATCATTTGAGTTAGCCCACAGGGTTCGTAATTGCTCGGAACCACCATCATATCGGATCCAGCATAAATCAGATGGGAAAGTTCTTCATTAAATCCGAGTTCTAAGTGGCAGTCTGGATTTTCGTTTAAGAAGCTTTTTTCGTGCCAAAAATGAGCGTTGATTCTCGATTCGGTTGCCGAACCAAGTAGCACGAATTGCGCGCCTTTTTCCAATGCGTAGTAAATCGCATGATGAACCAGATGCACCCCTTTTTGCGTGTCCAGTCGTCCGATGTAAGCCACAATCGGCTTATCTGTTTCGCGCAACAAGAGTCGCTCGCGCAATGCTTGTTTGTTTTTGGCTTTGATGTCTAAGGTGTCTGGGGTATAGTGATGGGGAATGTAGCGATCGACCTCGGGATTCCAAAAGTCATAATCGATGCCATTGAGAAGGCCGCGAAATTTATCCTGGTGCAAATGTAAGGTATGACTTAAACCACAGCCCACTTCCGTGTAGTGCGCTTCCCAAGCATGGTGAGGCGAAACAGTGGTCACAGCGTTGGAATAAACGATGCCTCCTTTCATATAGTTTAAGGCAAAGGGATTGAAGTTATCCCGCAGGCGATCGTAATCGAAGTAATACGCTTCTTGATTTAAACCCGTTGCCCACAAGGTGTCTACACCGGCAATCCCCTGATGTTTAAAATTATGAATCGTGTAGCACACTCGCTGGTTCTCCATGCCGTGATATTTGTAAATCTCGAACAGCATCACCGGCACTAACCCGGTTTGCCAGTCATGGCAATGAATGATATCCGGTCGCTTATTGCTTTGCAGCAAAAATTCTAAAGCCGCTTTGTTGAAGAAGGCGAACCGCATATTATCATCATCGCAACCGTAATAACAACCGCGATCGAAGAAGTTATCCTGCGAATGAGGTTCGATAAAAAAGCACACTCGTCCATGCACCCAGCCACAGTAAACAGAACAGTGAATGGCTGCTCCATACCACGGCACCCATAATTCCTGATAGGCCTCGTGGAGTCCCCAAATATGGTCATAACGCATACAGTCGTATTTCGGCAGAATAATTTCTACGCAGTTGCCTCGGATTTCTAATTCCCGGCTGAGTCCGTAGACCACATCACCCAAGCCACCGGCTTTGATGACAGGGGCACATTCTGACGCAATCTGGACGATGTACATCTTGGCTCCTCACTTCACAAAACTTCATGTTTTCTGCTTCCATTCATTACAGGAAAAAGGTCTTTTTTGGCAACTGACTCGCAAGAATCTCTGCATTCTGCCGCAACAATCCGGTTATAAAGTAATTATTTATTTTTTGAATTTTACTTTAAATGTTTGCAAACTATCTAACTTTTAAAATAATTATTCAAACGGATAATATGAGGAATTTTCATTCCTTGGAAAACACTCCCCCCTCAAGGCTTCTCCTTAACCCGCGCCCCCAATCCCTAGGCCAAAGAAACAGGGGCACGAGTTTCTGGCTTTCTGTTAATGATAGTTATCACTTATAATTTATGCAGAAATAGTCATTAAGAGGTTATCAGTGTTCGCGTTCCCTGATTCAGTCTAACCATCGCGGGGAGACGAGACTGAGGATGGGCAGCCTATCTTGAAAAGTATGTCCCGGCGATCGGTTTGTTGTGCCGCTAGGGTTTTGTTTCCGCAACTAGGTAGAGATTTGCGATCGCCAGATTGGATCCGGGGGAATTTTCTCAATTGCGATCGAGCGGTAGTTCGGATATCCATCTATGCAACACCAACAGCGATCGATAGGGAGTCTCTAATAAACCTGCGCGCGCGTCGCGCGCGAAAGCCGGCGGGGGCTCTCCCCAGCGCTTCGCCGTCGCAGATTTAATTTTGAATTGAATGTTGTCCCCTCTTTATAGAGAAGACTCCCACAAGGCGGCGGGATTCTTCCCGACCTCCAGCCATCCGCCTCCAGCAAACGCCCCTCGGATCCCCTCCCACAAATCCCTTGAGAATCCAGCTTTATCTCCCGATTCACCCTCCTCCTCAAGAATCCTGAAAAAAATTAGCGCTTCAATCCCTTGCTGCATGGCGATTTCAGCAGTATGTCAAAAAAAAATCCAAAATTTTTTCAAAAAAGGGTTGACATTCCCGAATGGGGTTGTTACATTAGTAAAGCGCCTGAAG
>NZ_JAJENT010000004.1:0-8061 GCF_035615515.1 Phormidium sp. CCY1219
CTTTAGGGACTGTGTTCCTTGCCCCGCTTACGTTTCAGGCATTTACCCTCCACTTTTGCGGGAACGAATCGCACCTCTACCTCACCAATATGAAAACCGCTATATATTGGGTCAAAAAATAAATAATGCCGATCGAAAGTAGGGAAATGACAATCCCATGTTTTGACCCTCGGTGCACAGCGCGATCGCGATTGTGGCAATCCGATCGCGCATAGAGTTGGTGGATGACGGCTTGCATGCGATCGAGTAATTCTCCCATAAATTGGGCAGGTCACGCACCCGAGGATTTTCTAGCATAAAAAAAGCCCGCTGATGCGGGCAAAAACTGGTGTTGGGGCAGGGTAAAACCTGCCACAAAAGTCAACCTAAAACAGTGCGTTCAATAATTACGATCGCCGATAGGGCACCACATTCTCGCCGAAATAACGAGTGTATTCAGCACCATCGAGCAAGGTAGAAACAGTAGATTCCAACCCTTCCTCGCCGAGCAATTGCTCGTAATCAGACAGTTCTGGGGTAGCGGGAGTGCGACCCAACAAATGACGGAACAGCAACTCAACCGCCTTCGGCGTCGGATAGGGGGTGACAAAGCGATCGCGATAGGCATCGGAGTTCGCCAATCCTCGGACGAAATCGCGTACCGAGATTTCGCGGCGAATCAGACCTGCCTCCAGGTCATCGATGCGGAATGCCTCGGGAATCTCCTCGCTGTAGATATCCATCACCTGACGATAGAGAGCAGCGATCGCCTCTTCCATTTGCGGCGCGCTCATGGTAGCACTCACCCGATAAATCCGCGACACCTGATTGGCGCTAGGGCGTTGCAGGGGGGAACCACTCACCGATCGCCCCACAGCGATCGCATCGAGTTTCCCAGACTCAGACGCCATTGCACTAGCCATCAGCGGTCCTTTTGCCGGATCCATGCCGCCATCCACCGGTTCGAAGCTCGGTACCACCAACTCCTTATTTTGCTTCGTGAGGCGGTTATACAGCTTCTCGGTATTCGGGAAATTGGCAGCCGGCAGAGTCGGGAAGCGACGATAGGGCACCGTATCCTCATTAAACACCTGCAGATACTCCATACTATTGAGCATCGCGGTAATAAACCCTCGGATACCTTGGGTCGCGAGAATCTGGTTGTACTTGCGAATTTCCTGCTGATTGAGCGGCGCGCGGCCCAGGAAATGCTTCGTCCCCAGTTCGATCACCTTCGTATTCGGATAGGGGGTGTAGAACTCCTTGATGTACAGATTCGAGCAACCCAACCCTTCGATAAATTCCTTCACCGTGATTTCGCCATTTCGCAGCTTGCTTTCCAAGCCGGTGAACTCGTTTTTCACGATATAGGGGTCGAGATCGCGCTCGAAGACTTGGCGATAAGCCGCCTGAATAACCATCTGCACTTCGGTGGGCTTGCGGTTGGTGAGCTTGAACACCTTGCTTTGTTCGCGGCGTTTGCCCACCCCTTGGGTGACGCGCATTGCGATCGAGGGAAGACCTTGTTCCTTCACCGCACCGAGTTCGATAAAGCGAGGCGTTTCTTCCTTCTCCACCTTAGCCGCCTTATCGCCAATGCTACCCACACGCAGCGATCGCAAAGCTTGACCCTGCGGCGTCAGATAGCGCTCGTAAGGAATCGTATCTTCGCCGAATGCCTCCTCATATTCCTTGCTATCGATAATCGCATCAACGAGGGCATAAAAACCCTTCTTAGAACACAAATCGAAATAGGCATTCATTTCCTGACGCCCATAGGTCGGACGACCCAACAAGCGACGGTGAATGTACTCGATCGCCTTACACACATAAAGCGAACTCCAGTACAACTTCCGGAACACATCCGACTTCGCCAACGCCCGCACGAACTCGCGCAGAGTAATCTCGCCGTTTTCCAGCTTGATTTCCGCCACCTTGAGGCGCTGATTTTCGTACACCGGACGACCGAACACCTGCCGATAGGCAACATCGATCGCCTTTTGGGTAGAACTCTCGGAGTATTTAACGCTAACTCCCTGCACCGGACGCACGCCACCGCGCATCCCGTACTGCATCTGACCGCTGGGAACTTGATCCAGCTTGATCGGCTTCGGTCCGAGGGAACCGGGTGCCTTACCCCGTGCCTTTGGATTGCTCAGTTGGTTGTCAATTCCCGGTCCGCGATGGATTAAAATCCGGCGCGCATCTTTGCCAAACGGGGCCGGACGATTTTTCGGATTGCGAGTTTCTTTCGGGAAAATCGCCCCAAACTGAATTTCCAGGGGATCGTTCCCCACCCCATAGGGGTGCTGGTCGGGCAGAGGACGGATGTAATCCCCAAACAAGGTGATAAATTGCGGCACCTTGCGGAAGGGGGCGCTGTAGTTAAACAGGTCGATTTGCGGTCCCCAGTTGCGGCATTCTTGGGCTTCTTGACCCAGACCCCGCAGGTAGGGCACGGTTTCTTCGCCGAAGTAGTCAGAATATTCCTGGGAATCGACCAGGGCATTGACTAAGGCTGGCAAACCGCCGTTAGAAACGATCGCGAAATACTTGTTAAACTCCTCGCGCGAACTAATCCCGCGTCCCAGGAAGTGACGCAAGGCCAGTTCTACCACCCGGCTGTTAACGAATTTCTCGTAGAACTGCTGGCGGTAAAGCGGGGATTTGCCTAAGCGGCGGATAAACTCTTTCATCGAGATATCGCCGTTTTTCACCTGGGATTCCAGGTAGGAGAGGCTCAAGCTATACGCCCGGGTAATATCGCGCTCGAAGACTTGCCGATAGGCGGCTTTGATGACCGATTGCTTCTCAGAAGCAGACAGTCCGGGCTTCATCACGAATTTCTGACGCCGTTCGGCTGCATTGAAGTAAATTTGCGGCAGTTGCAGCCCTTGTTGGTCGCTACTGGGTCGCTGGCGCAGCTTTTCGGAGGGGGTCGGGGCTTTGAATTCGCTAATCAAGACGTCGAAATACTGCCCGACAATATTCTTGCCGGTTTCGTCTTGCTTGAAGTATCCCAACCCTGCGGCTTTCATTTCTTGCAGCGCCACGATGGTTGCGGCGGAGGAGCAGGCGTTTTCGATAATTTCGCGCAAGCCGCGCACGTTGACGGCGATGATGTTCGGATCCCCGGCGACGATCGCGTAGGTCAGATAGCGCAAAAACCAACTGAGGTCGCGCAGGGATTTGGTCATGTTAGACGGACCGTACCGGGCAATGTTAATCGGCTGGAACCCGGAAGGCGCAGGCCCGGAGGAGCTGAATATCCCCCGCAATCCTTCTAGGAATCCGCCTTTGCTTTCTACGTAGGTGACGGTTCCGAGTTTCATCCCTTCGGATACGTCTTGGGTGGAGGCCATTTTGGTCTGTTCCAAAATTGGCTCTTTGGGTTTTTCCAAGAAAGCCATCGGCGAACCGCCTGTGAAAATCCGGTTGGCGGCTCGGGATACGATGAGTTCGGAGTTTTTGGTGAGAATCTCCGCAATCTCTAGGCGTTTGCTGCCAGAGTTGAAGAAGGTTTGCAGCTCGGTTAGTTCGCTGTTCCCCAGGAAGCGGTCTTGTTGTTCTGCCTGGGAAATGGTTGCGACTGGTACGGTTTGATAGAGTTGCGGACGCGCAACTGAGCTTCCACCACTTGCTTTTACACTCATTGGATTTCAAAAGCTCCCGATAGAATTATCTGCTTTGGCATCGGTGGTCAGATGCCTTTTTACATTGAGGTTGGCTTTCGCGATCGCGCGATCGCGATTTCGAGCATGGGTATTTCTACCCGCCTCGCACCCGGTTGGGTCTTGCTTTACCCCCACTTGGGAGTGGTTTGATATAGTCTCTAGCTTAAAACGTTTCGGTATCACCCCCTCCAATTGTTAAAAATTATGTAGATTTTTGGTTGCTGGGTTTCCGTGTCATCATATTTTATTGCGGTACTCCACTGAGAAAAAATATAAGTTTTGTTACGTTTCTTTATGGTAAGTTGCAGATTGGCAAGTATTTTGGCCTCGCGGTAGGAGTCCCGGACTCGTTAACTCGGTTGACTCGTTCCCCCCCCGGGAGCAAGTCCTCCCCCGCTACCGCCTCCCCCCAGGGAGTAGGCAAATTAGGACTGACCCCCTTGGCGGCTAATTCCTTTACCTACTCGATGAGAATCCAATCCCTCGACTCTGATTGGCTCTAACCGTTGCTGACTCATCTCGAACCATTATGCAAAATTCTGACTCGATTTCTTCTGCCGTACAGCGCCTTTACGATACCTACCCCTTTCCCCCGGAAATCCTCTTGGACGAACCGCCTCCAGGTTACAATTGGCGCTGGTGTTGGCCGACGGCTTATGCGTTCTGCACTAATCGCAAACCGGAAACCCTGGGGGTTCGCATCCTCGATGCCGGTTGCGGTACCGGGGTCAGCACTGAATATCTGGCTCATCTCAATCCGGAAGCGGAAGTAACCGGGATCGATTTAAGTGCCGGGGCGCTTGAGGTGGCGCGGGAACGCTGTCGCCGATCTAAGGCATCCCGGGTACAGTTCCATCACCTGAGTCTTTACGATGTGGCTCAACTGGAGGAGGAGTTCGACCACATTAACTGTGTCGGGGTGTTGCATCATTTGCCGGATCCGATTCGCGGGATTCAAGCTTTGGCTAGTAAGTTGGCTGCCGGTGGGTTGCTGCATATTTTTGTCTATGCCCAGTTGGGTCGCTGGGAAATTCAGTTGATGCAGCAGGCGATCGCCCTGTTGCAAGGAGAAAAGCGCGGCGACTATCACGATGGGGTGGCGGTGGGTCGCCAAGTTTTCGCGTCTCTACCAGAAAACAATCGCCTGGTCAAGCGGGAAAAGGAACGCTGGTCGATGGAAAATCAGCGGGATGCCAATTTTGCGGATATGTACGTTCATCCGCAAGAAATCGATTACAATATCGAGACACTTTTTCAGCTTATCGATGCCTCGGAGTTGGAGTTTGTCGGGTTCTCGAATCCGGAGTATTGGAATTTGCAGCGGTTGTTGGGGGACTCGCCGGAGTTGATGGCGCGATCGCAGCAGTTGAGCGATCGGCAACGCTACCGCCTCATCGAACTCCTCGACCCGGAAATCACTCACTATGAATTTTTCCTCTCCCGTCCCCCCCTCGCCAAAATCCACTGGTCCGATGACGCTACCCTCCAATCCGCCATTCCCGAGGTGAGTCCCTGCTTGCAAGGTTGGCCCGCCGAGCATATCTTTGACTACAACTATCAACTCGTCAGCTTATCCCCCGCTGAATTTGAGTTTATGAAAGCTTGCGACACCGCAGACCCACCCCGCCAAACCGTCGGCGACATCCTCACCCAGGTCTCCCTCGACTTGGACGGCGTGCGAACTCTGCAACAGCGTCAGCTTATTCTGCTCACCCCAACCTCTCACCCCCAATCTGTCTCGAATTGAAAATTGAGAATGGGGAATGAAGAATTGAGAAATTTCTTCCTTCCCACTCTCTGCCTCCCTTGCCACAAACCGCCTATATTGTCAATCTTTTTTCTCACATATTGCAGATTGCCAATCAAATACTTCAAATAAACCAGCCATTCAGAAAAAGGTGGCGGGTGCGAAATCTGTAACAAGCAAGCCAAAGAAATCAAAGAAAGAGATTCCCCGCGACCTGAGAAGGAAGCTGGAGGAGTTGCGGATATTGACCGGGCACCAAGACGAGCGGGTGTTGAAGGCGATCGCCTGCGCCGGTGGCAGCGCTGGAACGAGAGACGGCCTACAGAAACCGATGCAGTGTTGGGGGGACAAGGTGCGAGGCCGCGTGAATGGGATGCGGTGCTGGGGGGTCGGGCTGGTAAATAAGTGCAAAGCATTGCAGGTTGGGGGATGCGATCGCGTTTTGGATCTGCTCCAGTTCACGATCGCTTGAAATGATGGCTTACGGAAAAAGCGCTATCGGATGCCGATCGCCTCACAAAGCGCGAATCCGAATTCGCGGCAAACTTTGCGCGATCGCGTTACCGCAAGTCCGAGCAAGTTGGATCCAGTTGAGATGCGGTTGGATTGGCGGCGACCAGAACGACTTGACCGCGATCGTTCAGTTGCCATTGGGTGGCCTCAACGTAAGGCACTGGTGTGCGAGAGGAGTCCGGAGGCGTGGGAGTGCGATCGCCATTCTCGGGGTTGCGCTGTCCCAGATCTACCCAAGAGCGAGTGAGGAACAGCGGGTCGGTGGGACTGGCTGGAATGCCGCCGCGACCCACCACCGTAAAGCTATTTTCTTCCGCTATTTCGCATCCAGAGACGATCTGCTGGGAGGGGTCGAGAAGGCTGGCATTCAGGGGCACCAGTGCGGCAGTCGGATCTAGGTCAGGAGCGTTCACCGTGACGATGCCGCTAAACTCTGCGCCGCGTTCGGAGGTGGCGGTAATGTCCGAGGTCAGATCCGAAGGGCGAGATCGATTTTGGGTGCCGAAAATGCCAGAGGTGTTGATGTTGACGCGACCCCCGCGAGAGTCTTGAGAATTGGCGCTGATGTCGCTATTTTCCAAGGCGACTAATACCTGCGCGTTAATGTTGATGTTGCCACCGATAACATTTTCGCCTCGGGCATTCGCAGTAATGTTGCTATTTTGCCGCAAGATTAAATTCTCCGAATTCAAAGTGATAGTTGCTTGCTGTTGAGTTAGATCTAAAGTGATGCTGGTAGTGTCGGCAGTCAGTTCTGCTTCATTGTTTAAAAAAATAGAACCTGCGTTGATATTAACATTGCCTGCATTTCCTTGACCTTGGCTTCTAACTCTTATTTGTCCTTCGTTCTGAACTTCTAAAATTGGGGTATGGATGGTTATAATTCCAGAACGCCCGCTTGATTCTTCTTCAGCAGAGCTATCTAAACCTGTAAAAAATTTTTCCTGGAGTTTACCATTAATTTGGATGGATTCTGAAATATTTAAACTGATACTACCTCCATCTCCAGATCCGAGTGTTCTAGAATTGATTTGACCTCCATTATTCAATTCAAGCTGGGAAGCCTTTATAAATATATTGCCTCCTCTAGCCGATCCAAAGGTATCAACACTTATTATTCCTTGTTCTATTCGCCAAGTTGAAGTATTAATAAGAATATTACCGCCAGAACCAAATTGAGGTAATTTTGTTGTTTCGATGAAATCGCCAGTTCCTGAAAATAAACGACTAAGCTCGCCAACTATTGTAACAGAATCACTGGCATTTATAGTAATAGCTCCTCCAGTACCCGTTCCCAAAGTGTTTGCCTCTATAAGTCCTCCATCCTCCAAAAGCAACCTAGATGTATTCACCGTCACATTTCCTGCATTGCCAGTAGAGCCTAAAACTGCCCGAGTTGATATCCCACTAGCAATTTCCTCTGTAAAAGTTCCAATAAATTCAACAGAATTAAAAGCGTTAATTGCATAAGCGTTGAACGCATTTTAATGGACTCTTAAAAATAGATACAATAATCCTGTCAAACCCCGATTTTAGCCATTAAAAACGAGCTTTTTAAACCAGTGGACGTAGCTGATATTTTCAGACATAAAAGCCTGTAAATACCTGAGTTTATCCAACGGTTTACTTCCAAATTTGGCCGGAATCTCCACTAACTGAAGAAGGAGATAACAAATGAGTGCGGCATAAATTTGGATCGAGATACCGTTGGTAATTTTTGTGATTAAACGAGACAACTTTAAATGCATTTTTAAAAATTTCCACAGCAATTCAATCTGCCATCGCCTTCGATATATTTCTCCTATTTCTTCATTGCTATATCCTAGATATCCTGATTCAGGTAGGTTGGTTACAAATCTAAATTATGTTCGAGTTTCTAAATCGCAAAAGCTAACAACTCTGACTTGAACCGTTCGTTTTCCGCTCCAGAATTCATAGGTTCCATCTTATTTTAAGTTAAGGGTAGAATTGTTTTTGATTATTAGTAAAAAATACTGATTTTCTTCTTTCAGTAATTTTTGAACGCCCTCGGAGTTTGAAAATCCTCTATCCATTACAGCAACTCCCTTCTGGGGCGTAGCTGCTATGGTTTCATCTCCATGTTCACTATCGTGACCTTGACCAAAATGAATGTGTACTCCGTCAATG
>NZ_JAJENT010000005.1:0-6943 GCF_035615515.1 Phormidium sp. CCY1219
GAGCTTGGGAAAATATTCGAGCGTAGCAAGAATAAAGTCTTACCAAGCCCTTCCCTTTAGGGATGGGGTTCCTGACAGGTGTTTTCCCATCTGTTGAACGCGATCGCCACGGCTCGATCTCGGGCGCTTGGATCCAAAGCGGGGTTTTTGTCCCTGAAGTCGGCTTGATTTTTCTGGGGGACTAGCAGGGTGCAACGCTACTGTTACCGGGTTGTGCACTAATTTTAAAGTGGATATTAAACAAGGGTAGCACTCGAGTACAATGGCTTTTCACTCGCTCAATGATATTTTAGGCCCCCTGGCACGGCAAACGCTTGGCGAGAAGCAACAGGACTATCAACGCTTGGTGGAGTCTTGGAACCAAGCAGTCGGACCGAAAATCGCTCCGCATACTCGTCCCCTGGTTGTGGATCGCGGGGTTTTGAAGGTGGCAACCTCTAGTGCGGCTTGGGCGCAGACTCTGACGTTCGAACGTCGCCGCATTTTACAGCGGTTGAATCGGGGTCGAACACGCCCGATCGCCGATATTCGCTTTTCCCCCCGCGACTGGTTGAAGGGGAGCGAAACTCCCCTCTCTTCGGCACAGACAGAACGCATCGTTTGGCAGCAACATCCCAGCCGATTGTCTGACCCTGACTCTACACAACCCCCTGAGCCTGAAAATTCTGAGACTCCAGGGAATAACGATCCGCTTTCGGCGTTCGATCGCTGGGCCTTTCGCTTACAGGCGCGATCGCGCAGTTTGCCCCTGTGCCCTCACTGCAGTTGTCCCACCCCCCCGGGCGAACTGGAACGCTGGTCTGTCTGCGCCCTTTGCGCCACGCAGCGCTTTTGAGCCTTCGCTTCGCCCGACTACAGCCATTCTCCCGGGGGTTTGAGAATTGTGGCTGGCGATCGCCATACTATCCCCGCAATTACACGGTTGACAAATTAACTGTTTTCTGAATTTAACCGATCGCCTTTTTTTGATAATAGGTTTTTTCCGGCGCGCCGGGTTCAACCCGGTGAATTCACGGGGGAAATCTACCGAATGGCAGATACCATTTAGGCCACCAATCTAAAAAAATAGTAAACGTGCGGTCGTTGAGTCTCTTGGTAGAGGTAGTTTATCTCTGGAGCGCTCTGGCGCAACCACCCCCTCTCAGTCTCTCTGAGAAAGGCCGTTTGACTCCCGGCTCAATCCGTTCGATTTGCTTCCCGAATCCCCCGCACAATTGGAATTAGCTAATCTCCGGGTTCCTGGCCAACCTGCCCCCGGTTTCTCGCGGGTCCCTGGCTGACCAGAGAGCTTCTGCATAGTATCTCAGTGTTTGGACTTGCAGTCGATCCCCGTTGAGTTTTGGCTCGATGTCTTCCATATGCGGCAAGATTGCAGTGGTATTATTGACCTCTATTATTAGGGGTTATGACCAGAATATAAAGAAATTATAAATTTCAAAAAACTGGTGGGGATCGCTTAAAGCCGGACGGGATAACGGGTTGGTCGCTTTTGAATGCAAAATGCGATCGGTCATAATCTAAATAAGAATCAATCATTGTTGAGCACTACTCCCATGAAAACCTTAAATTGCCAAGCATCAGCCTGTCGCCATTGCCGATTCTATACCCCAGTGGGTCGGCGCGGCGGTAATTGCCAGCAACTCGGCGTGCCAGTTCGCGGCGGCTGGAAGGCTTGCTCCCTCGCAGTCCCACCCTTTGCTCCGTCGTGGGAGGGTATCGAGGAGATAATGGGATTACCGCAAACTGTCTATGGGCGCGGAGAGGCTCTTTGGTTGGAACGCGCCTATCAGCAGCCATCCGCCGCGATCGCCCCCGATAACATCCACAGCGCGCCTACCCCCTCCAAATCCAAAACAAACTCGACCTCAAATGGCTCTGTGGCTTATCTCAGCTAACTCCACCCTCGAATCCCCATTCAATCCCCATACTCAAATTCCACCCTTAAAACTCATTAATTTCGACTCGGACTCGAGTCAATTTTAAAAAATTCATCTTCACGATTGCCCACCCTTAACCCAGTCCGGGCATCTACCAAACCTAATTCGCAAAAGTGGATCTCAATTGGTGGCAATCGTCAATCAGGGCGTTGTCATCAGGGAATCGGCTTAATGAATTGAAAAGTAAGAATTGAGAACAACCTTCACCCAGAATGTCAATTCTCAACTCTTACTTTTTCTCGTTTAAGGGTTAGGGCAACCACGGATATTGCCGAAAATCCGGTGGCCGTTTTTCCAAAAAGGCTTGTTTGCCTTCCGCACCTTCTTCGGTCATGTAGTACAGCAAGGTGGCATTTCCCGCCAATTCTTGCAACCCCGCTTGCCCATCGCAGTCGGCATTAAATGCCGCTTTCAAACAACGAATCGCAATCGGACTTTTCTGCAAAATTTCCTGCGCCCACTTCACCCCCTCTGCTTCCAATTCTTCCACGGGTACCACGCAATTTACTAATCCCATCTCCAGGGCTTGCTGGGCATCATATTGACGACACAAAAACCAAATTTCTCTCGCTTTTTTTTGCCCCACAATTCTCGCCAGATAGCTCGCCCCAAACCCACCGTCAAAACTGCCGACTTTCGGCCCGGTTTGACCGAATATCGCATTATCTGCCGCAATGGTCAAATCGCAAATAACGTGCAAAACGTGACCGCCCCCGATCGCATACCCGGCAACTAAGGCAATCACTACTTTCGGCATCGACCGAATCAAGCGCTGCAAATCCAATACGTTCAAACGGGGCACCCCCGCCTCATCCACATACCCCGCCTGCCCTCGCACGCTTTGATCTCCCCCCGCACAGAAGGCATATTTGCCATCGCTATGCGGTCCGACTCCCGTCAATAACACTACCCCAATGCTCGGATCTTCCCGCGCATCGCAAAACGCATCGTAAAGCTCAAACACCGTTTTCGGACGAAACGCATTCCGCTTGTGAGGACGGTCGATCGCAATCTTCGCGATGCCGTCGGTTTTATGATATTGAATGTCTTCGTAATTTTTCGCCGTTTGCCAGTTGATTTCCATCGAGAAAATAGGTGCGCGACTTCAGCTCGAAAATTGTACCTCGCCTTGGGGTCGCGACGCGCACCATCCCACGGAATCTTCCCACTCCGCACTGTACCCTATTAACGTTAATCTATTCAATCCTCGCCTGACGCTATGCGCCTCACTTCTCTGGATGTTTTTCGTGGAATGGCGATCGCCAGCATGATTCTGGTGAATAACCCCGGCAGTTGGCAACATGTTTATCCGCCACTCCTACATGCCCAGTGGCATGGTTTTACCCCCACGGACCTCGTATTTCCCGCCTTTTTGTTCATCGTCGGCGTGGCAATGGCGTTTTCCCTGAGCAAGTACACCCACTCCCCCACCCCGCCCCGCGCCCCCATTTATCCCAAAATCCTCCGCCGCGCTGCTATCTTATTCGCCCTCGGCTTATTTCTCAACGCCTCTAGTCTGCTTCTCAAGGGTCTGCTGCAAGGACAATCCATCGATTTCGGCACCCTGCGAATTATGGGGGTCTTGCAGCGTATTAGTTTGGCTTATCTCTTCGCCGCGATCGCTTCCCTCAAGTTCTCCCGTCGCCATCTTTGGATCCTCTCCGCCGCGATCCTCATCGGCTATTGGTTCGCCCTCTCGTTCATTCCAGTTCCCGATTATGGCGCAGGAAACCTTTCCCCCAAGGGCGAAGGTTCCCTCGTCGCCTATCTCGATCGCCTGATTTTGACCCCCTCCCACATGCTTGGCGATGGCACTTTTGAACCGGAAGGTCTCTTCAGTACCCTCCCCGCTGTAGTAACGGTTTTGCTCGGTTATTTTGTCGGGGATTGGTTACAAAACCAGCCCATCGTCACCCATACCAGCATTCAACTCACCCTCGCTGCCCTTTGTTTTCTCGTCCTCGGGCGCGTCTGGGGCTTCGTTTTCCCCATCAATAAGCAACTCTGGACTAGTTCCTATGTGCTTTATAGTGCCGGCTGGTCTTTACTTTTATTGGCAGCAATTTATGAGGCGATTGAAGTTCGCCGGTGGAAGCGCTGGGGCAAACCGTTTGAAGTCATGGGCTTAAACTCTATCTTCGCTTTCGTCGCCTCTGGTTTGCTCGCCCGCTTTTTACTCTTTACTCCCGTCAATACCAGTGAAAATGCTCCCAGCATTTATACCTGGATGTATCGCAACCTGTTCGTCCCTTGGGCCGGTGCTTTGAATGGTTCCCTGGGCCTGGCAATTTTTACCCTCCTGTTTTGGTGGTCCGTTCTCTATTTCATGTACCGCCACCAATGGTTTATCAAAGTCTGACGCCCTCCCTAGGGGAGGAATTGAGTATTGAGCATTGAGCATTCAATTCCTCTTTCTCTTTCCCTCCCCCCGGAATTCCTGAGTAAATATACCGGAAAAATCCCGATCGCCACAAACTTAACTATTATTAACAAAAATCTGGTTTTCGATTTCCACCGCCTTCGAATCTCTGGGTTTGACGCCTCGATTCCCCGATTTCTTGGCTTTATCCAACGTCATTTCAGGTTTCAACTAGCCAGTACATAGACCCGATCTCCCCCCTGCTTGGGCGATCGCCCCCACCTCTCCCCCCCCAGCAACCGCGATCGGTTGTTCCCAAAGTTGCTCAACCTCTTGACATACTTTTGTTTATTGTAACTCTTTTTTATTAAAAAGTAAGTTAAAATTTAAAAAAATCAGATTTTAAACCATTCAAAACAATTGAGGCTTTTAAAGCTAATTTAAAAACTACATGACTTATCTCAGCGTGTTTTAACGGCAAAAATCATTTTTGATTCGCCTTTACGATTCTGGGTGAATCGGACAATAATGCGATCGACAAGGCAAAACAACCCGGTAAACGATTCAGCCAAAGTTGCCCGGAAAAAATCAGCAAAAGAACTTAAGACGCATTTAACAGGAGAACACGCTCGTGAAATTAGCCGTTTACGGAAAAGGTGGCATCGGTAAATCCACAACAAGCTGCAACATCTCCGTTGCCCTTGCCAAACGAGGCAAAAAAGTTCTACAGATTGGCTGCGATCCCAAACATGACAGCACCTTCACCCTCACCGGATATTTAATTCCCACCATTATTGACACCCTGCAAGAAAAGGACTATCACTACGAAGACATCTGGCCCGAGGACGTCATTTACAAAGGATATGGCGGAGTAGACTGCGTAGAAGCCGGTGGACCACCTGCAGGTGCCGGTTGCGGCGGTTACGTCGTAGGAGAAACCGTCAAACTGCTCAAAGAACTCAACGCCTTCGACGAATACGACGTCATACTCTTTGACGTACTTGGCGACGTGGTGTGTGGCGGATTTGCCGCACCCCTCAACTACGCCGACTACTGCACCATCGTCACCGACAATGGCTTCGACGCCCTATTTGCCGCCAACCGGATCGCCGCCTCCGTGCGCGAAAAATCCCGCACCCACTCCCTGCGCCTCGCCGGATTGATTGGCAACCGCACCGCCAAACGCGACTTAATCGACAAATACATCGAATCCGTCCCCATGCCGGTGCTAGAGATTTTGCCCTTAATTGAAGACATTCGCGTTTCTCGCGTCAAAGGCCAAACCTTGTTCGAGATGGCAGACCGCGATCCCTCTTTACGCTACGTCTGCGACTTCTATCTCAACATTGCAGACCAACTGCTATCCCTCCCAGAAGGCGTGGTTCCCAAAGATGCCCCCGATCGCGAACTATTCGCATTGCTCTCGGACTTCTACCTCAATCCCACCAAGCCCCCAGTACAAACCGAAGACGAATTAGACCTGATGATGGTTTAACAATTCCAGGTAGCGATCGCCCGAATGAAGAGGGTTGCCGATAAAGTGGGTATGATTCAGTACGAGACATCAGTACGAGACAATAGAGCTAAGACAAAGATAAAATCCTACTTGTTTTCAGCAACCCAGGGGGAAAGACATTATGGCTTTTTTTGAAGAATTCACTGCTTCTATCAAACAAAAATGGTTGCAGTATTTCCAAGCAAACCGGGAGTGGCTGCAACTGCACATGAAGATAGCAGCAGTCAAAACCCCCGATGGCGGTACCCGACCACCTTCTTACTTCATTCTGGGCGTGATGAATACCCTCGAACCGAAGCTAGCGCAGTTGATGTTGCCCTTTTCCCAACTCAATCCAGATGCAGAAACCCTCATCGAGGTTTTAGGTCTCAATTTTGACCCAGACATCGCTCTCGGGAGAAGCCCCAGTGCAGCAACACCCCAGCCAACGGCACAAGAAGTTCCCACCCCAGTCTCAACCGAACAACCCTCAGCAGAGGACACCGAGGAAGACTCGCTTCCACCAGAAGTAACCGTCCCACCAGAAGAACAACAGTTGCCACAGCCTACGGTGGCTGAAGTACCCGAAGGCACTGAGGATGAAGAATTCACCGATCCAGCACTTGCCGTAGCCGCAGCGGTTTTTGGTGAAGAATCTGTGGAAAGCGAAGAAGAGGAAGCCGATTTCGGGGAAGAGATTGAAGAAACCACTACCGCCGAAATGCCCGAAGTCGAAGCAGTAGGAATGGCTGTCGCCGAAGCTGCTGAGAGTGAGGTCAATCCTTTCGGCGAAACCGAAACTGAAGAAGACCTCGGGAATATGGACTTAGGCGACCTTGGTGAATCTGAAACCGAAACCGACGAAGACCTCGGGGATATGGATTTAGGCGACCTTGGTGAAACCGAAACCGAAACCGAAGAAGACCTCGGAGATATGGATTTAGGCGACCTTGGTGAAACCGAAACCGAAACCGAAGAAGACCTCGGGGATATGGATTTAGGCGACCTTGAGGAATCTGAAACCGAATCTGCAGAAGACCTCGGGGATATGGACTTAGGCGACCTTGAGGAATCTGAAACCGAATCTGCCGAAGACCTCGGGTATATGGACTTAGGCGACCTTGAGGAATCTGAAACCGAATCTGCCGAAGA
>NZ_JAJENT010000006.1:0-203 GCF_035615515.1 Phormidium sp. CCY1219
GGGTTTAAGGTCCAGTTGTGGAACCCTTGGAAGAACAATAGAAAACGGAAGATGGCGGCGACGCCAAAGCTGGGGGCAAAGAACCAGCCCGACTGTCCCAAGGGATACATCAAGAAGACGCTGACAAACACCGCGATCGGTCCGGTGAAGGCCAGGGCATTATAAGGACGAATCCCTAACAGACGGGAGATTTCCAACTGGCG
>NZ_JAJENT010000007.1:0-228 GCF_035615515.1 Phormidium sp. CCY1219
GGTACCGGAATTTTTTATGGGCAAATATCCGGTAACCCAGGCACAATGGCAAGCAGTGATGGGAAATAATCCCTCTGTTTTGAAAGGCAAGAACTTACCCGTGGAAAGGGTATCCTGGTACGATGCGGTGGAATTTTGTCGCCGACTGTCGGAAAAAACGGGACGGGTTTATCGCTTACCCAGTGAAGCAGAATGGGAATATGCCTGTCGCGCCGGAACCACTACGCC
>NZ_JAJENT010000008.1:0-205 GCF_035615515.1 Phormidium sp. CCY1219
AGGCAAAATTAGCCCAAACTTTTTCTAGGCTAATTTAAAGCAAAGACTTGATTCGCAGATTCGGCTGGGAAAACTGCATTCCCAGGAATTCTCTTAGCGGATAATTTCGATTTCCGATAAATTTAGGCATAAATTTAGGCAAAATTAGCCCAAACTTTTTCTAGGCTAATTTAAAGCAAAGACTTGATTCGCAGATTCGGCTGGG
>NZ_JAJENT010000009.1:0-212 GCF_035615515.1 Phormidium sp. CCY1219
AGATTGCAGAAATGATGGGGTTAAGCGTGGAGCAAGTGCGGCAGGCACAGCAATAACAATTATCCGGTGGCCACGGGTCACCGGACGAGTTGAGCTTGGAGACAAACAAGTGTTTTGAAGACCTAATTTGTAGATTTAATAGAGACGGTTGTGTTGTACAAGTTTTCTAGTTTAACTCGCGAGGAGGTTCAAGAGATGATTGGGGTTAATGA
>NZ_JAJENT010000010.1:0-210 GCF_035615515.1 Phormidium sp. CCY1219
TCATCGGAACCCGTCGAAACTGTAGAATCCTCGCGTGAGGAGACGACTCCCCCAGCGGAAATTGTCACCGAAACCCCGGTGAGTAATGCCACAGAAGTGGTAGAGAATGTAGGGGAAGAAACGGCTGTAGACGCCGAGACAGCAACTGCTAGCGAAGAAACAGCTAGCAATGTGGAAGCGGAAGAAACGGGAGGCGATCGCACCCCAATT
>NZ_JAJENT010000011.1:0-279 GCF_035615515.1 Phormidium sp. CCY1219
TTTATAGGAGAAATTCCCAATGGCTGTTAATTTATTCGATGCCAATTTCTACCGTGCTTTCAATCCAGATTTAGCTGGATTGGATGACGCTCAAGCCTTCCAACATTTGCTCAATATCGGACTCAACGAAGGTCGAGTATTTTCCCCCTATATTGATTTAAACCTCTATCGTTCTAGCAATCCCGACCTCGCCACAGCCGGCTTAACCAGCAACCGACAATTGTATGACCACCTGCAAAATGCCGGTGTGGCCGAAAGTCGCGTCTTCTCCCCCGTTTT
>NZ_JAJENT010000012.1:0-211 GCF_035615515.1 Phormidium sp. CCY1219
GATTCTACAGTTTCGACGGGTTCCGATGATTCGGGTTCTTGAACCGATGAAGTTTCGGGATTTTGGGCAGTTTCTTCCCTGGCGGTGGTGTCGGCGGTTTCTGTTACCGCTTCCACAGGTTCAGAGGTAGAATCGTCGGTGGTTTCAGCCACCACTCGTTCCGGGTTTTCTTCTGCAGAATTGTCCGCAGTTTCGGTTGGTTCTGCTGAGG
>NZ_JAJENT010000013.1:0-247 GCF_035615515.1 Phormidium sp. CCY1219
CCCGCTACCGCATGCCGCGTTTCAACAATCGCAAGCGTCCACAAGGTTGGCTTGCGCCTAGTCTTCAACACCGAGTCGTGACAACTCTGACGTGGGTAAATCGATTGAAGCGTTTCTGCCCCATTAGCACTATCTCAATGGAACTTGTCCGTTTTGATACCCAACTGATGCAAAACCCAGAAATCTCTGGTGTCGAGTATCAACAGGGAGAGTTGGTGGGGTATGAAGTCCGAGAATACCTTCTAGA
>NZ_JAJENT010000014.1:0-209 GCF_035615515.1 Phormidium sp. CCY1219
AAATATTGCAACCGCTGCGGCACGCAACTGACGCCGATATTGCGCGATCGCTATCGTATCGAGCGCCCCCTGGGAAGCGGTGGATTTGGCAGAACCTATTTAGCCAGCGACACAGACCGACGGGATGCAGTTTGCGTGGTCAAACAGTTTGCACCCAGTGGCGGAATGAGCAGCAACCCGCAACTATTGGAAAAGGCGATCGCGTTATT
>NZ_JAJENT010000015.1:0-211 GCF_035615515.1 Phormidium sp. CCY1219
GATTCTACAGTTTCGACGGGTTCCGATGATTCGGGTTCTTGAACCGATGAAGTTTCGGGATTTTGGGCAGTTTCTTCGCTGGCGGTGGTGTCGGCTGTTTCTGTTACCGCTTCCACAGGTTCAGAGGTGGAATTGTCGGTGGTTTCAGCCACCACTCGTTCCGGGTTTTCTTCTGCAGAATTGTCCGCAGTTTCGGTTGGTTCTGCTGAGG
>NZ_JAJENT010000016.1:0-317 GCF_035615515.1 Phormidium sp. CCY1219
GTTTGGGATAAGTTATTACTCCCATTCCTCCTTTTTTGCGATACTTAGGCAGTTGAGGTTTGTCTGCTAATTCCCCTTTGTTGTATTTTTTAGATAGCTCTTTATAGGACTTAAATGCTTCTGCTACTCCTCTAAGAGTTTGCTGTGCAGCTTGGGAATGCAAAACCTGATAATTCCTATTGGATTTTAACTCTTTTTCTAAGTTGTATTTGCCCGTTATATATCCGAATTTAAAATACCACTGTCTGGCCAAATAAATTCCGCAATTAATGAGTTTGTTGGCCGGGGTACACAAGTATTCTAAAAAAGGGACATTT
>NZ_JAJENT010000017.1:0-221 GCF_035615515.1 Phormidium sp. CCY1219
GTGTCCTCTAAAACCGATTCTAGGTCAGACACCAAATCTCCTAAAGCCTCATCGAAATTCGGTTCGTCTGGCGTAATATAAGCTTTCGCATACTCCACCAATGCCTGACCCATATCGGTTGTGCGCCAGTCTTTGCCTTCAGCCACTACGCTATCCATTAATGGCGCAGTTCCTTTCGCACCTCGAACTTGGAAGATAATATCGTTATAGTCTTTATCGGT
>NZ_JAJENT010000018.1:0-257 GCF_035615515.1 Phormidium sp. CCY1219
ATGGCGCGAGCATTAATCCAAATCTCCGAATGGTTTGACTCGCAGCGCCAATCTATCCAAAAGCTCATCCTCAAGTCAGTGCAGTCTTGGAGCATCAGCGCCCTCAAAGAACTGACCAAAATCGACGACCACCACCTGCTCGTCAAACTGCTCAAAGCCGGCAAACAGACCGTCGCCAGCATCCGCAAAGCCCGCAAATTCATCACCTTGGGGGACTCAGCAACCCAAGCCGATTGGCAGTTAGTGGCCAAGACCTA
>NZ_JAJENT010000019.1:0-201 GCF_035615515.1 Phormidium sp. CCY1219
CACTCCTAGTACGGAGAAACCCCAGCAACCGAAAGCGCGATATCGCATTGCGGCTCCGAGTTGCAGTAATGGCAGGATGATGAGCGTACCGATCTGGCTGTGTGATGGAAGCGGAGAACGGTGCAATCAAACGTAAAGGGAAGCTTCGGCAACCCATAGAGGCGTATTTGACTTCGCCTATGAGTCCGACTTGTCGGAAGT
>NZ_JAJENT010000020.1:0-332 GCF_035615515.1 Phormidium sp. CCY1219
AACACCGCGATCGGTCCGGTGAAGGCCAGGGCATTATAAGGACGAATCCCTAACAGACGGGAGATTTCCAACTGGCGTAGGCAGAAGCCAATCAAGCCGAAGGCTCCGTGCAGGGCGACGAAGGTCCACAGTCCGCCTAGTTGACACCAGCGGGTGAAGTCACCTTGGGCTTCCGGTCCCCACAGGAAGAGGAGGGAGTGTCCCAAGCTGTTCGGGGGGGTGGACACGGCCACGGTGAGGAAGTTGGCTCCTTCGAGGTAGGAGGAGGCCAATCCGTGGGTGTACCAGGAGGTAACGAAGGTGGTGCCGGTCAGCCAGCCCCCGATCGCCAA
>NZ_JAJENT010000021.1:0-210 GCF_035615515.1 Phormidium sp. CCY1219
AATTGGGGTGCGATCGCCTCCCGTTTCTTCCGCTTCCACATTGCTAGCTGTTTCTTCGCTAGCAGTTGCTGTCTCGGAGTCTCCAGCCGTTTCTTCCCCTACATTCTCTACCACTTCTGTGGCATTACTCACTGGGGTTTCGGTGACAATTTCCGCTGGGGGAGTCGTCTCCTCACGCGAGGATTCTACAGTTTCGACGGGTTCCGATGA
>NZ_JAJENT010000022.1:0-214 GCF_035615515.1 Phormidium sp. CCY1219
GGTTTGGTGGGGTTGACCCGGGGATTTATGTATGCCGGTGCGCCGCGTTTGGTGGTGTCGTTATGGAGTGTGGACGACAAGGCAACGGCGGCGCTGATGTCGAAGTTTTATGAGAAGCTGCTCTCACAGGAGCTGACCCCGGCGGAAGCGTTGCGGGAGGCGCAGTTGGAGATGTGGCAACGTGAGGAGTGGAAATCGCCCTATTTTTGGGCGG
>NZ_JAJENT010000023.1:0-345 GCF_035615515.1 Phormidium sp. CCY1219
CAATCAAGGAAACGGATGGGCGAGGCAGGGCGTTTATGCAATGCTTTGATTGCATAGCGGTTGTCCTGCACCGTCGAGTTCAGCTTCACCCATATTGCGCCATTCCGACTCGGTTAATGTTTGTCCCTAACCTGTCAATTATTGCGCCGATATCGGGTCTTTTCCCTACAATCCCCATCGTTACTCTGTTTGCATGCAGGGTATCGAGCGGCAAAATTTTTGCCTTCACCGGTTGACAAACCAATCTGTATTGGGTACAATGAATTTAATGGGCGAGGCAGGGCGTTTATGCAATGCTTTGATTGCATAGCGGTTGTCCTGCACCGTCGAATTCAGCTTCAGGGA
>NZ_JAJENT010000024.1:0-266 GCF_035615515.1 Phormidium sp. CCY1219
TTTGAGCGTCGCTACGCGGCTGCATCGCAGATTAAAAAAGCCGAATTAATTGAAGGAGTTGTTTACGTGGCTTCCCCGGTTCGAGCAAATCTACATAGCAGACCTCATGCCATTATTATGGCTTGGTTAAGCGCTTATTGGACCGCAACCCCCGGTGTAGATCCGCTGATTGACGCCACTGTTCGTTTGGATGAAGATAACGAACCTCAACCGGATGCTTTGTTACGCATCGAACCGGAAGTGGGTGGCCATTCTTCGATTAGTGA
>NZ_JAJENT010000025.1:0-219 GCF_035615515.1 Phormidium sp. CCY1219
CCCGATTAAGTCAACGCCATCGCTGTAGTCGAGGATGGTATCGGTACCGCGACCTTCAGCGAGGACAAAGCGATCGCTTCCTGCGCCTCCCGTAACCGTATCGTTACCCAAATCTCCCAGCAACCAATCATTGCCAGTGCCGCCAGTGAGGATATCATTATCCTTGCCACCCCACAGCATATCATTGCCATCGCCGCCATCCAGGGAGTCATCCCCCTG
>NZ_JAJENT010000026.1:0-227 GCF_035615515.1 Phormidium sp. CCY1219
AGCTTAGCCTGCATGGTGTCGATTTGTTCCTGTTGGCGCAAGAGTGCCGGGTGGTTGGCCGGGTCTTTGTAGCGAGCAATTTGCGCCTGCGCGCGCCGCAGTTCGGCTTGCAGTTGCGCCACCTGCTGTCGCTGCTGTTGCTTGTATGCTTCGAGTTTCTCCTTCACCTGCCCTGGGGAGAGGTACTCCTCGGGGGGCAAGAACACATCCACGAGATGCAGTTGTTC
>NZ_JAJENT010000027.1:0-309 GCF_035615515.1 Phormidium sp. CCY1219
TGACGTCAAAACCGTTGCTGATTAGAGCGAAGAGGCATGGAACTCGTCAGATGTGCGGGACAGATAAGTACGGATTCCCGACTCGTCACCGCTCAAGGAGGCAAATTCACAAAGGTTTTCAGACTGGCGATCTCGTCACGGCTACGGTCACGGCCGGCCAGAAAATTGGCTCCTATGTAGGACGGGTTCTGTGCCGTGCGTCTGGCAGTTTTGATATTACCACCGCCTCTGGAAGAGTGGCAGGCATTAGCCACAAATACTGCAAACCCATTCACAGAAAGGATGGTTACGCCTATGGTTGAAAGATTG
>NZ_JAJENT010000028.1:0-335 GCF_035615515.1 Phormidium sp. CCY1219
TAAATCCCCTCTCGGTCGATAGAACTGCTGGTAACATCAATTTCGATTACCAAATCAGGGGGCGGATCGGTTTTTAAATCAATCGTGCGTTTGCCTCGGATTAAGCGTTCATTTTGAATATAAAAACTAGAGTCCGGTTCGGAACCTTTTTCTAAATCCGCTCGATTTAACGTGGTAGAACCCGCGCTCAAAATTTCCACATTCAGTTCCTCCGCCACGGCACTTGCAACTTTTGCTAAGAGACGGTTAGGCTGTTCGTGCTCTAACAAGGGAGTCATAATTTCCAACAATCCTCGGTCGTAAGTCAGGCGGATATTGCGATTGTCTCCCATGTC
>NZ_JAJENT010000029.1:0-203 GCF_035615515.1 Phormidium sp. CCY1219
GTCAGTCTGGCGGGAATGGAAGACCTCGACCCCAATTCCGTGGAATTTATCAAAGAAGCTGCCACTCGGGCGCTGAGTAATTCCGAACTGGGTCATATTGCGATCGATGACAGTAGCGACGCGGCGCGATTTACCGGCTCTTTAAATGAAGGCAATTGGAACTTCGGCGAATATCGAGGCGTGCAAACCGTCTCCATGCGACC
>NZ_JAJENT010000030.1:0-290 GCF_035615515.1 Phormidium sp. CCY1219
GGTTCTCGGGTTTCGGGCAGGCGGGATTCAGGCAGTAAACGGTCATGGCATATATAGGCGCGCACCTTTTCCATTATTCGTATATTAGGTCAAGTGGAACCGATTGTCAAGGGGGTTTGGGGAAATTTTCGGTAAATTCAGGTTAGCGAGTCTTGGGGGAAGCGCAGCACAAGCGAAATCCGAGGTTCCTTCATCCGTTGTTTGGCTCGAGTCGGCGGCGCTGCGTGGCACGGCACATCCTGGGGATGAAATTCCAAGACCCTCCACGCCGCATCCGGTACCCAGAATCT
>NZ_JAJENT010000031.1:0-233 GCF_035615515.1 Phormidium sp. CCY1219
TTTTGACTGCTACTGTTCACTTTACAGTTTAGTTGGCCTGAGTCCGTCAGCTTATCCATACCCATTACAGGTAGGCATTTGCTTCTGACTCAATCTCATCCCAACTAGGACTTGCGCTTACACTTATCACTACTCAGCTTATCGACCTTTTTTGATTGAGAGTCCTAGTCGGGTTATCTCGTTCCATCATCTGGGGTGTTATGCCCTTAGCCTCCATCTCTCCCCCGAGGTAC
>NZ_JAJENT010000032.1:0-228 GCF_035615515.1 Phormidium sp. CCY1219
GGCGTAGTGGTTCCGGCGCGACAGGCATATTCCCATTCTGCTTCACTGGGTAAGCGATAAACCCGTCCCGTTTTTTCTGACACTCGGCAACAAAATTCCACCGCATCGTGCCAGGTTACGTTTTCTACGGGTAAGTTCTCACCTTTGAAATCAGAGGGATTATTTCCCATCACTGCTTGCCATTGTGCCTGGGTTACCGGATATTTGCCCATAAAAAATTCCGGTACC
>NZ_JAJENT010000033.1:0-230 GCF_035615515.1 Phormidium sp. CCY1219
GGTTAGTTTAACCACGGGGTTGAGGTTGAAGGTAATGGCAGTCATATTCAGTGGCTCTCCGATTAAAATGGGGTGGGCGGAAATGGGCGATTCGGCAACAGCAAATGCCCCAGTAAACCTGCATGCATAATTTACTTTCTTGCCTACCAAATTGCCTCTAACTGCAGGATAAATCCCGGTAGCAGGGGGTCTCCCGACACCGTGGCAGGATTATCCAGCACTTCTACTTC
>NZ_JAJENT010000034.1:0-229 GCF_035615515.1 Phormidium sp. CCY1219
CTTTCGCCAGTGAGGGGTAGAAGCATCCCTCGCGACTTGTCACGCATTCCCCCAGTCTTGGCAAAGATTGGGGGAATTCTCATTCCATTAACCCCCCTCAAGCAACAGTTAATTGAATCGGCGCGCCACTCCTATCCCGATATTATTCCTTGGAAGAATGATACAATTTCTCTCGTTTAAACGATTTTAATTTCACTCAGTGACCCGCTTTATTCACGACCAATTTGCT
>NZ_JAJENT010000035.1:0-266 GCF_035615515.1 Phormidium sp. CCY1219
TTGACAAAAAAAAGCCAATCGGGTAAAATGGAGCGGATGGGGCAGGCAGGGAACATGTGCAATGCATTGATTGCCGTAAGGGAGCGGGAGGCGGAGCCTGCGGGAGGGCGTTCCCCCAGGGGGGAACGAGAGGGACAGGTTGGATCGGGGTTGAAGCCCGGTAGGGTGGGTCACCCCCGCCACGGGATGCTGCAATTCACCCAACTTAGCCCTACGGGGGTGAGGCACCGTCCCTTTGTGTAAAGGGTTGACAAAAAAAAGCCAAT
>NZ_JAJENT010000036.1:0-220 GCF_035615515.1 Phormidium sp. CCY1219
AATCTCAGACTCGAACGCAATTCCACTGGAGAAGTGATTATTATGACCCCCACAGGCGGCGGAACCAGCAACCGTAACGCTGGATTGACGGCTCAACTTTGGATGTGGAACAAAGAAACAAAACGGGGTAAAGCCTTAGATTCTTCTGGGGGTTTCAATCTGCCTAATGGGGCGATTCGCTCTCCCGATGCGTCTTGGATTTCCCGGGAAAAATGGGACG
>NZ_JAJENT010000037.1:0-299 GCF_035615515.1 Phormidium sp. CCY1219
GAAACCACCGAAACCGAATCTCAAAACTACGGTTACAAATTCGGACAAGAGGAAGAAACCTACAACATCGTTGCAGCTCACGGCTACTTCGGTCGTTTGATCTTCCAATACGCTTCTTTCAACAACAGCCGCAGCTTGCACTTCTTCTTAGCTGCTTGGCCGGTGGTTGGCATCTGGTTTACCGCTTTGGGTATTTCCACGATGGCCTTCAACCTCAACGGTTTCAACTTCAACCAGTCCATCATCGACTCTCAAGGTCGCGTGGTGAACACCTGGGCCGACGTGATCAACCGCGCCAA
>NZ_JAJENT010000038.1:0-220 GCF_035615515.1 Phormidium sp. CCY1219
CGTCCCATTTTTCCCGGGAAATCCAAGACGCATCGGGAGAGCGAATCGCCCCATTAGGCAGATTGAAACCCCCAGAACAATCGAACGCGATTCCGGTTTTGTCTGCATCCGCCCAGGTAAATAATTGGTTATTCAGTCTGCCATTACGGTTGCTGGTTCCGCCGCCTGTGGGGGTCATAATAATCACTTCTCCAGTGGAATTGCGTTCGAGTCTGAGATT
>NZ_JAJENT010000039.1:0-280 GCF_035615515.1 Phormidium sp. CCY1219
GCAGGGTCTTCGGTGTCGTCGCTGCTCTCGTTAGATTCGGCGATCGCGTCACTGTCCTCGGACTCGCTATCGGAATTTTCTGTAGCATCTGTGTCGCTATCGCTGGCACTGTCATCGCTAGTGGCTACAGGCGGGCTTTCACTTTCGGTTTCGTCGGCTTCGGATGCTGATTCCGTGTTTTCTGCTGCTATTTCCTCGGTTTTGTCAGCGCTGCTGGTGTCTTCTTCTGCATCCGTTGGTTCGGTTTCGGCGCTGTCAGTGGCTTCGGATGTGACGGTTT
>NZ_JAJENT010000040.1:0-260 GCF_035615515.1 Phormidium sp. CCY1219
TCTCAAAACTACGGTTACAAATTCGGACAAGAGGAAGAAACCTACAACATCGTTGCAGCCCACGGCTACTTCGGTCGCTTAATCTTCCAATACGCTTCTTTCAACAACAGCCGCAGCTTGCACTTCTTCTTAGCAGCTTGGCCTGTTGTGGGCATCTGGTTTACCGCTTTGGGTATTTCCACGATGGCGTTTAACCTGAATGGGTTCAACTTCAACCAGTCCATCATCGACTCTCAAGGTCGCGTGGTGAACACCTGGGC
>NZ_JAJENT010000041.1:0-438 GCF_035615515.1 Phormidium sp. CCY1219
AACTTCACTGCCACTGCTACTGATGCGGCGGGGAATACTTCTGCTGCTTCAACTGCCAGTAGCTTAATAGTAGATGCGACTCCCGAACCGGTGGTTGCTACCCTCAGCGCACCGCCAACCGAGCCTTTCGCACCGGATAATATAGTTCTCAACGACGAGATGGTTTCGGAGTCAAGCGCTGGCATGGTAGAGGACTTCTGCAATCTCACGCCGCCGACAGTCTCCCCCAATGCCGAAGCCACTCCCCTGGATAATCTCATCGGCACCAATGGAGCAGACGAGATAACCGCTGCGGGTGACAACACCTTTACCCAAGGGCTACAAGGCAACGATAACTTGTATGGTTCTGAGGGCAATAATGCCATCCACGGCAATCAAGGCACGGACTATATCGAAGCCGGTGCGGGGGATGATTTGGTTCATGGCGGCAAGGATGAC
>NZ_JAJENT010000042.1:0-227 GCF_035615515.1 Phormidium sp. CCY1219
AGCTTAGCCTGCATGGTGTCGATTTGTTCCTGTTGGCGCAAGAGTGCCGGGTGGTTGGCCGGGTCTTTGTAGCGAGCGATTTGCGCCTTCGCGCGCTGCAGTTCGGTTTGCAGTTGCGCCACCTGCTGTCGCTGCTGTTGCTTGTATGCGTCGAGTTTCTCCTTCACCTGCCCTGGGGAGAGGTACTCCTCGGGGGGCAAGAACACATCCACGAGATGCAGTTGTTC
>NZ_JAJENT010000043.1:0-226 GCF_035615515.1 Phormidium sp. CCY1219
GATCGCGCCGGGATAACCCGGAAAAAATTACCCCATCGCACCCAAATTTTTTCCGAGATTTTTGCCGACGGCTTGACGAATGAATAAAAATGTGGTAATAAGCCGAGGGAGGGAGAACCCTAGGTTTACCTACCCAAATGTTGCTCCCCCCAATCCAGGCGATCGACCCTCCGCCCCCACACCAGACGAAAAAGCCAACCTGAGTTCGCATACAGTTGGTAATCTG
>NZ_JAJENT010000044.1:0-239 GCF_035615515.1 Phormidium sp. CCY1219
ATGGCGTTGCTTTAGCTGCAAGTGAATTTATCCGCTATGGAGTAACTCCCAGGAAAAACAGTGATACTTGGGGTTGGAAAGGTTCAGTTAATATTACTCCTTCTGTTTAATGTTCGTTATGGCGATAAAGTTTTAGCTGAAAAAGCAGGAAAAATATACAGTGGATGGGTTGGAGGATTTACTAATACAAAGACCAAAAACATACTTCGTTTACGACCACAATTGGAAACGAATTGGGC
>NZ_JAJENT010000045.1:0-332 GCF_035615515.1 Phormidium sp. CCY1219
AACACCGCGATCGGTCCGGTGAAGGCCAGGGCATTATAAGGACGAATCCCTAACAGACGGGAGATTTCCAACTGGCGCAGGCAGAAGCCAATCAAGCCGAAGGCTCCGTGCAGGGCCACGAAGGTCCATAGTCCGCCCAGTTGACACCAGCGGGTGAAGTCTCCTTGGGCTTCCGGTCCCCACAGGAAAAGCAGGGAGTGTCCCAAGCTGTTCGGGGGGGTGGAAACGGCCACGGTAAGGAAGTTGGCTCCTTCTAGGTAGGAGGAGGCCAATCCGTGGGTGTACCAGGAGGTAACGAAGGTGGTGCCGGTCAGCCAGCCCCCGATCGCCAA
>NZ_JAJENT010000046.1:0-221 GCF_035615515.1 Phormidium sp. CCY1219
ACCGATAAAGACTATAACGATATTATCTTCCAAGTTCGAGGTGCGAAAGGAACTGCGCCATTAATGGATAGCGTAGTTGCAGAGGGCAAAGACTGGCGCACAACCGATATGGGTCAAGCATTGGTAGAGTATGCCAAAGCTTACATTACGCCAGACGAACCGAATTTCGATGAGGCTTTAGGAGATTTGGTGTCTGACCTAGAATCGGTTTTAGAGGACAC
>NZ_JAJENT010000047.1:0-257 GCF_035615515.1 Phormidium sp. CCY1219
GGCAATGACTTCGCCAATGGCAACCAAGGCACCGACTGGGTTGACGGCGGCGATGGCGATGATGTGCTGCATGGCGGCAAAGATGACGATACGGTGAAAGGAGGCACCGGCAGCGATGAATTGTTCGGGGATTTAGGCAACGATATCGTTTGCGGTAACGCGGATGGTGACTTCCTCTATGGCAACCAGGGGGATGACTCCCTGGATGGCGGCGATGGCAATGATATGCTGTGGGGTGGCAAGGATAATGATATCCT
>NZ_JAJENT010000048.1:0-540 GCF_035615515.1 Phormidium sp. CCY1219
TGCGATTTGGAAAGTACCGACTCTGAACATTAGCGAAGCCAACGTTACGAGCAATCAGAACAGACGCAACAATGTCTAACCATGTGTTCGTTTTAGATACCAACCGCAAACCGCTGACACCCTGCAAGCCAGGGGTCGCACGGTCACTACTCAACGCGGGGAAAGCCTCGGTATTTCGACGCTACCCATTCACCATTATTCTCAACAAGGAAGTTGATGCTAATCCTGAACCGGTCGAACTCAAATTAGACCCAGGTTCTAAAGTCTCTGGAATTGCCCTGAAGCAAGGGAATCGAATCATCTTTGCTGCCGAGTTGCAGCACCGGGGACAGCAAATTAAGGATGCACTGCGGTCTCGTCGTCAACTGCGACATTCTCGACGAAACCGCCTGACCCGATATCGGCCTGCTCGGTTCTTGAATCGGACTCGTCCCCAGGGTTGGTTAGCTCCGAGCTTGCAGCATCGAGTCGATACTCTGATGACCTGGGTTAACCGATTCCGTAGACTTGCCCCAGTTGGCAGCATTGCTCAAGAGCTAG
>NZ_JAJENT010000049.1:0-215 GCF_035615515.1 Phormidium sp. CCY1219
ATCGGATTTCCACCGGAAATCTCTGCATCGGCTTCTCGTTGTTTCAAGGTTTGAGTTAAGTTTTCTAACCGAGAAATAATGTCGCTATTGACAGAATTGTCAGGTTGTGCAGTCTCGGCAATGACCGGGGTTGCGGTGGTTTCGGTGGCGGGATTCGCTGCAATTGGGGTGCGATCGCCTCCCGTTTCTTCCGCTTCCACATTGCTAGCTGTTTC
>NZ_JAJENT010000050.1:0-284 GCF_035615515.1 Phormidium sp. CCY1219
GCGAGTGGCTGGATTTACCGGATTGTCTTTAGAACAAGTCCGGGAATTGCAGGCGCAGATGGACAATTAATCCTGCCGAGTTTTTCCGCCATCCGCACTTCAAATTTATTGGAGGGTGAATTCATTAATACACCCTCCAATGGGGTGAATGAGTTAGGAGAATGATGATGAAAGAATCGGTGATTTATCAAGAGCTGATTGAAGAAAGGAAAGCCGAAGGACTCCAAGAAGTGGCACGGAATTTATTGGCGGGAGGAATCAGTGTGGAGCGAGTGGCTGGATTT
>NZ_JAJENT010000051.1:0-297 GCF_035615515.1 Phormidium sp. CCY1219
TGTCGGTACGGCACATCTGACAATTTCCTTGTCCTGTGGCTGTAATAATCAAGGGTTGCTTGACCAATATGTTCAGTCGCTCTGGTGTGGATTTCCCAACACAAGCAGCATCTAGCCAATGTGTTTTAGTTAATTCTTGACCAGAGCGGTTAAACTTGATTCTACCACCGGTGCCTGTTTCTACAGGAAAGTCTGTTTGAGACAAAGCCCGATAGAAGGCCCATCGAGTTGAGTTGACGGCAGCAGCATCCTTGAATGGGCGCTTGGCAGACCACAGAATCTCGTTCAGTAATTCCG
>NZ_JAJENT010000052.1:0-207 GCF_035615515.1 Phormidium sp. CCY1219
GGGCAATTGTTACACAATTGCTCAATTATCCAATTGTTAAATTGGGTGGGGGCGGGATAAAAACCGCGTTAATACTGGTGAACGGTTTTTATTCCCGAGAAGGTTTAGGGGTATTAGTCTTCAGCAGAGAAAGCATACACCGCAGAAACCGAGTTATAGTCATCAGCGTAGGTGTTGAAAGAAACCTTGGTGAAGGATTCGTCACCT
>NZ_JAJENT010000053.1:0-209 GCF_035615515.1 Phormidium sp. CCY1219
ATGCAATGCTTTTATTGCTTAAGTGCCCTGCTTGCCGCCACGGCTTCATTATATGCGATCGCCCTTTTTTTTGTCAACCGTCACCTCTAGATGGGAGATGAAACCAGAGATGCGATAAATCGCGTCTCTCCATTGCCGGCGGCTTGCTTGCAATTCCCCTCCGGGGATGATATAATTAAAAATGTAGCTGATTTTGTGTCCCCAGGCAG
>NZ_JAJENT010000054.1:0-229 GCF_035615515.1 Phormidium sp. CCY1219
TCTAGAAGGTATTCTCGGACTTCATACCCCACCAACTCTCCCTGTTGATACTCGACACCAGAGATTTCTGGGTTTTGAATCAGTTGGGTATCAAAACGGACAAGTTCCATTGAGATAGCGCTAATGGGACAGAAACGCTTCAATCGATTTATCCACGTCAGAGTTGTCAGGACTCGGTGTTGAAGACTAGGCGCAAGCCAACCTTGTGGACGCTTGCGATTGTTGAAAC
>NZ_JAJENT010000055.1:0-215 GCF_035615515.1 Phormidium sp. CCY1219
ATCGGATTTCCACCGGAAATCTCTGCATCGGCTTCTCGTTGTTTCAAGGTTTGAGTTAAGTTTTCTAACCGAGAAATGATGTCGCTATTGACAGAATTGCCAGGTTGTGTTGTCTCGGCAATGACCGGGGTGGCGGTAGTTTCGGTGGCGGGATTCGCTGCAATTGGGGTGCGATCGCCTCCCGTTTCTTCCGCTTCCACATTGCTAGCTGTTTC
>NZ_JAJENT010000056.1:0-291 GCF_035615515.1 Phormidium sp. CCY1219
TTGCCTTTCACCCGGGGTTCATTCTGGATATAAAATGCCGAATCGGGTTCGGAACCGCGTGCTAAATCTTCGCGATTCAGGGTAGTCGAACCGGCGCTCAATATTTCGATATCGAGTCGATCGGCTAAGGCATCCACGAATTTTTCTAACATTCGTTTTGGGTTTTCATGCTCTAACAAGGGAGTCATAATTTCCAACAATCCTCGGTCGTAATTCAGGCGGATATTGCGATTGTCTCCCATGTCGGCTAACAATCGTTTGTAAGTGTCCCAGCTAATCTGCTTTAGCAAG
>NZ_JAJENT010000057.1:0-214 GCF_035615515.1 Phormidium sp. CCY1219
CCCTCCACATATTCCCCTTCTACTTCCACCAAGTTACCGATCGCCGCTTCTAGCTGTTCCCGGGTTACCGCTTCCGAGGGTTGCAGAATCACTCCTTCCTCTGCACTGCGATCGGCAACCTCCGCATCCCCCACATCGAGGACGAAATAATCGCCGCCTCCCGCCATCCAGCTTTCCGCATTCTTCGCCGCCTGTTTTTGGATTACTACCCCAC
>NZ_JAJENT010000058.1:0-586 GCF_035615515.1 Phormidium sp. CCY1219
AACCGCTTTCCGGCTAGTTTATCCGCCACTGGAGACAGCAACATCTCACTCAACTCAGTCGCAGAAGCATTGACTTTCGGGAGGTTGGGAGAAACAACCAGATTGCGACTTTCCCCCCGATAGTCGGGATTTTGCATTAACCGATAAAATTGTTGTGCCAGTTCCTCAATTTCAGCCCGGGGGGGTAACTCGTACACCGTTAAACTCTCCGGAGTGACCGCCCAGAGGAAACTGCGGTCTGTGCCGAGAGAATATTGTAAGAGTAAGGTATCTTTATCGAGTACCTGCTGCTGAATTTGTTCGGCAGTTAGGGGTTGAGGTTGAGTGAGAGCGGCATATCGGGGAGAGGTTTGCCGGATTTGCGCCCTGAGAGCATCCAGTTGTCGCAATAAAGTATCCAGTTCTTGTTTGATAGCATTAGCTTGTTCCGGGGTATGTTCCCCGGAGAATAGTTCCATGCGCCGGGATTCAGTAGCATTGATGCGCTGCTGTAAGTTCGCTTCCTGTTCGCGTAATTCCGGGTCTACGCCAGTGCGGATATCGGCATTGGCTTCGGCGAGAATTTCTAACAACGTGCGAGCGCGGG
>NZ_JAJENT010000059.1:0-215 GCF_035615515.1 Phormidium sp. CCY1219
AAGGTTTTGCTAACGGGTGTCCCTTCGCTGGTGGTTCCGATATCTATTGCGGTTGTGCTGTCATCGGGAATATCGGTGGTGTTTTCGAGTACCTGGATTTCTGGCTGATTTGCGCCAGTAACGGTACCGCTAATGGGAAAATTAAAGGGGTTTTCGTCGCTATCGTTGGTGGTGAAGGAGAGTTCCCCAGAAGGAGTTCCCGCCCCTGTGGCGTC
>NZ_JAJENT010000060.1:0-231 GCF_035615515.1 Phormidium sp. CCY1219
TGCCTCGGTTTCTGCATCGGCGTCAGCCGTTTCTTCGGTCACTTCGGCGGCGGTTTCTGCCTCTCCCTCGGTTTCTTCAGCAGCGGTTTCCTCTGCGGAAGTTTCTTCACTTTCGCCGTCACTTTCTTCTAGGTTTTTCTCGCTGCTATCGGACTCTGGGCTGCTTTCGGCAACGGCGGTATTTTCGCTGTCGCTATCGGTTGATTCTCCGTCGGTTTCTTCGGCTTCAGC
>NZ_JAJENT010000061.1:0-591 GCF_035615515.1 Phormidium sp. CCY1219
ACTTGCGACGACTGACGTAACACGATCGCATCGGCGCGAATCGGTTCGAGGGAAAGTTCTTTGACGGGTAATTCCACTAGGGCGATCGCTTCCCCAAGCAACCAGGTGGCTATATCCTGGGAGAACTCTTCCGCAATGAATTTACAAATATTGTCGTACATGGGCACCCTGACTGGCGAGTTGCTATTATTATAACCCGCCCCCAAGTTTTCTTTTTCCTGCAATTCCCGGACTATTTCTAAAGATAATCCGGTCATTTCCACCACGAACTCCACACTCATTCCTGCCGCCAGTAAATTGCCTGCCATTTCTTGGAGTCCTTCTTGGAATCCTTCTTGAAATCCTTCTTGGAATCCTTCTTGGAATCCTTCGGCTCTGCCTTCTTCAATTAGCTCTTGATAAATCCCCGACTCTTTCATCATCATTCTCCTAACTCATTCACCCCATTGGAGGGTGCATTAATGAATTCACCCTCCAATAAAGTCGAAGTGCGGCTGGCGGAAAAACTCGGCAAGATTAATTGTCCATCTGCGCCTGCAATTCCCGGACTTGTTCTAAAGACAATCCGGTAAATCCAGCCACTCGCTCCAC
>NZ_JAJENT010000062.1:0-227 GCF_035615515.1 Phormidium sp. CCY1219
CATTAAAAATGTCAGAAACCGAGCATTACAACGTCGGGTGCGGCGCGGTAGAAGGATTAATAGAAAAGTACCTTTTAGCCAACGTGCCCATCGACAAAAACGATTCGATAATCGCATTCAAAAAGGTAAATTAGCTCCATCTATTTGGGGTTCTAGGGAGATGGAAATCAGAATCATTACTGAACTATCGAAGATTTTCCCGATTACTACAATTGTTTACGAATTGG
>NZ_JAJENT010000063.1:0-429 GCF_035615515.1 Phormidium sp. CCY1219
CATAAAAGGATGGAGTAACTATTACAGCACAGTAGTATCCAAGGAAATTTACTCCAAACTCGACTATATGGTTTGGGTAGCTTTAAGGGCATGGACAGTATCAAGATGTGGAAAAGCGTCCATTGATAAGCTCAGAAAGTATTACCATAAGGGAGCCAATGGAAACTGGACGTTTCAAACGCAAGATGGGTTAAGATTATTAAAACACATAGAAACTCCCATCAAGCGACACATCAAAGTCAAAGGCGATAAGTCTCCATTTGATGGAGATTGGGCTTACTGGAGTAAGAGAGGGATTAACAAAGTTGGTCTCCCAACTAAGTTAGCCAGACTTTTGAAGGAACAAAAAGGCAAGTGCAATGAATGCGGCCTGTTCTTCACGGACAGTGACCTAATTGAGGTAGACCATATTAAACCTCTAGCGGCGGA
>NZ_JAJENT010000064.1:0-219 GCF_035615515.1 Phormidium sp. CCY1219
CAGGGGGATGACTCCCTGGATGGCGGCGATGGCAATGATATGCTGTGGGGTGGCAAGGATAATGATATCCTCACTGGTGGCACTGGCGATGATTGGTTGCTGGGGGATTTGGGTAACGATACGGTGACGGGTGGTGCAGGAGGCGATCGCTTTGTCCTCGCTGAAGGTCGCGGTACCGATACCATCCTCGACTACAGCGATGGCGTTGACTTAATCGGG
>NZ_JAJENT010000065.1:0-232 GCF_035615515.1 Phormidium sp. CCY1219
CTGAGCGGTTAAGCCACATCCGACTGAAATAGGTTGGAAAAATAACTCGGGACGAGCAGCTTCTTGGCAGGCAATGGCTCATCCTATGCCAATTTCAAACAAAGTCTTGATTCGCAGATTCGCGACGAAAACTGCGATCGCACCTCTATGGCTTGAACAAATAAACAACACTCATAAGTCCCAGGAATTCTCTTGACGGATGAATTCGCGCAAGTAAAATAAAGCCCGGTTC
>NZ_JAJENT010000066.1:0-216 GCF_035615515.1 Phormidium sp. CCY1219
CGGAATTACTGAACGAGATTCTGTGGTCTGCCAAGCGCCCATTCAAGGATGCTGCTGCCGTCAACTCAACTCGATGGACGTTGTATCGGGCTTTGTCTCAAACAGACCTTCCTGTAGAAACAGGCACCGGTGGTAGAATCAAGTTTAACCGCTCTGGTCAAGAATTAACTAAAACACACTGGCTAGATGCTGCTTGTGTTGGGAAATCAACACCAG
>NZ_JAJENT010000067.1:0-301 GCF_035615515.1 Phormidium sp. CCY1219
GCGTCCCGTCTCGCAAGCAGAGAGGACGACTAAATCCGCATTGAGTTCCATGTCGAAGATTTCTCCTGCTGTGAGCAATCCATCGTCGCTGCTGGTGGGGGTGAGGGCAATCCAACTGGCGATACCTCGGGTGGGGTCGAAGCTGCCGTGAGTCGCCAAGTGTATAATTCGCGCCGAGGGCATTTTTTGCACCACTGCCGATTCCGTTGCTTGCGACCCAATCAGCGGCGTAACATTCAGCAGTTGTCCGATATCCCGCGCTTCTTTTTCCGCACCTAACAGAGGAGACAGTTGTTTCGGC
>NZ_JAJENT010000068.1:0-275 GCF_035615515.1 Phormidium sp. CCY1219
CTATCGCCCGGGGAGAGACCCCGAAATCTTGTCCGATCCTGCTGTAGTTTCCGGAGAGGATGTTTTACCCGGTTTTGAGCTTAATTTAGAATCGATTTGGTAATGTTATTCTCGGAGAAATAGTCGCCAAAGGGATTAGTCTGCGTAGGAGGCTCGATTTCAATCGCACGCTTGGATTTTATCTCGAGATATGGTGAGGAAAAGAGGTGACAGTTATGAGCGCGATCGCAATCAATTTAAACCCAATTATTCAACTGACAGACGAACAGTTTTAT
>NZ_JAJENT010000069.1:0-208 GCF_035615515.1 Phormidium sp. CCY1219
TTTTGTCAACCCCTGGGAAATGAAAGCGCCGGTCCGAAGCGCTTACAAACTGGGTTTGAGAAAGACTAACCCACTGTGGGCAAATGCATTATCCCAGACACTCGGTGCAAAGCGAAACAAATCCAGATTTCGTCAACCCCCAGAATTTTTTTTCGCGGCAACCAGCGGGGAAAGCCGAAACCGTGCTATAATCAGAAGTGAAGCTCGA
>NZ_JAJENT010000070.1:0-369 GCF_035615515.1 Phormidium sp. CCY1219
GGAGTCCAGGAATATATTGTCTGGCAGATTTATGAAAATAAACTGGATTGGTTTATCTTACAAGAAAGTCGCTATGTAGCTCTAGAACCGGATGAAAATGGCATTTTGCGATCGCAAGTTTTTCCGGGCTTGTGGCTATCTGTGGAGGCGTTGCGTCAGAGAAACGGCCCTAATCTACAGGCTGTTTTGCAACAGGGGTTGCAGACGCCAGAACATCAAGAATTCCTACAGCGTTTGGGGCAATCGTGACCGCTAACCCTGCCCGATCGCCTCAATTTCGACCTAAAAAATCAACTTAAATTCACCGATCGCTCTGAGTGCTATGACTGTAATTTCCGCCCTTAACCCCCCACCGCTGGAAAGTGGCGA
>NZ_JAJENT010000071.1:0-439 GCF_035615515.1 Phormidium sp. CCY1219
GATCCATGCCTCGCGCGCGCAGTTGCTCGATGAGAGCCTGATAGCGCTGCTGTTCTTCTTGCAGTTGCGCCTCTGCTTGTTCGGCGCGTTGAGACGCTTGTTCGGCGCGTTGGCGCTCTTGTTCGGCGCGTTGGCGCTCTTGTTCGGCGCGCTGGCGCTCTTGTTCTTTGAGCTGGTTGAGTTCTACAAAGGTGAGGAAGCGATCGCCAGGTGGGGTATAAATTTCCAGGGTGTCGGGTTTCAGTTCAAAGCGGATTCCCAGTCGCGGACTCACCCAGCCATTCATCTCGTCAAGTGCCTGCAAGCCTTCTGGGGCACGCAAGAATCCCTGAAATTCTATATTTTGGGGGTCGTAGATATAGTATTCTTCCACGCCATAGCGATTGTAGAACAACAGTTTTTTGCTCATCTCTTTCAGTCGGTTTCCGGGAGATAAGAT
>NZ_JAJENT010000072.1:0-321 GCF_035615515.1 Phormidium sp. CCY1219
CTGTTTTTCCTGGGAGTTACTCCATAGCGGATAAATTCACTTGCAGCTAAAGCAACGCCATCAACTGCATGAGATTCAGGCACTTGAGCTTTCTTATCTTTGATTTTCTCTAGTCCTAAATGTTTACGGATTTGACTGGTTGCGTTATTGTTCTTTTGCCAGCCATAAACCGTCTTAACTGGGGCGATAGATTTAAGTTTCTCAACACACCAGATTTGCCCAACCATCACAGGAGAAAACCCAGTGCCAGACCGTGCCCCTTTTCTGCCACTGGTTAAATCTACATCAGCTTTGACCAATTCGTAAACAATTGTAGTAATC
>NZ_JAJENT010000073.1:0-366 GCF_035615515.1 Phormidium sp. CCY1219
AAGCTATCATTTCCCGCCATTTCATACACCCGCTTTTCAATCGCCACCCGATATTTGGGGCGCAGTTGAGGCACTAAAATATCTGCGATCGCCACAATCAAGCGATTATGTACCTCCGGCCAAAAATCCGGCTGTTCTAAATATGGATCCATTCCCGGAAAGGGTGAAGGCATAGGGGAAATTCCTCATTTAACGAACGATAGTCAGTTTAAATGATTCCGGCAATTAACACGGGACTCGGTGGGCCAACCTACCCGATAACTTTTTCTGCCTTTTGTTCGGTGCGGATTTAACGCAATCCTCGGTCTCGCAACCAAGCATCGGTCCAAATGGCATCGGATTGACACAGAGGCGGTATCGGTTCTC
>NZ_JAJENT010000074.1:0-206 GCF_035615515.1 Phormidium sp. CCY1219
AGATAGTCATTTCCGGTATTGCCGTGCAAAATATCGTTGCCAGTTCCCGCATAAAGGTTGTCATTTCCTCCCATTCCTAACAGGAAATTATCCACAGTCGTCCCGAACACCGCTTCAGCGGTATCCGTGGCGAAAAAGGGAAAAGTATTTCCCGCAAAAACCGTGTTTCCTACGGAATTTTCCGTGGGGAAAATTAGGTTTTCGTT
>NZ_JAJENT010000075.1:0-373 GCF_035615515.1 Phormidium sp. CCY1219
CCCGGCGGTAGGGAAACCCGTTGGCGAGAGAAAAATTATGGAAAACTTTACCGAAACAATTTAAAGACTGTGCCGATCATCAGCTAAAACGTTGATAAATTACCCATCAACCTTAACCGGCAACAAAACCATGACTCAAATCAAGCCCAAAATGGTTCCCATGCGCGCCCTCGCCCTGGGGTTTGCGCTGATGTTGGCCACTACAGCGGCGGGATGCGACAGAACCACAGAAGCAGAAACCACCGGAGGAAGCGAGACGATGACTCAGGCGCACAATCCCGAACTCGTCACCCTGGGTGGGGTAGTAATCCAAAAACAGGCGGCGAAGAATGCGGAAAGCTGGATGGCGGGAGGCGGCGATTATTTCGTCCTC
>NZ_JAJENT010000076.1:0-260 GCF_035615515.1 Phormidium sp. CCY1219
TTGTTGGAGAAGGCAATCCCGAAGATTTGCGACCAGAAGCGGTTCGCAGTGACCATCGAGTAGGTTTCTTCGGCTTGGGTGGGTTCGAAGGCGCGGAAGGTGTTGGACCCTTCGCCGTCTTCAAACAAGGTGTTTTCCACCGTGGCTCCGTGAATGGCGCAGAGCAATGCACCACCCAGGATGCCGGCCACTCCCATCATGTGGAAGGGGTTTAAGGTCCAGTTGTGGAACCCTTGGAAGAACAATAGAAAACGGAAGAT
>NZ_JAJENT010000077.1:0-317 GCF_035615515.1 Phormidium sp. CCY1219
ACACATCAAAGTCAAAGGTGATAAGTCTCCATTTGATGGAGATTGGGCTTACTGGAGTAAGAGAGGAATTAACAAGGGTGGAATACCAGGCAAGTTAGCCAAACTTTTGAAGGAACAAAAAGGCAAGTGTAATGAATGTGGCCTGTTCTTCATGGACCGTGACCTAATTGAGGTAGACCATATTAGATTTCTAGTGGCGGAGGGTAAAGATATCCATAAAAACCGCCAAGCATTGCATTGCCACTGCCACGACCGTAAAACCGCAAGAGACCTCATCATAATTGAGGAATATCAAGCGAAAATCAGCTCCCATGACA
>NZ_JAJENT010000078.1:0-466 GCF_035615515.1 Phormidium sp. CCY1219
ACCCCCATTTGCAGGATTCACGACCCTGTAGGTGAAGCGGGGAACGGAAGGCGGACAGGGTAAGCCAATACCCGTAGCAACCGACCACTGCCAAATGCCTAAGTCCAGCGAAAGCGAATCATCATATTGAACCCTCGTAATTACTTAGCGGCGAAAGTGGATGTTGCGCCGCGCCCAAAACGGGCAAAGGGAAAGGTCAGGGAATTAACTAGCCACTGACACCGACTCGCGAAAGTACCTCGGGGGATAGATGGAGGCTAAGGGCATAACACCCCAGATGATGGAACGAGATAACCCGACGTGGACTCTCAGTCAAAAGGTCGATAAAACTGAGTAGTGACAAGTGTAAGCGCAAGTCTTAGTCGGGGCGAGATTGAGTCAGAAGCAAATGCCTACCTGTAATGGGTATGGATAAGCTGACGGACTCAGGCCAACCAAACTGTAAAGTGAACAGTAGCAGTCAAAA
>NZ_JAJENT010000079.1:0-203 GCF_035615515.1 Phormidium sp. CCY1219
CGCCAGTTGGAAATCTCCCGTCTGTTAGGGATTCGTCCTTATAATGCCCTGGCCTTCACCGGACCGATCGCGGTGTTCGTCAGCGTCTTCTTGATGTATCCCTTGGGACAGTCGGGCTGGTTCTTCGCCCCCAGCTTTGGCGTCGCCGCCATCTTCCGTTTTCTATTGTTCTTCCAAGGGTTCCACAACTGGACCTTAAACCC
>NZ_JAJENT010000080.1:0-986 GCF_035615515.1 Phormidium sp. CCY1219
CATCCGCGCGATCGCTTCTCTAGTGCTCGGGAAATGTTAGATGCGATCGCCGCCCCCGCTTATACCCCCACCCCCGCGACTCTCGCCTCTCCACCGCCTGTAGCAGCATCTCAACCGCCAACCACCCTCTCTTCCCCCAGCGATCGCCCCGCCAACTCCTCCCCAGGAATGGGAGATTGGCAAAAAGCCACTATTATCGGTGGGATTATCGGTATATTTACCTTGCTAGGATTGTGGATTACCCGCCCTCAACCCGAACCGATAATTTCCGATTCCTCGGAAAATGATACCCCGAATTCCCCCGCATCTCCCAATCCCCCGGAAAATGAGACCCCGAATTCACCCCCCGCACCTCCCACGCCTCAAGTCCCTCCCCAACCCGTAAATCCGTTTAATAAATCTGCATATCCTAAAACGAGTTGCGGCGATCGCTTGCCCACAGACCCCTATACTTATCCAGTAACCTTTTATCCCGTATTTATTTACAACAGCGAACTCAATTTACAGCGAGTCAAAGCGATGTTTTGTGAAGATGCCTATCCGAGATTTCTGGAAAATCAAAATCAACAACTCATCCAAGTCGCTTCTTTTTCCACCCGAGAACGAGCGGAATTTTTTACAGAATTACTTCGAGAAAGATTTAGGAGTGCTGCAGTGGGAGCACCTCGATTAATCGAGCAAATGCCAGAATAATTGGCAGGCAAAATAGGGTGCAAACCACCTCAAATTACTCCAAAATTTACCATTCAATTTCAGAAAAATGTGCTAAACTAGCTTAACCGCTTTGAACTGCTAGTAAAATTCTGCCGTAACGCCCTCACTCCGACACCGTTTATGAGCATTGCAAAACTCCTGAACAATCGATATCGCATCCTGCGCGAACTCGGTTCCGGCGGGTTCGGCGAAACGTTCCTCGCCGAAGACACCCAAATGCCTTCCGGGCGGCGCTGCGTTATCAAACAACTCAAACCCGTTACCGCCAATCC
>NZ_JAJENT010000081.1:0-215 GCF_035615515.1 Phormidium sp. CCY1219
TGCGGTTATCTCCTCTTTTTGACCAACAACTCGAAGCAGCACAGCTTGCCGGTTTGCAACAAGGTATCCAACAAGGTGTCCAACAAGGTATCCAACAAGGTATCCAACAAGGTATCCAACAAGGTATCCAACAAGGTGTCCAACAAGGTATCCAACAAGGAATCCAACAGGGAGAACGTCAAGTTGTGGAGAATTTGTTGCGGGTTCGGTTTGGA
>NZ_JAJENT010000082.1:0-228 GCF_035615515.1 Phormidium sp. CCY1219
CGCTTGATAGGAGTTTCTGCGTGTGTTAGCAGTCTTAACCCATCTTGCGCTTGAAACGTCCAGTTTCCATTGGCTCCCTTATGGTAATACTTTCTGAGCTTACCGATGGACGCTTTCCCACATCTTGATACTGTCCATGCCCTTAAGGCTGCCCAAACCATATAGTCGAGTTTGGAGTAAATTTCCTTGGATACTACTGTGCTGTAATAGTTACTCCATCCTTTTATG
>NZ_JAJENT010000083.1:0-229 GCF_035615515.1 Phormidium sp. CCY1219
CTTTGATAATGCCTTTAAGAGTTCAGTTTTGGACTGCTTAAGAATCCCCGCGTCTTCAGCGCGGGGAGTATCAATCTCCTCATCCGATTCTCCCACCGATGGGGTCGGTGCGTGACCCCCACAATGCGATCGCGTAATTTGACCCCCAATCCTCTTCGGGGGTCACACACCCTACTGCAATTTCACCGCCAATTTTCTCCGGGGGTCTGAGCACCGAATGGCGTCATTA
>NZ_JAJENT010000084.1:0-233 GCF_035615515.1 Phormidium sp. CCY1219
ACTTTCGGGGTAGATAATCTCTGTGGGAGCCTCGGGTTGCAATTCCCTTACCATTGGGCTTTTCCTCCGTTTAATCGGTTGATTGTCGGATAGTTTATAGTTTAGCAGAGTTGCTCGAAAATTATACCGATGCTCTCTATTGTGGGAGAGGCGGTAGATTGACCATAAAACCGGGCGATTGAAATCGCGGCTACACAGGCAAAGTCCACCTTCGTGGACTTATTCTTTTTACG
>NZ_JAJENT010000085.1:0-282 GCF_035615515.1 Phormidium sp. CCY1219
TTTTAATCCCGATTTCTATCGCGCCACCAATCCAGATTTAGCCGCTGCTGGACTGAATAACGAGCAATTATTCGACCATTTCCGAGGTTCTGGCATTAACGAAGGACGCCCTTCCGCCCCCAATTTCAATGTCAGCTTTTACCTCAGCGCCAACCCCGATTTAGCCGCCGCCGGCTTAAACTTTTTCGACGCATCGCAACACTATGTTTTCGCCGGCATGGCAGAAGGAAGAATTGCCGCCGCCGGAGGCCCTGGGCCTGTTGCACCCCCACCCCCACCTCC
>NZ_JAJENT010000086.1:0-218 GCF_035615515.1 Phormidium sp. CCY1219
CAGTTGACAAAAAAAAGGGCATCGGGTATAATGAAACTGTGGGGGCAGGCAGGGTCGTTAAGCATTGCTTTGATTGCAGGCGCAAGTCCCAGCACCGAACGACTCACATCATGGATTGCCCTGGGCGTGACCCAGCCTCCAAATTCCACGGTCTGTCAATCTTGGTTGCGCCGGAAAATTTTTGCCTCCACCAGTTGACAAAAAAAAGGGCATCGGGT
>NZ_JAJENT010000087.1:0-538 GCF_035615515.1 Phormidium sp. CCY1219
CCTCTCCGGAAACTACAGCAGGATCGGACAAGATTTCGGGGTCTCTCCCCGGGCGATAGATTTCTACCCGCCGATTTGCGCGATCGATTAACCACCCCAGCTTAACGCCATTTTCTATATATTCTTGCAGTTTCTCTTGGATCGGTTTTAGGCGATCGCTAGGGGAGAGCAACTCTAACACGAAATCCGGCGCAAGAGGAGGAAACTTCTCTCGTTCTTCCGGGGTGAGGGTTTCCCAGCGCTCTAATTTTATCCAGGCGATATCCGCAGAGCGATCGCTGCCATTCGGCAATTTAAAACAAGTAGAAGAATCGAATACTTTGCCCAATTTGGTTTGTCGGTTCCAAATCGCAAAATCAGCCCCGATTTCCAGGTTCCGATTCCCGGTTTCTCCCCCAGTCGGTGGCATTACAATTAATTCTCCTTTCGCATTGCGCTCGAATTTTACATCGGTATTTTCGCGACAAAGTTGATAAAACTGTTCGTCTGTCAGTTGAATAATTGGGTTTAAATTGATTGCGATCGCGCTCATAACTGT
>NZ_JAJENT010000088.1:0-260 GCF_035615515.1 Phormidium sp. CCY1219
TTGTTGGAGAAGGCAATCCCGAAGATTTGCGACCAGAAGCGGTTCGCAGTGACCATCGAGTAGGTTTCTTCGGCTTGAGTGGGTTCGAAGGCGCGGAAGGTGTTGGAGCCTTCGCCGTCTTCAAACAAGGTATTTTCCACGGTAGCTCCGTGAATGGCGCAGAGCAATGCACCACCCAGGATACCGGCCACTCCCATCATGTGGAAGGGGTTTAAGGTCCAGTTGTGGAACCCTTGGAAGAACAATAGAAAACGGAAGAT
>NZ_JAJENT010000089.1:0-1166 GCF_035615515.1 Phormidium sp. CCY1219
CCGTGGGCGAAAGCTCCCACCATGATGAACCCAGCGATGTACTGGTGGTGGGTGTACAGAGCTGCCTGAGTGGTGTAATCCCGTGCCATGAAAGCGTAGGGAGGCAGACTGTACATATGTTGCGCCACCAAGGAGGTGATTACACCCAAACAAGCCAAGTGCCATCCGAGTTGGAAGTGCAAGGAATTGTTGTAGGTGTCGTACATTCCCTTGTGACCTTCACCGAGCAACCCGCCAAAGGGAGTGCCTTTGGGAGGATTGTGGGCGTCCATGATTTCCTTCATGCTGTGACCGATACCGAAGTTGGTACGGTACATATGACCGGCGATGATGAACAGAACCGCGATCGCCAGATGGTGATGGGCGATATCGCTCAACCACAAGGACTCGGTTTGGGGATGGAATCCACCCAGGAACGTCAGGATAGCGTTGCCCGCTCCTTCGGAGGTGCCAAAGACGTGGTTCAAGCTATCCGGGTTTTGGGCGTAAGCGCCCCAGTTCCCGGTGAAGAACGGTGCCAATCCGGCGGGGTGTGGCTTCACGGAGAGGAAGTTATCCCATCCCACATGAACTCCCCGAGATTCGGGGATAGCCACGTGGACCAGGTGGCCCGTCCAAGCCAGGGAGCTGACCCCGAACAGTCCCGCCAGGTGGTGGTTCAGACGCGATTCTGCGTTTTTGAACCAGGCCAAAGAGGGGCGGAACTTAGGTTGGAGGTGCAACCAGCCGGCGAAGAGCATCACGGCGGCCAAGACCATCAGGAAGATGGAGCCTTGGTAGAGGTCGCCGTTGGTTCTCATGCCGATGGTGTACCACCAGTGATAGACACCGCTGTAGGTGATGTTCACTGGGTTGGCTGCTCCGGCTTGGGTGAAGGCATCCACTGCCGGCGCGCCGAATTGCGGGTCCCAAATCGCGTGGGCGATGGGACGGATGTTTAGGGGGTCTGTGACCCACTGTTCGAAGTTTCCTTGCCAGGCGACGTGGAACAGGTTGCCCGAGGTCCACAGGAAGATGATTGCCAGATGACCGAAGTGGGAGGCGAATATCTTTTGATAGAGATTCTCCTCGGTCATGCCATCGTGGCTTTCAAAGTCGTGGGCGGTGGCAATCCCGTACCATAGCCGACGTGTTGTCGGGTCTTGAGCGAGGTCCTGGCTAAACTT
>NZ_JAJENT010000090.1:0-270 GCF_035615515.1 Phormidium sp. CCY1219
TACCCGCAAATCTTCCATTGCGAAGGTATTTCCATCGCCGGTGACATCAGAAATTTGTCCCACATGATAGGCATCATCGGGGTTAGATGTGGCGAGGGAAAATAGGGGACGAATTGCACCTTCAGCCGTGGGATTATCTAAGACTTGTTGCACCTTTCCATTCGGCACCAACATGATGAAAAATTCATCTCCGGGTCGCATGGAGACGGTTTGCACGCCTCGATATTCGCCGAAGTTCCAATTGCCTTCATTTAAAGAGCCGGTAAATCG
>NZ_JAJENT010000091.1:0-256 GCF_035615515.1 Phormidium sp. CCY1219
TGTGTATAATCGTCCATTGGGGTGGAGGCGGAGCCTCGGGAGGGACGTTCCCAGGCAGGAGCCTGGGAACGAGTTAGACGAGTTAGACGAGTTAGCCTGGGAACGAGTTATAATCGTCCATTGGGGTGGAGGCGGAGCCTCGGGAGGGCCGTTCCCAGGCATGAGCCTGGGAACGAGTTAGCCTGGGAACGAGTTAGAAAAATTAGTCCGCGTAGGCGGACTTGGCTTGCCCAGGCGCGATTTCAATCCCCCGCCT
>NZ_JAJENT010000092.1:0-1201 GCF_035615515.1 Phormidium sp. CCY1219
TAATGACGCCATTCGGTGCTCAGACCCCCGGAGAAAATTGGCGGTGAAATTGCAGTAGGGTGTGTGACCCCCGAAGAAGATTGGGGGTCAAATTACGCGATCGCATTGTGGGGGTCACGCACCGACCCCATCGGTGGGAGAATCGGATGAGGGGAGTTAATGACGCCATTTGGTGCTCAGGCCCCCGGAGAGGATTGGGGGTGAAATTGCATCAGCGGATTGCGGGAGTCACACACCCTACGATGGCTGAGAGCGATCGCCGATTTGACTTGGGCGATTTCCTCCAGGTTTGCCTCTGCCATCATCCGACTGGCTTAACTTAAATCTTGGGTTCGCGCCAATTGCAATTTCATCAGACCTCGATAGGGTAAGTCGGCTTAATAGGCACGCTTAAGGCAATTCAATTCTATTCACTATAGTGATACTTGCAAGCTACAATCAAAATTTCTTTATCGGTCACTTGATAAATTAAACGATTTTCATTATCAATCCGCCTTGACCAAAACCCACTTAACTCGTATTTCAAAGGTTCGGGCTTACCTAATCCTTCAAATGGTGTTCTGTCTATATTCTTAATCAGTTCGACAATTTTGCGATAAGTTTTCTTGTCTATTTTTGCCCATTCATTAAAATCGGCAAAAGCAGAAGCTTCAAAAATGATTCTTCTGCTCATTGCAACTCCTCTATATTAACTTCGACTAAATTTCGACCTTTTTTCGCATTCTCAATTGCTTTTAATAGCTTAATTTTATTGATTTCAGATTGCAATAAATAGGCAGTTTCATCTCCTTCAAAAACGATTATTGAAATATATTTATCACCAAATTTTGCTTTGATTTCTTCTATTAAACTCGGGTTGATTTCGCTGGCTTTTAAATGATAGACGGTTGACATTGTTTTTACCTACTGTTGAATTTGAACAGCGATCGAGTAGGACGTCAGGTGTGGTGCGATCGCCTCTTTTGTCAAAGGAGTTACGGGAACGCAACCGAACCCGCACTCATTCTTTAATGATAGCAGCTCGCATCGGGCTGAGGCAAACGGTCACTAAAAGTCTCAGCTTGGCAAGAAGGGTGGATACCGAATCCGGGTAACGAAAAGTCTTTGTATATACCCCCTCAAAGCGATCGCGTAGGGTGTGTGACCCCCGAAGACAATTGGGGGTGAAATTTGCGCGATCGCATTGCGGGGGCCTGAGCAC
>NZ_JAJENT010000093.1:0-211 GCF_035615515.1 Phormidium sp. CCY1219
ACAACATCTACCCCATTTCTCTAGAAGGTATTCTCGGACTTCATACCCCACCAACTCTCCCTGTTGATACTCGACACTAGAGATTTCTGGGTGAGTGCATCAGTTGGGTATCAAAACGGACAAGTTCCATTGAGATAGCGCTAATGGGACAGAAACGCTTCAATCGATTTACCCACGTCAGAGTTGTCAGGACTCGGTGTTGAAGACTAGG
>NZ_JAJENT010000094.1:0-373 GCF_035615515.1 Phormidium sp. CCY1219
GAGGACGAAATAATCGCCGCCTCCCGCCATCCAGCTTTCCGCATTCTTCGCCGCCTGTTTTTGGATTACTACCCCACTCAGGGTGACGAGCTCGGGATTGTGCGCCTGAGTCATCGTCTCGCTTCCTCCGGTGGTTTCCGCTTCTGTGGTTCTGTCGCATCCCGCCGCCGTGGTGGCCAACATCAGCGCAAACCCCAGGGCGAGGGCGCGCATGGGAACCATTTTTGGCTTGATTTGAGTCATGGTTTTGTTGCCGATTAAGGTTGATGGGTAATTTATCAACGTTTTAGCTGATTATCGGCACAGTCTTTAAATTGTTTCGGTAAAGTTTTCCATAATTTTTCTCTCGCCAACGGGTTTCCCTACCGCCGGG
>NZ_JAJENT010000095.1:0-226 GCF_035615515.1 Phormidium sp. CCY1219
TTGATTTCTTTTCCTCGAGCTACTAAGATGTTTCAGTTCGCTCGGTTGGCTCTGACCTGCCTATGGATTCAGCAGGCAGTACATGGGGTTGCCCCATTCGGAGACCTCCGGATCGATGCTGACTTCCAGCTCCCCGGAGCGTTTCGCCGGTAATCGCGTCCTTCTTCGCCTCGGCGTGGCTAGGTATCCACCGTTAGCCCTTTGTAGCTTGACCTAGCTTTACTTG
>NZ_JAJENT010000096.1:0-207 GCF_035615515.1 Phormidium sp. CCY1219
GCAATTTGTGCAATGCTTTTGCGCCCTGCCTGCGGCCACGGCCTCATTATACCCGATGCACTTTTTTCTTGTCAACCCCTTCAGCAATTTTGCCGCGCCAGATTGACAGACAGTGGTAGGGGATGATATGATTTTTAGTAAGGCTCAAGTTATGGGTGCAGGCAGCACCGTTAAGCAATTTGTGCAATGCTTTTGCGCCCTGCCTGC
>NZ_JAJENT010000097.1:0-600 GCF_035615515.1 Phormidium sp. CCY1219
AGTTGGCAATCTGCTCCTGGAGGTGGTGAATTTGCGACTCCTTATCGGTATTTTCTTGCAGGAGTTGTTGCAGTTGCAGGTTTTCCTTTGCGAGGCGATCGCGATCGGCTTGCAATCCCTGAATCAGAGCCGCCGCTTTATCCGCTTCTTTCAGTTGGGCGCTCAGGTCGCGCACTTGCTTTTCTAACTCCGCCACCCGGTCGGATTGCGCGGGTACAGCGGGGGCAAGGTTCTGCTGGCGCAAGGCTTTCTGTAAGTGGCGCTGCTGCGGGATAATTTTCCCATCCTTGGCATCTTCCCGGGCAAGATGATGGATTCCGGCGTGCAACTGTTGGGACGGGTGTAGGGGGTCTTCCGGGGCGGCGGTGGGGATGAGTTGGGTCGGTCTTGTAGTGCGTTTCGCAGGAGCCAACAACTTCTCGGCGTCCCAGTCGGTGAGGTGGCGAACCGCGTCGATCAGGTGGTCGGTGAGTACCGAGGGGCTTTCCCCTTGGTGAGCCAACCGCGCCGCTTCCGCTTGCAGGGTGGCGAGGTCTTCTGAGGAAGCGCCATAGGTCTTGGCCACTAACTGCCAATCGGCTTGGGTTGCTGAGTCCCCCA
>NZ_JAJENT010000098.1:0-339 GCF_035615515.1 Phormidium sp. CCY1219
TTGCGGATGGTTTCCTACTCAGGATATCGACCAAATTTCCTGAGAGCAACAACGAGGGTTACTTCGTTCCGAATGTCCATTGTTCGTGCCTTTAGGACACCACTTTACGCCGGGTTTTTTCGAGTGTGTGGAAGGTCAAAAACGGACTCGCCTTCCCTTTATCCTTCGCCTTTTGGCTCCAGCGTGTCAGTCTAATTTTCGCTGGTTTGGTGTATCGGCGCTTCAAACGTGGCTTCGTATTCCTATCCATAGACACTTGCTTAATGGAGTACCTGCTTAGACTCAGGTTTAACCACCTTTCCTCCCCGCTTCACGGATTGATGACCAGTCGCTACCGTG
>NZ_JAJENT010000099.1:0-210 GCF_035615515.1 Phormidium sp. CCY1219
TGGATGAAGGGTTCGTAACAGTTGAGTTTCTAACGAGTCCGATTTTAACTAATCAGTAAGTGGTCTCGCCATCGTAGGGTGGGCAGTGCCCACCCTACCTAAACTACGTCTACGACGGGTACGTGTTCGCCGTGTTTCCAACGAGTCCGAGTTTAACTAATCGGTAAGTTGAAAAAACCCTCTCCTTGGATGAAGGGTTCGTAACAGTTG
>NZ_JAJENT010000100.1:0-211 GCF_035615515.1 Phormidium sp. CCY1219
GTTCCTCTCGTTCCAATTGCAATAATAACGGAACAAACTCCGCTGAGGGTAATTCCATCACTGATTCAATAATGGCGGCAAGTTCTTCATCGATAGAACCAAAGCGGGTTCGGAGAATGTCTTCGATAACCTGACGTTCTCCTTGCTGAAAGGCTTTTTCTTGTTCTTGTTGGTAAAGGGGTGCTAATCTCATAATTAACGCTCTGTCTCC
>NZ_JAJENT010000101.1:0-314 GCF_035615515.1 Phormidium sp. CCY1219
CATCCACTCGGCAACCCGATGGTTCTCCCTGGAGCAAATCGGATTTAAAAGCGTTAGTCGATCGCGATTTTGGTGAAGGAGACTCCGACGAGCAGGAAGAAGAGAGTTTGGCGTAACCCCCGACCAACCACCAATAACCCACAAGCAATGAGAGATATTTGGGGGCGCTAACGTTCGCCTCAAGGGAGGGAGTGCCACTCCAACTGCTGTTTGAGCTGTTGGTTTTCCCGCTTCAAGTGTCCGAGAAGCTTGAGCGAATCGTAAAGCTTAGCCTGCATGGTGTCGATTTGTTCCTGTTGGCGCAAGAGTGCCGG
>NZ_JAJENT010000102.1:0-218 GCF_035615515.1 Phormidium sp. CCY1219
ATTAAACAATGGCTTAAAGCCGGAGTTCTGGACAATGGCGTATTTGAGGCAACAGAGTCAGGCACTCCACAGGGTGGAGTAATTAGTCCACTACTGGCAAACATTGCCTTACATGGGATGATAAATTCGGTTGTTAATGCTTTCCCCAGGACTAAGAACATTAACGGAAAACGAGACGTTAATTATCGTCCGAAAATCATCCGATATGCCGATGACTT
>NZ_JAJENT010000103.1:0-201 GCF_035615515.1 Phormidium sp. CCY1219
GGGTTGACAATCCCTGGGGCGATCGCCTACAATGAATCCGAGGGGCGAGGCAGGACTTATATGCAATGCACTGCTTGCTTGCGGTCAAAAGAAACCATTCAATTGTGCTTCAGAGAATATTCTCCTCCGAGACTCGATACCCATTAATCTATCAAACAAATAAGAATTAAGAATTGGGGGTTGACAATCCCTGGGGCGATC
>NZ_JAJENT010000104.1:0-261 GCF_035615515.1 Phormidium sp. CCY1219
GGCGGCTAAAGCCGCACGTTCGTTTTTCCTCCCCCGGCTAAAGCACGGGGGTTTCCAAACGTATCGGAGGTTATCATTATGACAATAGCAGTGGGACGCGCACAGACAGAGCGAGGATGGTTTGACGTCCTCGACGACTGGCTGAAGCGCGATCGCTTCGTCTTCATCGGCTGGTCTGGCCTGTTGTTATTCCCCTGCGCCTACTTGGCGATCGGGGGCTGGCTGACCGGCACCACCTTCGTTACCTCCTGGTACACCCAC
>NZ_JAJENT010000105.1:0-2114 GCF_035615515.1 Phormidium sp. CCY1219
AAGGGGGGGGTATCCCCCCTGGCCCCCCTTGGAAAGGGGGGGGTATCCCCCCTGGCCCCCCTTGGAAAGGGGGGGGTTGGAGTCAATCGCACCTAGGATACAATCCAAAAATTGTTGGCGTTTGGCGTGACTTTTACATTGGGTAAACAGTTGCTCGAATTGATCGACGACCAACACCGCCGCCGGGGCTTCGGTTTGGGCAATCAGCCGTTGTAAGCCTTCGGCCCCTTGGGCGAGTTCGGCGTTAACCCGGTCGAAGGAGTGATATTCGTCTACCAAGACGCGGGCTAAACTCTCTAGGGGGTCGTCTCCGGGTTTGAAGGGGTGGTAAATTTTCCAGGATTGGGTGTCGGGGAAGCGATCTCCTTTCTCCAATTCGGGGATTAATCCGGCCCTGACTACTGAGGATTTCCCACTGCCAGAAATCCCCAATACTGCCAAAAATGAGTGGTCATGGATGCGATTGACTAAGGTTTTCGTCAGTTTCTGGCGACCGAAGAAATAGGGGGCGTCTTCTTTTTGAAAGGCGGCCAATCCTTTATAGGGATTTTTCCCCGTCACTACCGCTTTCTCGCGTTCCCGTGACGGTTCGTTGTCCGGGTCGATTAAGATAATCTCGCCGTCGCGATTGAGACATTTTGGGGTTTGCCCGCAAGGTTCTAACGCTTGGATGAGATAGTGGGAGAGGGTGACGGTACTCACGACGCCCTCCTGCTGCAACCCTTGCAATAATGCCTCGGCGAATACGCTATGTTCGGCTGTGGTGGACTCATACGCCAATTCCGGCGCGCCACAAGCGGATATCAAACAGCGCGTCACTCGTTCCGATTGTCCCGGATCGGCTTCTTGATAGTTGAAGAGTTCCCCGGAATGGCAGCAGTCGAGAATCGCGATTTGCTGTTTGACGGGACTGTGTTCTAAAACTTGCCGCAAGTATGGCAGGGATACCCCCCATTTCTCGGTGCTATTACTCTCGGGGTTGGCGCGACTGGTGGCTAGAAATCCTTGGGTGAGGTGACCTTTCACCTGTCGCAACCCATGTCCGGCAAAAAATAGTAGGGCTATTTCTGGAGGCTGTTTTTCCGGTTCCGAGATGGCAAATAACCAGTCGATCGCCTGTTCTAATTCATGATGGCACAATTGTTTCTGGGAATCCACCTGCCATGCTTCCCAATCCCCCCCTAGCCCCCCCTTTGAAAGGGGGGGATGGGATGCGGAAGGCAACCGTCTGATATCGTCAAAGCCAATTTCCCGCAGTCGTCGGGCTACCGCATTGGCATCATTGGCGGGGGTTCCCAGGTTTTTTAAATGTCTATAAGTGTTAATCCCAACGACTAAAGCTCTTTTCATCATTCCATTCTGCGATATAATGTTCAAAAGGCTCTGGCTCAGGGTAGGGATAAATACGGACGTTAGCAAAGCCTTGCCCGTAGACGCCCGAAGGGCGGCTGAGTGCAAGGTAGGGCTATAGTCCGCCGACGCGAGCTAATTTCAAACCGAGGTTTGACAAGCAGATGTCGGATTCCCCCGTTGCAATATCGCCATTCTAACCTATAGACTCGATGATGAATTCCAATCTTGACAAAACTTTACTCGCTTTGTTGCTGGCCCTCCACCACCTGGATGCCGATCTGGCGGCGGATGATATGGAGGCTTTAGAAGAACTGGGGGAGTTGCTGGAAGATGACCCGGAGGCGGAGTCGGTTTCTGAGGAGGTGGAGGCCATTTGTGCCGCCAATCCGGCTTTAGAGCAATTGTATCGAGAAGCTCTGACAAAACTCGCTCCTTTGGATGAGGAGAAGTTAGCCAGTGGTTTGCCCCCGACAACCGAGCTTGAGAAACAACTGGAAATTACGGAACGCGATCGCGGGTATGTGCCGAAGGGGACAGCCAATCGGAAAAGTCGCGAACTGGTGAATATCAGCCGGGAAATTATGAAGCGCGATCGACCGGACCGAAGTGCGAAAAAACTGGAGTTTCTGCAACAGTATTGGGAGTTACCCCAAACGCCAATCTAATCGGCAAGGTGGGGGATGGAGGCGGGGGATTGAAATCGCGCCTGGGCAAGCCAAGTCCGCCTACGCGGACTAATTTTTCTAACTCGTTCCCAGGCT
>NZ_JAJENT010000106.1:0-218 GCF_035615515.1 Phormidium sp. CCY1219
CTTGCTTGTCAGTCCGGAAAGCAATCAGCCAATCAGACTATAGTTCTCTCAAACATTGCTTGATGAGTTAACTCAGCGCGATCGCTCTGACAAAACCCAGAAATGCGATCGCCGTAACTAAACCCAGAACTGCGATCGCCGTGACCAAACCCAGAACTGCGATCGCTCCCCAATCCTCCCATAATTTTCTCTACCTAACACAATACCATGTTTCGATA
>NZ_JAJENT010000107.1:0-279 GCF_035615515.1 Phormidium sp. CCY1219
TCGGGTTCAAAATCATCCGGGGTTTCGGTATCTTCTACGGGGACTATAGCGCTGGGCGTTCTCATTTCTTCCAAGCGCATAGCTCGCCCTTGATAGCGTTTTGCCGTTTTCTTTTGGGGCTGAAAGCCGGGGGTAGAGGGACGCTTTTGGAAACCAAAAAATAACTTAAACATGAGTAGTTTGCTCCGTGATGACAGTTATTTCATTTACAGGATTGAATTGGGATTGAGGCTCTGCTTCCGGTTGTGGGTTCCCAGCAGATGCTGGAAACGAGTTGGA
>NZ_JAJENT010000108.1:0-206 GCF_035615515.1 Phormidium sp. CCY1219
AACGAAAACCTAATTTTCCCCACGGAAAATTCCGTAGGAAACACGGTTTTTGCGGGAAATACTTTTCCCTTTTTCGCTACGGATACCGCCGAAGCGGTGTTCGGGACTACTGTGGATAATTTCCTGTTGGGAATGGGAGGAAATGACAACCTTTATGCGGGAACTGGCAACGATATTTTGCACGGCAATACCGGAAATGACTATCT
>NZ_JAJENT010000109.1:0-1467 GCF_035615515.1 Phormidium sp. CCY1219
TTGCCTGGGAACGGGCCTCTGGAGGCTCTGCCTCCTGCTAGAAACAGGGATAATATCGCGTCCGGAGGAATAGTTTTGATATTCCCTACGGATAAATCCGAGGGATTCTTAAAGAGTCCAAAGTCGGACTTTTAAAGGCGCAATAGCGGGTAAGGTTCGGAAGTCGCCTTCCTCCCCTCCCCTAAGAACGGTACGTGACTGTTTCCAATCATACCGCTCAAGCCTTACTTCCAGCCTTTGACTTGGATTTGCTATGTACCTGCTTATGACACGCTCTGTGTAGGTGCATCAGATTTTCTAGGTCGTCTAATCTACATTCTGCTACAGGTACGATATGATGGGTTTCGATTTCTTCTCCGTTAAATAGGCTGTCTCCGCAGACGGGACATTTCCAATCTTGGAGCTTGGCAAGTTGTTCATATTTTGAACCTTTTGCCCAATAATTTTTCCCGTTCTTGATGCTTCGTTTATGCCAGTATTCACGGAGTGAGGGGTCATCAGGGCTTGAGTTCCCTTTGACTTTAACGTGCCTTACTATGGGTGTACTACTAATGTTGTACAGGAGAAAAAGTTTTTCTTTTCCTCTTCTACCAGTCCCTTTGCACATGAAAGTACCATGCCGTCCTCTATAGCTACCGTAGTAGCGTTTAGAAACCCATGTTTTTGATTTGTTGGGATGCCGACGTTTAGCCCAACGCCAGAGGTAATGCCATACTCGATTTTCGATGTAGGAGAAGGTTTCTTTGCTAACTGTACCTCTGTAGTAGTTAGCAAAACCTCTGAGAAGGGGATTCAATTTTCTAATGACTTCTTCTTGGGTACAGGCTTTCATATTGGATATGGTTTTACCAATCTTCTTACAAAAGGCGAGTACCTTTTCCTTTTGGGGTTTGGTCAACAGTTTGCCGTTATAGTGGCGTAGGTTGAAACCCAGAAAGTCGAATCCGTCGTTGCTCTGAACTATCCGTGTCTTCTCATCACTGATTTCTAGACCTCGATTTGACAGCCATTGTTTTATCAGGATAAGCACTTGTTCCAAAGATTCTTTGTCTTTAGCAGTGACGATAAAATCATCTGCATATCTGATGATGCCTAGCTTTGGGTTAACTGTTTTGATGTATTCTTCTAACCCATGCAGTCCAATATTTGCGAGTAATGGACTTATCACACCACCTTGAGGAGTGCCTGTCTCGGTAGGGTTGTGAACCCCTTTGTCGATAAATCCTGCTTTTAACTATTCTTTGATTAGTTTGCCTTGTGGGGCAGAGCCAATCATGTTCAGAATGGATTCATGGGCAACGTTATCCAAGAAGCCTTTGATGTCAGCGTCAAGAACCCATGTGTGTCCCTGTTGCCATCCGCGCAATTTGTTGAAACATTGATTGATGGCGCAGTCCAAAACTGAACTCTTAAAGGCATTATCAAAGTGCCTCTACCAACTCCTTTAAGAGAAAATCCTAAAGTTGT
>NZ_JAJENT010000110.1:0-1300 GCF_035615515.1 Phormidium sp. CCY1219
GGAGTCCAGGAATATATTGTCTGGCAGATTTATGAAAATAAACTGGATTGGTTTATCTTACAAGAAAGTCGCTATGTTGCTCTAGAACCGGATGAAAATGGCATTTTGCGATCGCAGGTTTTTCCGGGTTTGTGGTTAGCTGTGGAGGCGTTGCGTCAGAGAAATGTCGCGCAGGTTGTGACTGTTGTTCGACAGGGGTTGCAGACGCCAGAACATCAAGAATTCTTGCAGGGTTTGGGGCAAGGGTGAGAAACGCGATCGCTCATAGTGAAGCGATCGCCCCTCTCACTTATTTCGCCACGGCATGCTGCTGGAGTTCTTCTAGAGAAACGTATTCTAACGCCGAGGCGTGAGTGGAGGATAACACCACCGGGGGTGCAACGCCTGCATCCAGGGCTTCTTTCCAGCGAGAGGCGCACAAACACCAGCGATCGCCGGGTTTTAACCCCGGAAAATTAAACATCGGTACCGGAGAACTCAGATCGTTGCCCCTCGCTTGGGTGAACGAGAGGAACTCTTCGGTCACTTGCGCGCACACCACATGTGCCCCCATGTCACCCCCACCGGTATTGCATTTTCCGTCCCGATAATATCCGGTCATCGGTGAGGTGCAGCAAATTTCCAGGGGTTCGCCTAAAACGTTTTTCGCTTCTGTCACCAACTCAACCTCTTTTAACAACCCTTTTCATCTCCTCTATTATGCCGGATAAGCTGCCGGTTTGCAAGCGGTACTCGGAGATTTGTTCAGCGTACCTCCTACAAGCGCGATCGCCCACATACCCGCGCAAAATGAACCGCGTTCCCCGTCCCAGCATTGACGCAGTGGGAATCGGGGCGCAGCTCGTTTTCATTCCCCTACTTTTGCTCTAGATAGCTCTGATAGAGCGACTTGACTAAATTATCTAATTTTTCCTCATTACTACATTCCACTAGCGCTTCAAATACCTCCCATAATTTAGCCGCACTTTCTCCCAAAGTGGGACTCATTCCCCACACATCTTGCACCCAATCTTCCGGGCGATCGTCTTCAAAAATTATCCGTTCTAACAGTTGTTTGGCTTCTTTTTGAGAAATAGACATACTCGCAAAATTTTACCTCAAAATTTTCTCTTTTATTATCCCACATATGGCCGGAATTTTTTTCTAAATCACCGGAAAAATTCCCAGGAAAACAATTTGCTTTCGCGAAAAGGGGCGATCGCCACCCATTCCGACTACCAAACCTTATTCAACTCCAACACAAATCCGGGCAGCACATCTTCTCCCTCTAGGGTTTCGGGAGAGTGCAAGACTTCCACTT
>NZ_JAJENT010000111.1:0-1062 GCF_035615515.1 Phormidium sp. CCY1219
AATCAGGCAGTTAGAGCCTCATCAACCGAACTTACTCGCCGTAGAGGCAATCAAGAACGCCGCATAAGTCAGCACATAACCCACCGTAAAGTGAGCCAGACCGATCAAACGACCTTGGACGATAGACATCGCCACCGGCTTATCCTTCCAGCGAACCAGATTCGCCAAAGGAGTGCGTTCGTGGGCCCAGACGAGAGTTTCGATTAACTCTTGCCAATAACCGCGCCAGCTAATCAGGAACATAAACCCAGTGGCCCAGACCAAATGGCCGAACAGGAACATCCAAGCCCAAACCGACAGGTTATTCACCCCATAGGGGTTGTATCCATTAATCAACTGAGAAGAATTCAGCCACAGGTAATCGCGCAACCAACCCATCAAATAGGTAGAAGACTCGTTGAATTGCGCCACATTGCCTTGCCAGACTGCCAGATGCTTCCAGTGCCAATAGAACGTCACCCAACCGATGGTGTTGAGCATCCAGAACATCGACAGATAGAACGCATCCCATGCCGAGATATCGCAGGTACCGCCACGACCCGGGCCATCACAGGGGAACGCATAGCCGAAATCTTTTTTATCCGGCATCAGCTTAGAACCCCGGGCATCCAGAGCGCCTTTGACCAAAATCAAAGTGGTGGTATGCAGACCCAGAGCGATCGCGTGGTGGACCAAGAAATCACCCGGTCCGATAGTCAGGAACAAGGAATTGGTGCCAGAGTTGATGGCATCGAGCCAACCGGGCAGCCACACATTGCCGTAATTCGGCCATGCAGTGGAAGCGATGCTATCCGGGTTGGACAGCAGCACGTCGAAGCCGTAGAGGGCTTTTCCGTGAGCCGCTTGAATCCACTGAGCAAATACGGGTTCGATGAGGATTTGCTTTTCGGGGGTACCGAAAGCCACCACCACATCGTTGTGAACGTACAGGCCCAAGGTATGGAACCCGAGGAACAGAGATACCCAGCTCAGGTGAGAGATAATCGCTTCCTTGTGCTGTAAGACCCGATACAAGACGTTATTCTTGTTGGCTTCCGGGTCGTAGTCGCGAACCAGGAAGAT
>NZ_JAJENT010000112.1:0-206 GCF_035615515.1 Phormidium sp. CCY1219
GTGGATCGCCAGTCGTTCCCACCATTCCACGGGGCAATCCAGGCTCTAATTTCTCTTCTACTTCTTCCAGATTTTCAGATGAATCGACGATCCAGTGCGGTGGATCGTCGATCGAGTGCGGTGGATCGTCGATCCAGTGCGGTGGATCGTCGGTGTGGTGCGGTGGATCGGCGGTGGGGTGCGGTGGATCGCCAGTCGTTCCCACC
>NZ_JAJENT010000113.1:0-252 GCF_035615515.1 Phormidium sp. CCY1219
TAACCGGCTTTAGCTATGAGGCGTGGGTTTGCAACCCACGCCGGATCCTCGGGTGACTGAAATGCTTCTATGGTAACGTTTTCAGCCGGTTTCTAACCGGCTTTAGAGGCGGGGGTTTAAACCCCCGCCTTGCGATCGTATTGGATCGCGCATTCTAAAGCGGGGATATAAAAATCTGCGATCGGATTGTTTTCGTTGCTGGAATAGCAACACCCGCCGGGGGATAAATCAAGCGTCTCATAGCAACACCCG
>NZ_JAJENT010000114.1:0-200 GCF_035615515.1 Phormidium sp. CCY1219
GTTTTATCCCCCCAACCCCCCTTGGGAAGGGGGGCTATTGAGGTTTTATCCCCCCAACCCCCCTTGGAAAGGGGGGCTAAAGATGATATTGTTATATCCCCTCAACCGATGGCGTTTGAAAGGGGGGCTATTGAGGTTTTATCCCCCCAACCCCCCTTGGGAAGGGGGGCTAAAGAGGTTTTATCCCCCCAACCCCCCTT
>NZ_JAJENT010000115.1:0-845 GCF_035615515.1 Phormidium sp. CCY1219
GAACAATTGCCTGATGGGGTGGAAATTAGCGAAAATTTGGCCCAGGTATTAGATAAGTTATTATCCGATTATCCAAACCAGCGATATCAATCAGCATCGGAAGTATTAGACGCCCTGAATCCGCTGCTAAAATTTAGCTTTGAGGTAATTACTGTGAATCGGTATGGACAAGCGATCGACCGTCAACAAAGGGAGGCGGAATATTTTACCGAAGATTTGCGACAAGGAATTGGGTTAGAAATGGTACGCATTCCGGCGGGTACTTTTATCATGGGTTCCCCGCAAACGGAGTCAGGGAGAGATAAGAATGAAGGTCCGCAACATCAGGTAAAAGTGCCGGAATTTTTTATAGGCAAATATCCGGTAACCCAGGCACAATGGCAAGCAGTGATGGGAAATAATCCCTCTTATTTTACCGGAGATAATTTACCAGTGGAAAACGTATTCTGGCACGATGCGGTAGCATTTTGTGAGCAACTGTCAGAAAAAACGGGACGGGTTTATCGCTTACCCAGTGAAGCAGAATGGGAATATGCCTGTCGCGCCGGAACCACCACGCCATTCCATTTCGGGGAAACTATTACCCCAGAATTGGCTAACTATAATGGAAATTATCCCTACGCTGAGGAAGAAAAAGGGGAATATCGAAAAAAAACCACGCCGGTAGGAAATTTTCCGCCCAATGCATTTGGACTACAGGATATGCACGGAAATGTCTGGGAATGGTGTCAGGATACTTGGCACGCGAATTACAATGGTGCGCCCTCGGATGGGAGTGCTTGGGATTGGGGAGGAGATTCTGGGTACCGGATGCGGCGTGGAGGGTCTTGGAATTTCATCCCCAG
>NZ_JAJENT010000116.1:0-209 GCF_035615515.1 Phormidium sp. CCY1219
TCCTGCCATTACTGCAACTCGGAGCCGCAATGCGATATCGCGCTTTCGGTTGCTGGGGTTTCTCCGTACTAGGAGTGAATCGTCACGTAGATGGTTGGCGCTACTAAGTTGCAAGACAATTCTACGACACGGCGGCTAAAGCCGCACGAGTCGCTTTTCCGCCCCGCTCTAAAGAGACGGGGCTACCAAGGTCGCGATCCCCTCGGTGT
>NZ_JAJENT010000117.1:0-693 GCF_035615515.1 Phormidium sp. CCY1219
TTAGTGCCTCAACTGCGCCCCAAATATCGGGTGGCGATTGAAAAGCGGGTGTATGAAATGGCGGGAAATGATAGCTTGTTGGTGGGAATTCCGGATGTTATAGTTCAACGGCGTTCTACTCCTAAATCCGAGGGGGATTCTACTGTAGCGGTTGCACCATTAACGACCCAAAAACCCAAGCGGGTCGAGGTTCCGATGCCGATGGAATTCCGGGAAGCTTATTTAGAAGTGAGGGAGATGGCAACTGGGGAAGTGGTGACGGTTATCGAGGTTCTTTCTCCGGCGAATAAGCGGATGGGAAAAGGACGACAGGTTTATGAAGAAAAGCGCGATCGCCTGTTGGGAAGTCGCACCCATTTGGTGGAAATCGATTTGCTGCGAAGTGGGGAACCGATGCCGATTTTAGGTAACGATACGGAAGGGAGTTATCGGATTTTGGTGAGTCGGGGCGATCGCCGTCCTCAAGCGGATTTATATCTGTTTAATCTCCCGGATGCAATCCCGGCGTTTTCCCTCCCGTTGCGTTCTGAGGATACGGAACCGATGGTGGATTTACAAGGGCTATTGAACGGGGTTTACGATCGCGCCGGCTATGATTTTATCGTGGATTATGCCAGAGAACCGATACCGCCTCTGTGTCAATCCGATGCCATTTGGACCGATGCTTGGTTGCGAGACCGAGGATTGCGTTAA
>NZ_JAJENT010000118.1:0-200 GCF_035615515.1 Phormidium sp. CCY1219
GCGCTTGCACCTCCGAAATGAAAAATTCTCTACCTTACTTATATGAAAATCTTATAACTCTGGCGCGATCGCCACAGGTTTTTTCGCCGATAGGGCGCTACAGCATAAACAACTATTGCGGCGATCGGGATAGTTTTTTTCCATCCCTGGAATTGGACTAAGCATAAACAACTATTGCGGACATCGGGATAGTTTTTTTC
>NZ_JAJENT010000119.1:0-1852 GCF_035615515.1 Phormidium sp. CCY1219
GACCGCAAGCTGACATGCCGGCGATCGCTCGTTTTCCTTCCGGGGTTGAATGATTTTGAGGCACCTCTCGAACAGTTGGGGCACTCACCGCGATCGCTTTGAACTGTGGGGTCTAGAGGTCCGGTGGCGATCGCGCTTAACCAATCAACCCCTCCCAAATACGTCACCGAGGCCAAGTTCCTCTACCGACTGTAAAGATTTATGAAGTTGGCTTGCTTTGAAGAGCAAATCCATATAGGTTTAGAGGTACAAATACTCGATAATCTCGCGCGGGGGCAAAATAAAACGCAGTTAAATTAACGCAGAAGTGAAGACTAAAGGAGCGGATCTCCAAATGGAAATAGTAGCTGGGCGTGAGATTGGCATGAAGCAAGACAGGTATTGTATGGTTTAGGAGTTGTGTGATGAAAAAGGTGATTGCGATCGTTGGCGGTGGTCCGGCGGGTATGTCCTGCGCCCTGTGGTTGAAGAACCTTGGGTTTTGCCCGATTATCATCGAAAAGAACCCACAACTTGGAGGGTTGCAAAACATTAACCCCTTTCACAACACATGGATTTTGGGAATATGGGGAAGAACTGGAAAAAACCTGGCGCAGGAATTGCGCCAACATCTTGAAATAGAATGTATTTCGACGCTGCTAGATTCTCAAGTGCAACGCATTACCAAGGGAGATAATTTTAAAATTTGCACGGCAGATTATGAACTTACCGCGCAGGCCATTGTTATTACCACAGGTCAAAGATTTAAAGGGTACGAAACAATAAAATCAATTCCCGGAAGTCATCAGCTTTTGCGATCGCCGCGCGTCTGCTTTAATCCCGGTGCTATTCCCACTACTCACGGACAAGTAGTTGCAGTGGTGGGTGGTGGCGATAACGGACTCGGGATAGCTATCAGACTTGCAGATACGGCCAAACATATTCACCTATTCGTTCGCTCTAAGCTGCAGGGATTCACTATGAATCAAAATTTGATTCTTCGGGGAGTTGAAGCCGGAAAAATAACCCTGCACAAATCAGCAATTATTCAGAGTTTCGAGCGACTTGGGGAGAAAATTAAGATAGTTTTCAAAGAATCAAATAATCAAGAGCGCGAACTACTATTCGACTCTTTGTGTTTCCGGATGGGTTTTGCTCCCAACACAGAGGAAATCGTTCAATTATTCGAGGAAGGAGGAATGGGTTCTCTGGAACTGAACGCCGGCGGATATATCGCCACGGATGCATTTTTGCGAACACCTATACCGAACGTTTATGCGGCAGGAGATGTGGCCAATCCTCGAGACCCCTGTGTGGCAACAGCAGTGGCTCACGGTGCAATTGTAGCGCGAAGTATAGACGAGGATTTGCGATCCGAGCAGATCTAGGGGCGATCGCCTCCTAACTTAACCCCAGAAGCATCCACCTTTGGCTCCAATTCGCTAATCGTCAATTAAGAAACCAGTTCGATCCACTCCGGGGCAATTTCTGCCAATGGGACTCATACAAAAGCTCTTTCTCGCATGCGTGGATGAGGGATTTGCAATTCCGGGGAGTCCAGGATTAAATCCCCAAATAAAATCACATCTAAATCTAAAGTTCTCAGTTCCCAACGTTCTTCTCGAACGCGACCAAACTGGTTTTCAATTTCGAGCAAAGTTGCGCGTAATTTTTGGGGAGAGAGGGTTACATCTAACAGCGCCCAGCGATTGTTAACCGACGTCAGAGGTGACAGACCGGGAGCGGTTACAGTTGACGCCCTATTTTACCACAGATGGGCTGTCATTCATCATCAAAGTTGTGGTGAATTGAGCGATTGAGTTTGTCAGCAAGGAGGGAGACCGCAAGCTGACATGCCGGCGATCGCTCGTTT
>NZ_JAJENT010000120.1:0-349 GCF_035615515.1 Phormidium sp. CCY1219
CGGGCTTCTAGTATGACTTCTTTGTGCGGTGAAAGTACCACGAAGTCATCGGCATATCGGATGATTTTCGGACGATATCCTTTATCTTGCTTTCCGTCAATGTATTTGGATTTAGGGAAGGCATTGACTACCGAATTTATCATCCCATGTAAGGCAATGTTTGCCAGCAGTGGACTAATGACTCCACCCTGTGGAGTTCCTGATTCTGTTGCCTCAAATACGCCATTATCCAAAACTCCGGCTTTAAGCCATTGTTTAATTCTCCGTTTGAGCACGGATGGACAATCTAGTTTGGACAGCAAGTAATCATGGTTAATTCGGTCGAAGCATTTTGCAATATCTGCATCTA
>NZ_JAJENT010000121.1:0-342 GCF_035615515.1 Phormidium sp. CCY1219
TACTTATATGAAAATCTTATAACTCTGGCGCGATCGCCACAGCTTTTTTCACCGATAGGGCGCTACAGCATAAACAACTATTGCGCTTATCGGGATAGTTTTTTTCATCCCTGGGGTTGGACTCAGCATAAAAAACTATTGCGGACATCGGGATAGTTTTTCCATCCCTGGGGTTGGACTAGGCATAAACAACTATTGCGGAAATCGGGATAGTTTTTTTCATCCCTGGAGTTGGACTAGGGATAAACAACTATTGCGGAAATCGGGATAGTTTTTCCATCCCTGGGGTTGGACTAGGGATAAACAACTATTGCGCTTATCGGGATAGTTTTTTTCCATCCC
>NZ_JAJENT010000122.1:0-454 GCF_035615515.1 Phormidium sp. CCY1219
CGCGGGAACGAAAGACAATCCCAGGTCGGTCGAGTTCAGGAAATTAATCAGGCTTTCAAACTATGATTCGGTTCGGTAAATGGGCTATTAGCTCAGGTGGTTAGAGCGCACCCCTGATAAGGGTGAGGTCCCTGGTTCGAGTCCAGGATGGCCCACCTAAACCAACCAATTCACAAGAGCCAGTCGGACTTGAGTGCGATCGAGTCCGCCAGCCTTGTGACCTGAAATAAGGGGGTATAGCTCAGTTGGTAGAGCGCTGCCTTTGCAAGGCAGATGTCAGCGGTTCGAGTCCGCTTACCTCCACCAAAACCGCCAAACGGATAAAGAACTCAGCAACTTTCGGTGCCCAGGCATTGGAAAGCCTGCTGGATTCACTGTCCAGCCAGAACCTTGAAAACTGCATAGAAATTGAGTCCCTTGGTAAAAACAATCCCTTGCAAAAGGGGTTGAGAAA
>NZ_JAJENT010000123.1:0-270 GCF_035615515.1 Phormidium sp. CCY1219
TTCCTCATCAGAAGCTACCGCATCACTGTCCTCGGATTCCTCATCAGAAGCTACCGCATCACTATCCTCGGTTTCTTCTCCGGTTTCGTCGTCAGCAACTGCATCACTGTCGTCGGTTTCTTCTCCGGTTTCATCATCAGCGATCGCAGCATCGGTTTCGGAGTCAGATTCTGAGGCTTCATCCGAGGTTTCAGTGTCCTCTAAAACCGATTCTAGGTCAGACACCAAATCTCCTAAAGCCTCATCGAAATTCGGTTCGTCTGGCGTAAT
>NZ_JAJENT010000124.1:0-247 GCF_035615515.1 Phormidium sp. CCY1219
AACCGGACATGAGACTTTCACCTCATCCGGCTCCTAGCCAACTTATCCCTTGTCATGGGAGCTGACTTCCGCTTGATGTTCCTCGATTATACCAAGGTCTCTTGCGATTTTACGGTCGTGACAGTGGCGATGCAATGCTTGGCGGTTTTTGTGGGTATCTTTACCCTCCCCCGCTAGAGGTTTAATATGGTCTACCTCAATTAGGTCACTGTCCATGAAGAACAGGCCACATTCATTGCACTTGCCT
>NZ_JAJENT010000125.1:0-252 GCF_035615515.1 Phormidium sp. CCY1219
CTATAAAACGCAAATCCCGTAACGGGAGGAGAAGCCCGCGCCGTACCGCTTAGCGGTCGGCGTCGGGAGTACGTCACGGAACGGTGGCCTTTGGCAATCCCATACTGGTGGGGTGGGCAATAATGGCTAGAGAGTCACCCCATGCCATGTCCCTACCTTTCATCGGCATTATTCCCGATCGCGTAGGGTGTGTGACCCCCGAAGACAATTGGGGGTGAAATTTGCGCGATCGCATTGCGGGGGCCTGAGCAC
>NZ_JAJENT010000126.1:0-268 GCF_035615515.1 Phormidium sp. CCY1219
CGAGGTGCGCGGATTAATTACAGCCAGGGAGTCCTAGAAATCATGGTACCTTTACCCGAACATGAAGATGATAAAGTGATTATTAGCAACTTTGTGGAAGTCTTACTAGAAGAACTCGATATCGAGTTCAGGAATCTGGCTTCTACCACCTTTAAAAGCGAAACGATGCAACAAGGTTTAGAAGCGGATAGCTGTTTTTATATCGAAAACGAAGCAGCAGTGCGGGGAAAAAAGCGCATCGATTTAACCGTAGACCCGCCACCGGATT
>NZ_JAJENT010000127.1:0-218 GCF_035615515.1 Phormidium sp. CCY1219
AAATGTCCCTTTTTTAGAATACTTGTGTACCCCGGCCAACAAACTCATTAATTGCGGAATTTATTTGGCCAGACAGTAAAAAAGGGAAAAGTGAAAAGGGAAAAGTGAAAAGGGAAAAGTGAAAAGGGAAAAGGGAAAAGTGAAAAGGGAAAATTTTATTCTTCACTATTCACTATTCACTCTTCACTATTCACTCTTCACAGGGGAATTAGCAGACA
>NZ_JAJENT010000128.1:0-247 GCF_035615515.1 Phormidium sp. CCY1219
ACCATTGTATCCGGTGCTTGCGCCAGTTTATTGTTCCCCTCCACCGGATACCAGAACAAATCTCCCGCGACAAATACATCCTCCCGGTCTGCAAATAACAGTTCTAAATTTTCTTTAATCGTCACGATCCAGCGAAATTGTTTGGTATTTTCTGCCATTGGTTGACCGTCACTTTCGGGGTAGATAATCTCTGTGGGAGCCTCGGGTTGCAATTCCCTTACCATTGGGCTTTTCCTCCGTTTAATCG
>NZ_JAJENT010000129.1:0-441 GCF_035615515.1 Phormidium sp. CCY1219
GTTCTTGCTGTCAATTGGCGCGCAGCTCTTCCAAGAACCGGTGCGGAAGCGGCGCTCGTCCACATGTTCCGTCCCGAGGCGCAACCCTTGGTTGAGGATTTGGCGCACCTGCGCCACCACATCCGGATCTAGGCCCGTGGAACTCGTCGGCGCGTAACTGCTGCCGGTGCGGCGAGGGGCACTTGTCGAGCGGCTGCCTCCGCTGCTAGGGGAGCCATTGCCATTCGGGCGTTGGATAATGGTTTCCACCACCCGCCGTTTTGCTTTCGGGTCGATGCCGATCAAGCGCACGTATTCGCCGCTGTGTTCCGCCAAACACTCTTCCAGGGCCGAAATCACCTGCGACTCGTTCTTGCTGTCAATCGGCGCGCAGCTCTTCCAAGAACCGGTGCGGAAGCGGCGCTCGTCCACATGTTCCGTCCCGATGCGGTATCCACCGGC
>NZ_JAJENT010000130.1:0-248 GCF_035615515.1 Phormidium sp. CCY1219
TGCTGCTGCCGTCAACTCAACTCGATGGGCGTTGTATCGGGCTTTGTCTCAAACAGACCTTCCTGTAGAAACAGGCATCGGTGGTAGAACCAAGTTTAACCGCTCTGGTCAAGAATTAACTAAAACACACTGGCTAGATGCTGCTTGTGTTAGGAAATCAACACCAGAGCAACTGAACATATTGGTCAAGCAACCCTTGATTATTACAGCCACAGGACAAGGAAATTGTCAGATGTGCCGTACCGACA
>NZ_JAJENT010000131.1:0-654 GCF_035615515.1 Phormidium sp. CCY1219
ATAGTCCGGGCTAGGGAAATACCCGGAGGTGTTATCGTTTTTGGCTCTGGTAAGCGCCAACTCTTAGTTAGAGGTTGAGCCCTCCAAGCTGCGTGACTTCAGCCCGCAGAAGTTGACAATTGATGCAAATTACAGGCGTCTCGCTTCGATGGAAGCGTTGAAATTGCAAACAATTTAAGCCATACCGCCGGCGGCTTGCATCCGCGCTCTAGCGCGCTTGAGGGCTTGCTTGGCCTGAATTTGCTCTTGACGGGTGCCGTTGAGGGCGTTATTCAGCCGAGTTTCGGCATCTGAATACGCTTGACGAGCGCTTTCGAGGTCGATCGCTTCGCCGCGTTCCGCACCATTAACCAAGATGGTGACTTCGTTTTGTTCCACTTCTGCAAACCCACCCATCAGGGCGATCGCCACCCAGTCTTTTTCAGCGCGCACCCGCATCACGCCGACATCAAGGGCGGTTAACAAAGGAGCGTGTTCGCTGAGAATCCCCAGTTGTCCTGTGGTACTCGGCAGAATCACTTCCTCAGCCTGAGAATCCCAGACGGTTTTGTCTGGTGAAATCACGCGAACTGTTAATGTCATGATAACCTCCGATACGTTTGGAAACCCCCGTGCTTTAGCCGGGGGAGGAAAAACGAACGTGCGGCTTTAGCC
>NZ_JAJENT010000132.1:0-330 GCF_035615515.1 Phormidium sp. CCY1219
TTGACACTCTGCGGCTCTTTTGACGCGCAGATTCTTAAGCAGTCCAGAAATGAACTCTTAAAGGCGTAGTCAAAGCGCCTCTACTTAGTTGACTTAAGTTGAGATTAAGTCTTCCAGATACTTTTCTTAAAATATTGGCTGCACCGTTACAATCGGCATTAATTAGATAACCAGCACCAGATTGATATAAACCTCGTTTAATACGTTTTCCAGACGGTTCCCAGTTATCGGGTTTTTCACCGTAGATTGGGAGAAAGTCATTATCTAAAAACGACGCTTTCGAGGTATAAGATTCTTCAGTTTCTACAAATTGCAACCCATATAAATTGC
>NZ_JAJENT010000133.1:0-327 GCF_035615515.1 Phormidium sp. CCY1219
TTCACCAAAATCGCGATCGACTAACGCTTTTAAATCCGATTTGCTCCAGGGAGAACCATCGGGTTGCCGAGTGGATGTTAGCAGCGCTTCAATTGCTCCTAGTTCCGAACCCCTCGGTGGTGCTCCCGATGCGATTTCGCTCAACCGTTGCGCGTTGAGGCTGGATTGCGATGCTAATTTCTCCCATCCCTGTTCTGTAAGCGGCAGTTTGCGAGTCCTCATCTCGGCAACGAGCAAATCTTGCAGCGCAGGGGTCGGGAGTATCTCGGCGATCGCTTCTGGGGTTCGACCCATTCCGATGCGATCGAGGTGTCTGCGGAAAGGTTG
>NZ_JAJENT010000134.1:0-286 GCF_035615515.1 Phormidium sp. CCY1219
CTTGTTCGGCGCGTTGGCGCTCTTGTTCTCTGAGCTGGTTGAGTTCCACAAAGGTGAGGAAGCGATCGCCAGTGGGGGTATAAATTTCCAGGGTATCGGGTTTCAGTTCAAACCGGATTCCCAGTCGCGGACTCACCCAACCCTTCATCTCGTCAAGTGCCTGCAAGCCTTCTGGGGAACGCAAGAATCCCTGAAACTCTATATTCTGTGGGTCGTAGATATAATATTCTTCCACGCCATAGCGATTGTAGAACAACAGTTTTTTGCTCATCTCTTTCAGTCGGTT
>NZ_JAJENT010000135.1:0-206 GCF_035615515.1 Phormidium sp. CCY1219
CACTCCTAGTACGGAGAAACCCCAGCAACCGAAAGCGCGATATCGCATTGCGGCTCCGAGTTGCAGTAATGGCAGGACGCAAGGATGAGCGTACCGATTTGGCTGTGTGATGGAAGCGCACAACGGTGTAATCAAACGTAAAGGGAAGCTTCGGCAACCCATAGAGGCGTATTTGACTTCGCCTATGAGTCCGACTTGTCGGAAGT
>NZ_JAJENT010000136.1:0-563 GCF_035615515.1 Phormidium sp. CCY1219
GTTCCAACAATCGTTCCGCTTCCTGTTGTCGCTCTTCCACCGTTTGGGCGGTGGCGGGGAAACGGAACAATGGGCGTTTATCTACCCCAAGTGCTGAGGTGCCGACGAGAACCACTAAGGTGAGGGCAAATAGGTTGCGGGATTTGCAAGCAGGGGGCATGGTAGATGCTCCTTTTGGTTGAGAGTTGATGCTTTTGATAATACCCCATAATTTTTCAATTATCAACCCTCGCGGGGGGAGACTCCAGCGCACCCTATTGCGCCTCTCCCATCAAGGTAAAGGCCGCCCAATTTTCGGGACTGGGATACTGCTGCATGGTGGTCAGCATCGCTTGACGCAATGCCTGGGCTTTATCGCCACTGCTTTCCCAGGTTTGATAAAATTCTCGCATTAACAAATAGGTGGCATTATCTGGCACTTTCCATAAGGATACCAGCACGCTGGCGGTGCCGGCAGACATGAGCGATCGCGATAATCCGATGACTCCATCGCCAGTGATTTTTCCGCGTCCCGTCTCGCAAGCAGAGAGGACGACTAAATCCGCATTGAGTTCCATGTCGAA
>NZ_JAJENT010000137.1:0-508 GCF_035615515.1 Phormidium sp. CCY1219
GGAAAAGCGCCTTTAAAAGTCCGACTTTGGACTCTTTAAGAATCCCTCGGATTTATCCGTAGGGAGTATCAAAGTTGCAAATCCACTTCGGAGGATAACCCAATGGGTCAACGTCTCAAAAGTTGGGAGTCTCCTCGCAAACCCGGGAGAAACACCAAAGGCAAAGGCGGTAGCGCTCGCCAACGACAACTCAAGAAGCAGCAGAAAATGTTGCGGAAAAAACTCAAGGGGGAAACCCCAGGAACAGATAAAAACCCACAGCAAGAGAAGAGAATGCCAGTTCTCTTCTCTTTTTATTTGGCGATCGCTAGTTAAAAAAAACGACCTTTTTCCCCTCTAAACCGCAGCTTTTGACCGCGAAAAACTCACCTTATTAATTTGTAAAAAACTACTGGTAAGTTAGGCATCGCCCACCTTACAACTCTCGCTCCTTCTGCAATTTAATTGTTGACCAACCGCATAAAATAACAATGATTAACCTCAAAGTAATCACTCAATTGTATGGTCA
>NZ_JAJENT010000138.1:0-270 GCF_035615515.1 Phormidium sp. CCY1219
GGCAGCGGATCGCATCAAGAAAGAGACCTGCTATATTTCACCACCACCACGCGATCGGTGGAAAAAACTATCCCGATGTCCGCAATAGTTATTTATGCTTAGTCCAACCCCAGGGATGAAAAAACTATCCCGATCGCCGCAATAGTTGTTTATCCCTAGTCCAACCCCAGGGATGAAAAAACTATCCCGATCGCCGCAATAGTTGTTTATGCTTAGTCCAATTCCAGGGATGGAAAAAAACTATCCCGATGTCCGCAATAGTTGTTTATG
>NZ_JAJENT010000139.1:0-204 GCF_035615515.1 Phormidium sp. CCY1219
ATAACAAGGTCTCTTGCGGTTTTGCGGTCGTGGCAGTGTTGATGCAATGCTTGACGGTTTTTATGGGTATCTTTACCTTCCGCCGCTAGAGGTTTAATATGGTCGATTTCTATGAGGTCACTGTCCGTGAAGAACAGGCCACATTCATTGCACTTGCCTTTTTGTTCCTTCAAAAGTCTGGTTAATTTAGTTGGGAGACCAACT
>NZ_JAJENT010000140.1:0-258 GCF_035615515.1 Phormidium sp. CCY1219
CTATAAAACGCAAATCCCGTAACGGGAGGAGAAGCCCGCGCCGTACCGCTTAGCGGTCGGCGTCGGGAGTACGTCACAAACAGTTAAGTCTCGCCCGGGAGTTACAGGGCCTTGATTCCAGACAGGTGCCCGATCCCGAGCGTCCCCCTGGATCTCAAACCGGGGTTGTCAATCCTGTTGAGTCAGCACCCCGCGCTAAAGAGACGGGGCTTCTAGCCCCTGACTTTAGGTAGCTGACCAGCCTAAGCCCTACGAGGG
>NZ_JAJENT010000141.1:0-231 GCF_035615515.1 Phormidium sp. CCY1219
TCCTGAGTCTCTGTCAATATTCAGCCGCAAATTTTTTCGATGGAGTGCTTGACAAAGGGAATTCACATCAGGTAAAATCAAATCGAGGGTGCAGGCAGGACGTATGTGCAATGCATGAATTGCTTAAGTCTGCTGCCCCAACCCATAACTTGTACTTCTCTAATTTTATCATTTCCTCCTGAGTCTCTGTCAATATTCAGCCGCAAATTTTTTCGATGGAGTGCTTGACAA
>NZ_JAJENT010000142.1:0-297 GCF_035615515.1 Phormidium sp. CCY1219
TGTTGCTATTCCAGCAACGAAAACAATCCGATCGCAGCAAGGCGTGGGTTTAAACCCACGCCTCATAGCTAAAGCCGGTTAGAAACCGGCTGAAAACGTTACCATAGAAGCATTTCAGATCCGGCGTGGGTTTAAACCCACGCCTCATAGCTAAAGCCGGTTAGAAACCGGCTGAAAACGTTACCATAGCATTTCAGATCCGGCGGGGGTTGCAAACCCACGCCTCATAGCTAAAGCCGGTTAGAAACCGGCTGAAAACGTTACCAAAGAAGCATTTCAGTCGGTTTCAACCGACTT
>NZ_JAJENT010000143.1:0-227 GCF_035615515.1 Phormidium sp. CCY1219
ACCCGATGCCCTTTTTTTTGTCAACTGGTGGAGGCAAAAATTTTCCGGCGCAACCAAGATTGACAGACCGTGGAATTCGGTGAAGCCATTCGCCCAGGCAGCGCACATACGCAATCAAAGCAATGCTTAACGGCCCTGCCTGCCCCCACGGTTTCATTATACCCGATGCCCTTTTTTTTGTCAACTGGTGGAGGCAAAAATTTTCCGGCGCAACATAGAAATTTTTG
>NZ_JAJENT010000144.1:0-439 GCF_035615515.1 Phormidium sp. CCY1219
GAACAATTGCCTGATGGGGTGGAAATTAGCGAAAATTTGGCCCAGGTATTAGATAAGTTATTATCCGATTATCCAAAACAGCGATATCAATCAGCATCGGAAGTATTAGACGCCCTAAATTTGTCACCAGTGAGCGGTGCTAAAACGGCACAATCATCATTGCCGAAATTCAGTTTTGACATTATTACTGTGAATCGCTATGGAAAGGAAATCAACCGCCAGCAGGGGGAGGCAGAATACTATACCGAAGATTTGGGGCAAGGAATTAGGTTAGAAATGGTACGCATTCCGGCGGGTACCTTTCTCATGGGTTCCCCGGAAACCGAATTGGAGCGATATGATAATGAAGGTCCGCAACATCGGGTGAGGGTACCGGAATTTTTTATGGGCAAATATCCGGTAACCCAGGCACAATGGCAAGCAGTGATGGGAAATAATC
>NZ_JAJENT010000145.1:0-228 GCF_035615515.1 Phormidium sp. CCY1219
CAAGAATTAACTAAAACACACTGGCTAGATGCTGCTTGTGTTGGGAAATCAACACCAGAGCGACTGAACATATTGGTAAAGCAACCCTTAATTATTACAGCCACAGGACAAGGAACTCGTCAGATGTGCCGTACCGACAAATATGGATTCGCGTCTCGATATGGTCCTCGAAATAAGTTGGTCAAAGGTTTTCAGACTGGAGACATTGTTAAGGCTATAGTTACTTCT
>NZ_JAJENT010000146.1:0-277 GCF_035615515.1 Phormidium sp. CCY1219
TCGTGGCTTTTAAGGGCATCGCCCCACTTTTTTCTACCTTAATCGAAGAGGTAATGTCATTAAAATCATCACCCACCCAAGAGGTATCCTGAGTTAATACTTTGCTGCGTCCGGAAAAGTTCGCATGTTCGTACAGGGTCACTTTCAGTCCCGCAGGTACGCGCAACGAACTGAGGCGATCGTTGCCAATTTTCAAGCTGGCAATATTATAACTGCCTTCGGTTAGTTCTTGACTGGCTCCTTGGAAGTTCCCGTGTTCGTAAATCGTGGCTTTTAA
>NZ_JAJENT010000147.1:0-636 GCF_035615515.1 Phormidium sp. CCY1219
ATGCCCTGCCTCCCCCATCGACTTGACCTGCCTCTATTATATCATCCCTGCCAATCCTGTCAACTTCTTTTCGCCGGCGCTTCTTGGCATCGATCGCAGGTTTCTTTCTTGATGTGTTACTCAGTTAGGGTTGGTGCGTGACCCCCGGTATGAGATTTGATGATTGTCCCACCCATTGGATTGCGCGGGTAACGCACCCTACGGATTTTCTCCCCACTCCATATGCGATCGCCCCATCAAGGTGAATCTCAGGGTTGGTGCGTTACTCCCGGTATGAGATTTGATGATTGTCCCACCGATTGGATTGCGCGGTTAACCCACCCTACGGATATTGTTGCGGCAATGGGTTTACAAAGGAAATTGGTTTCGGTACAACAATGATATCGATGCGCGAGACAGTATTTTTTGGCAGTGCTTTGCTTGCACTAAAACAGAGGGAATTGTGCTTCAATGACGATGGGTACGTTTTATCAAGACACCTTGAGGCGTTTTTCCCCCTGGGATAATTTTTATTCGATTGCCTTCCCTAGAAGTTAAACATTGAGTGGGGAATTGACCCGGGTAAGAGCAACTTGCTCGATTTTTCCCCTCGCGTTTTGCAAGCAAAGCATTGCATTAATGCCCTGCCTACCCCAT
>NZ_JAJENT010000148.1:0-525 GCF_035615515.1 Phormidium sp. CCY1219
GATTCTCCAGATTTGCGATCGTATAGGTAGTGAAGCCCCTGGCTCAGGCAGCGCCGTTAAGCAATTTTTGCATTGCATTATTGTGCTACTTGGACACTCAATGTTATAGTACCCGATGCCCAGGTTTTCTCAAGATGCTGATGAAATGTAGGGAGATGGCTAGCCATGCTTTTACAGAGGTGCATCAAGGGTTTAAAAAAAATAGGATGATTCTTTTTTTTGCCGCTGGCAGATTCTCCAGATTTGTGATAATCTAGGTAGTGAAGCTCAAGCCCAAGGCTCAGGCAGCGCCGTTAAGCAATTTTTGCATTGCGTTATTGTCCTGCCTGACCAATTAATTTTAATTTACCCGATGCCCAGTTTTTTGTCAAGCGGTGCCCTGGACAATTTTCCGATCCAACAGGACGGTTCGAGTCAATTTTCATCCGCAGCAGCGGGGGTGGGATAAAAGTGACGTACTCCCGACGCCGACCGCTTAGGCGGTACGGCGCGGGCTTCTGGGCCGAGACCTTTGAGATCTGGGTT
>NZ_JAJENT010000149.1:0-2419 GCF_035615515.1 Phormidium sp. CCY1219
TGGAAAATTGGTGGCCTAACTGATTGATTGACAAATCCGGGAAATTGGCATAAAGTGGAATTAAGGTCGATGGGGCAAGCAGGGAACTTACGCATTGCATAAATTGCTTAAACTTGCTGGGCAACGCCTCGGTTTCAGCAGAGTCACCCTGCAACAATCTGATGATAACATTCCAAGCTGACCCATCTGCCGCCAAAGCATTAAAATAATATGAAGGAATGTGTAGATTTGTATCAACTCGGACTTAAGAAACGCATGGCTCCAGCTATTTTAATCGAGAATCTGCAAAAGCGCTACGGCGCGATCGAAGCGGTCAAAGAGGTCACCTTTGAAATCCAACCCGGAGAAATCTTCGGGTTGCTCGGACCGAATGGGGCGGGCAAAACCACGACAATCCGGTGTTTGTGTACCCTAGCCACCCCAGATGCAGGTCGCCTAGAGGTGTCTGGCATCGATGTAGTGGCCGATCCGAAAGCGGCCCGACAGCGCCTCGGGTATGTGGCGCAGGAGGTGGCCTTGGACAAGGTGCTTACCGGGCGAGAGCTGCTGGAACTGCAGGCGGCATTGTACCACATTCCCAAACCCTTGGCAAGAGACAGAATCAACGCCATGCTGAGTTTATTGGGACTCGAAGAGTGGGCGAACACGCAAACCGGGAAATATTCCGGGGGGATGCGAAAGCGCCTGGACTTAGCGGCGGGATTGCTGCACGAACCTGACGTGCTGGTATTGGACGAACCCACCGTGGGATTGGATATCGAAAGTCGGATTGCGGTGTGGTCGTTCCTGCGCCAGTTGCGGGAAAATGGCACCACAGTGTTGATTACCAGCCATTATCTGGAAGAAATTGACGCCCTCGCCAATCGCGTCGCCATTCTGGATAAGGGGAAAATCATCGATGTGGGAAGCCCCTCGGAACTGAAAGATAAAATCGGCGGCGATCGCATTACCCTGCGCATCCGCGAATTCTCCCCCATCGAAGAAGCGCAAAAAGCCAAATCCTTGCTCGAACCCTTGCCCTTCGTGGAAGAAATCGTGATTAACAACGCCCAAGGGAACTCCCTCAACCTAGTGGTCAAACCGCAAAGCGACGCCTTGAGCAACATTCAACAAGCCTTGCGCGATGGGGGTTTGCCCACCTTTGGCATTGCCCAATCCCGCCCGAGTTTGGATGACGTTTACCTCACCGCCACCGGTCAAACCCTGATGGATGCGGAACTCGCCGCCGCCGGAACCCGGGATCCGAAAAAAGAACGCAAACAAAATATGCGCTAAGTTAGAGGACAATTGTAGGGAAGCGATTCACACTGAAACCATAGCAGTGCGAACCTGTGGGAAAATCATTTTCCCACCGCTTTCCTCAGCGAGGTCTGAAACCCTCGAACCGAGGATTTGCCAGAATAAACTGTTCCCTAATCATTAGTCATTATGAGTCAAACTGTTAGTCCAACCAATCCCAGCGCCCGTGGCGCGCTGCAAACTGCCAGAAGCAATCCCGTGGGGGATTTTGTGCAAGAAACCCTTGCCCTGACCAAACGGCTGTTTATCCAACTACAGAGACGTCCTTCCACCTTAATTGCCGGCATTATTCAACCGTTGATGTGGTTGATTTTGTTTGGGGCGCTGTTCCAAAATGCCCCGCAAGGCATGTTTGGGGATAATATTAATTACGCGCAATTTCTCGGGGCGGGAGTGATTGTATTTACCGCATTTTCCGGGGCGCTGAATGCCGGGTTGCCGGTGATGTTTGACCGGGAATTCGGGTTTTTAAATCGCTTGTTGGTGGCACCATTATCCAGTCGATTTTCGATTGTGGTTGCTTCGGCGGCATATATTATGGTACTCAGCTTCATTCAGACGGCGGTTATCGTGACGGCGGGTGCGTTTATGGGGGCCGGATTGCCCGGAGGATTGGGTCTGGCAACGATCGCCTTAATTACCTTCCTGCTGGTTTTGAGCGTCACGGGATTGAGCCTGGGTTTTGCCTTTGCCCTACCGGGGCACGTGGAATTAATTGCCGTGATTTTTGTGATTAATTTGCCCCTGCTGTTTGCCAGCACTGCTTTAGCGCCCCTGTCGTTTATGCCGAAATGGTTGCAAGTGGTGGCGTCTTTAAATCCGCTCAGCTACGCGATCGAACCCATTCGCTATCTGTACCTGCATGGGGACTGGTCCTGGGGAAGTGTGGTGATGCAAGCTCCTTGGGGTGACGTCACCTTTGGCGGGGCCTTAGGGGTGTTGGCGGGATTTGCCGCATTGGCACTGTTGAGCATTCAACCCTTACTGCGGAGAACATTTGCTTAGTAGAATGGTCTATATCATAAATGGTTGAGCGTGACAAGTCTGTCAGGAACCCCATCCCTAAAGGGAGGGGCTTGGTAAGACTTTATTTTCCCAAGCTCACCTGACCAGAAGACCA
>NZ_JAJENT010000150.1:0-201 GCF_035615515.1 Phormidium sp. CCY1219
GCAACTGCAACAACTCCTGCAAGAAAATACCGATAAGGAGTCGCAAATTCACCACCTCCAGGAGCAGATTGCCAACTTTGAAGCTACCCAATCCGAGACGGCCCAGGTGGAAGAAGAAAACCAGCAGCTCAAAAGAGAGTTCTACGCTTTGCAGCAGCGCTACAACCAACTGTCGTTCGAGATGGCAAGAAACGAGCAGAA
>NZ_JAJENT010000151.1:0-231 GCF_035615515.1 Phormidium sp. CCY1219
TTGAGGATGAGCTTTTGGATAGATTGGCGCTGCGAGTCAAACCATTCGGAGATTTGGATTAATGCTCGCGCCATCCAGGTGGAGCCACCAAAATCGGAGGAGTCCAGCCATTTTTCAAACAGGCGATCGCCTTGGGTGAGTCCCCGTTCGAGGTAAAGTTGGTGCAGCACTTGCCGCAAATTTCGACCGATTTCGAGGCCACTGACGAAGGTGTGGCGGACGAAACCGAAG
>NZ_JAJENT010000152.1:0-245 GCF_035615515.1 Phormidium sp. CCY1219
GACATGGGAGACAATCGCAATATCCGCCTGACTTACGACCGAGGATTGTTGGAAATTATGACTCCCTTGTTAGAGCATGAAAACCCCAAAGAACTGATAGCCGCTCTTGTGGGTGTTGTAGTCGAGGAGTTGAATATAGAAATCGTTCGATCCGGTTCGACTACCCTAAATCGCGAAGATTTAGCACGCGGTTCCGAACCCGATTCGGCATTTTATATCCAGAATGAACCCCGGGTGAAAGGCAA
>NZ_JAJENT010000153.1:0-205 GCF_035615515.1 Phormidium sp. CCY1219
TGCTTGCTTTCATCAATCGTTTCCATGTGGTTCAGATTCCGAATAATCATAAATAACCTCTGTGTTTGCTTCAAATTGTCGGGCAATTGTCACACAATTGCTCAATTATCCAATTGTTAAATTGGGTAGGGGCGGGATAAAAACCGCTTAACTCGGACAGGTTAGCCGTTTTTATCCGCTACCGTTGTTCGGCAGACAATGGATT
>NZ_JAJENT010000154.1:0-3124 GCF_035615515.1 Phormidium sp. CCY1219
TTTCAACCAGGTAATCCTTTAGCAGCGATTAATGAATTAAAAAATAAAATTTTCTTTTCCAGCCCAGATTATGTTATTGTACACTTGGATTCTACGAAGCATCCTAGAGACAAAATTAATGATTTACTAAAGGAACAAATTAAAAAGCCTAACAGTTTAAATCTTTACGATCATTTCAAAGGTAAAATATTAGCGAGTGATGTAAAAGCGGCGATTTCATTAAAAACCACTAACCGCCCAGATAGACGCTATCAACCTTTATTTGAAGCTGCTATGCTTAAAGCTATCAATCATGTGGCTAATCAAAAATGGCGTTACTATATGGTTACTAGAAAATTTAGTGATAACGATAGAATTGTATTTATGGAGGGAATATCTCCTCATGGAATAATTGTTAATAAACGTATTCCTTTAGTAGATGGAATTTATCCCTACAACACCAAAAATGATTTAAGTAGTTTAGTGACGGATGCTCTTACATAAAAGATTATTTTTTTATGCATAATTTTTTAATTTTTTAAATATTTATCAGGTTGCTTAAGTTAGATAGCCAATTGTCGATTCATTATGAGATTACTATTGTTATCAACCATGATGGAAATATTTTCCTAACCGCTGGTCATTTTGGAGTCCATTATTTTGACTCAGGTTAGTCAAGAATGACCAGCGTTGATTTTTGACGCCTACATTTCTAAGTTTAAACTTAATTGTAAAGGCTCAAAATCGTTAACCTGTTGTCTCCGATTTTCTTCATCAATCCCCGGATGATTTAAAAAGTACAGAATGGTTTTGGCAATGGCGAGAGATGCCAAATAGGGAACGCCGTTGCCAATGGATTTGAACAGATGACTGAGAGGAAGTTCGGGAGGGAGAACGAAATCTTTCGGCAAAGATTGAATGGCGATCGCCTCTGCAACGCTCAATCTTCTAACCTTATACGGATGCAAGTGAACTTCATTGTTTCCGTAACATGCCGTAGGAGAATATCGCCATCGATGCAACCGTTTGTAAGACTTTTTGGAATCATCCCCTTCCGGTATCGCTTTCATTTTCTCGATTCCTCCTCGGGGTTTAAAATACCCCTCAGCATTCAAATGATTCTCCGTCTGATTCCGTTTAAACCAGTATTCCACTGTTAATTCTTGCGGCAAATTGGGCGGACAATCAAGACTCGAATCCGCCTGGAAAGGAGTGAATTTCGGCCAAGGATAAGAAAAAACCTCGGTTTTCGGAAAAACAACAAATTTGTCCCAAGGAAAAATAGTCTCGGGAAAAACGTCGCGGAAATGGATGTTTACCGGACTGCCAATCTGATGGAAAATATGGCGATGAAACCCAATCAAAATAATTCGTTCTCTATCTTGGGGTACGCCATATTCGAGAGAATTAATTAATTTCTCGGTTAAAACATAGCCGGCGTTTTGCAGGATGCGTTTGAGGTCTTCATAAAAAGTTCGATGCTTGAGGGTTCGCCACAATCCTTTCACGTTCTCAAACACAAAAAAATCCGGCTGATGCTCACAGATGAGCTGCACATAGGATGCGGATAATTTGCCTTTTTCTCCTTCTTTGCCTTTATTTTTGCCGCCTACGGAAAAATCCGGGCAGGGGGGACCGCCAATAAATCCCACTAGATCGGCGTTTTGTCGCGATGTGTTCACTAAATCGGAGAGGATATATTTTTCCTCTGGGTTGAGGAGGGTTTGGATATCGCCGTTTTCGGCACAATAACAGCCATATTCGGGTAAGTTTCGCTTCAGATGAGTGCGGGAATACCGATAAGCCTCCATGAAGGGAGGGAAGATTTCGCTGGCATAAACCACATTAAAGCCGGCATCTTCAAAGCCTAAATCTAAGAAACCGACGCCAGAAAAAAAGGAGAAAACGTCACTGTGAATCATTCAGGTTCGAGGGGATAGATCGACTACTTGGGATGGAATATCCGGTGCGATCGCGCGACTTCCTTGCACTTCAATTCAGCGGATGAGTTGCGTTGCGATCGCGCCGCATATCCGCACCGTCGAACCTTATTTTGCCACAGACTATGCCCAAACGCTTGGCCCCACGCGGCAGTATTTCCATCCCCCGCTTTGACAAGCCATTGACCGACGGTGATATATACCCAGTCTCCATCGCTCATGCAATTCAAGCCCCCAGAAGTGCGAGTGTCTCCCTCACGACTCAAAGCCGCGCGAAATACTCGCCCTTCGCGCGCTATAGCCCCTCTCGGGCATGATGACAACTTTTCAAATCGGACAAAAAAATCGCACCAGCTAGAAAACTGGTGCGATCGCCTTGTTTAGTGATAATTCAATGATTCTCTCTCAATTTGAGCAAATCCTTAAATGAGAGTAATATCATCTTGGCTCAACTCCACCTGAGAGAACACTGTCAGGGAGAATTCAGCGCTGAAGGTAAACTGCGTGAACGTTTCCTGGGTGCTGGTGGTGCCAGTGGTCACATCTACGCCACTGGATCCGTCTTCGGCAAACACATCGGACAGATTATCGATGCCAAACTCACTGCCGGCAATTTGGATGACATCGCCTTCTTCGGCATTGAAGTCGAGAATGATATCATTCTTCTTGCCTTTGAGGTTCGCGATCGCGTCACCATCATCAGCGCCTTCTTCCTCATCCTCATCTTCTTCGCCTTCCAGGGCAGCAGCAGCATCCATCACAAAGGTGTCTGCACCTGCGCCACCAGTGAGGGTATCCTTGCCAGCGCCACCGTAAAGCGTATCGTCGCCTACGTCACCACTGAGGAAGTCCTGCCCCTCGCCGCCAAACAGCATGTCGTTGCCTTTGCCACCGATCAGGATGTCTTTGTGCTTGCCACCATCTAGGTAGTCATCGCCATCACCGCCACACAGGTAGTCCTTTTGGTCGCCACCCATCAGGCTATCATCACCGCCACCACCCAGGATGGTGTCTTTTCCGTGACCTCCTTCTAAGTAGTCGTTGCCACCCACATCGGTTCCGTCGGCATCATCCACATCGGTTCCGTCGGCATCATCCACATTCTCATCGGAATCATCCCCATTCTCATCGGAATCCGCCGTGGTGGTATCGGAATCATCCCCATTCTCCTCGGAATCCGCCGTGGTGGTATCGGAATCATCCCC
>NZ_JAJENT010000155.1:0-3472 GCF_035615515.1 Phormidium sp. CCY1219
TTGTTGAAACAAGCGTTCGTTTTTCCGCCCCGAACTAAAGTTACGGGGCTACCAAACTTTCGTCTTTTTTTCGTGTGATTTCAATGCCACAGGTTATTTTTCCATCTATACGGGACAACATTCTAATTTCATGTTAAGCGGCCCAAGGAATAGTGGGGAGTTATGGCGCGATCGCAAAGGCAATGATGAAGCCCAAGTCGCCGCCCCGTGGGGTGGGTTGGCTGTGGGAACTGCAATCTCGCGTAGCGTTGTGGATGCAACATCGTTGGGGATGTCGAGCAGGTTTTGGCTGAAGCGCTGTTTGAGCCAGCCAACGGTCAGGAGGCTCAGGAGGAGGAAAGTGGCGCTAGAATCGGGATTGGCATGATGGTCGTCAAGTTGAGCGATCGACCTTAATAATTTTGCAGCGCCTGGCGATAAGCCAGAACTGCCTCAGTTTGGTTGGCGTATTCCAGATATTGACTCAGGAGGGAGAAATCTAGATCCGGCAGGAAGGTACTGCGAGGAATTATAGTGTAGTTTTTCGCTCCTAACCGATAAAGGGAAAAACTTCCATTTTGCCAAAACCATACCTCTGGAACTCTCAATCCTTGGTAAACCTTTAATTTATCGACTCCGCCGCTAGTCAGAGCGATTTCCAGCACCATATCGGGAACTTGCCCCAGCTCGCCCAAACAATAGCACTCATCCGGTTCGGCTCCTCGCGCTACTGCTTGGTTGCGAAAGGTAGTGTTGCCATAGCCATTGAGATTAATTCGTTTCTCAACTGCATAGGTTTCAATCAACCGAGCAATAATCTTTTTCAAGCGTTCGTGCTCTGGAGATACTGTGATAATAATTTCTAGCTTTCCTTCTAAATAAGTCATCCGGGGAAATTCATCCACAAATAGGGATGAGAGGCTTTCGTATTGCTCCCAAGTGACATGGTTCAGAAGGATGCGTTGTTCTGGTGCTGGCGCGAGAGTTTGTATGTCTAACAGTTGCATGTCGATTACCCTCCTAAGAAATCCGGTACGCGATCGAAAAACGAACAGTGAAAAACGAACAGTGAAAAGCGTAATCTTGATTTCATATTGACTTCAAAATTGATTGCGATCGCTTTGCAGAGTTTGCTGGAGACCCTCATCTATAGTAAATGGCGATCGCCAGTTTAGGGTATTGCGGATTTTGCTGCTATCCACGACGAGGGAACTCAGGAGGCGATCGCTTGTTCTAACCAAAGTTGGGTAGGGATTATTCTGTGTCGTATAAGGGTAATAATGTTCTGATTTTATTTTAGGTTGCCCAAGGGATAGTCTAGTGATAGAATTAATTCATTATCCTGAGTCCGGAGGTGGCTATGGAAGCGTTGCGAATCTTTGCCAAACCTGTCAATGGTCAACTGGTTATCGACCTACCTCCTTCACTGAAGAGCGATCGCACTTATGAAGTGATCGTTCTCTCCGCGATATCCGAGGAGTCCGTTGCTACTTCACGACGCCGCCAGCCTTCTCCAAAACTAGCGGGTACGGTTCGCTTGCTTGACGATTTAATCGCACCTGCCATCCCTGAGTCAGATTGGGATTTGTCCTGAATGCTGTTACTTGATACTCATATCTGGATTCGTTGGCAAAATCCCCAGCTCAGTAGTATGGCGCTTTCCGATCGTCTAATTGAGCTGATTGAAACGGCTGATACTGTTGCGATTAGTGCCATTTCTTGCTGGGAACTCGGACAATTGGTGAAACGGCAGCGGGTACAGATTTCTCTTCCCCTTGATGAATGGGTCAAAGCTGCATTGGCAGATATTCAGGTTTTGCCCATCGAGCGGGAAATTGCTCTGAAAGCTGCTCAACTGCCAGAACATCATCGCGACCGGCTGACCGGATTATCATTGCCACAGCTTTGATTTATAATGCTTCTCTAATCAGTCTAGATTCGATGTTTCCCAACTATACAGAGTTAAAGGGACGTTTAGTTTCCCGTTGATGTCTATAGCTATTTCTGGATTCACGCTCCATCCCCTTTGATTTTCGACCAAGGTGGCGATCGCTACGGCAAAATACATGGCTAACTGGAAATCATGCCTAAGCTACGCATCAACTCTACCTCTTGTCCAAGACCTTCTTCTAGGGTTCGAGGGAAAAAATCTAAATCTCGTTGCGCTGCATCATGGGGATAGGCTTTGTCTTCTTGTAATCGCAGGATTTGCTCCCGGCGTACAGGCGATCGCTCTTTTAAAAGATTTTCCAGAATTGTGGCTGACCAGACTCCTGCATTGAGAGGTAAAGAAATCTGGCGTACTGGTTTGCCGAGTAGTTTTCCGACTAAAGTTAGCAGTTCTCGGAAGGTGACAACCGTACCGCCAGAAAGGTCGTATGCCCCTTGGATATGGGGGCGTTGAAGTGCGGTTAAGATAGCTTGGGCTAAGTCATCAGCATGAACGGGTTGGATGAGATTTTCACCCGGTCCAAATACGGGAAAGAATCCGTAGCGATCGCAAAATTTTATCAGTTTATGGAGGTTCTTATCTCGGTGGGAACCATATATCATCGTGGGGCGAAGTAAGCAGTAAGAGCCTGAATATTCGTCCAGTCGGGTTTCCATTTTTTTATAATCTTCGGCACTTTCACGGTATTTAGAATAAATTCCTGTAGTGCCAATCACAATTAACCTTGGATTTTTTTCAGCTTTTTTCAGGCTTTCAACTATAGCTTCAGTATGTAATATAGATGCAATGTGAACGATTACTTCAGGAGTTCTTTGTGCCAAAATCTTGTCCCAAGTCTCAACGGAAGAAGTATCTCCGACAAAATAGTTGATTTTTAGATTTATTTCTTCAATTCCTTGAGTATTACTGGTGGATCTCACCACACAATCAATCAAGTAATTTTCTTGTTTAATTTTTGACAGTAAATAGAGTCCTATTAAACCTGTACTACCTGTTATTATTATGTTCATTACCTTTTACTTTAACCAATAAAAATAGCGTTTTAATTTTTTTTACATATTCTTGATAATATCAGTTACCAATCTCCTGGTAATAAAATCTGTACCCGATATTTATTATTGGATATCGTTCAACTAAAAATATCCAATAAATTTAAACATTTTTCATTTTTCATTTAGATATAGTCCATCAACGCTAGTTATACCTAGATGATAACTTATTCTATGACTAATTTAGATTAATTGTTTATATTTTATGTAGCCTCTCCAAGCATAATTTATGAAACACCAACTCGCAACTGGTAAATTTAATTTTTCTATTTGACGATAAATTTTCCACACTCCAATCGCGTTTTTCAATTTATTGCTAGACATTGAACCTTGAACAATTCTATATAAAGCTAAATTTTCTTGAATTCCATAAGCAATTAATCCCCTTTTTAGCAAAGATAACCATAGCAGTAAGTCTGCATAACTGCTATAAGACCTTTGACTAACCATTTCTATAGAACCAGTTTTCTCTATATCTATAACTACAGTTAAA
>NZ_JAJENT010000156.1:0-500 GCF_035615515.1 Phormidium sp. CCY1219
CCATTGCCTGCCAAGAAGCTGCTCGTCCCGAGTTATTTTTCCAACCTATTTCAGTCGGATGTGGCTTAACCGCTCAGCAACTCCACGGAGGAAAGCGTCTCGATCCAAACTTTCGCCCCGCAAGATAGCGGCTTATCGGGTCGATACACTACCCGGCTAGGTCCGGCGATTTCCGCTTCAAACCCATACCGATTGCTGCTGCCGTGTTTGACGCTAATTACGGGTTCTTTTTCCTCTCGCTTGTTATTTTGCCGAATCTTGTGTTGATTGACGTGAATGCAGGTAATCGCCGCTTTGCGCGCAGGTTTCCATCGTGGTTTTGGGCCGCGAGTTCCTTCCTTGACTTGGGGAATTCCGTCGGTTAACGGGATTGCCCAGTTTCTGCCTATTTTAAAAGCGCCGCAAACTCTCTGAGTTAATAAAAGTTTTCTCATATAAGAACCGGAAATCCCGAGTATTTGTGCTGCTTGAGTAGATCCTACTAGTATCATTGAAATGAA
>NZ_JAJENT010000157.1:0-302 GCF_035615515.1 Phormidium sp. CCY1219
GTCATTTGGCTATGCGCGCGAAATTGTTGCCCGAAGCGGTTGACAAAAAAAGCGGTAGGGGGTAGAATGAAGTCGATGGGGGAGGCAGGGCACTTATGCAATGCGTTGCTTGCGTGGCGATGAAATTGAGCAGCACGGTGGGATTTGACTGTACTCCCCAATCTTTTTTGGCATATAAACCCACTGGCATGCCTCCCGTCACCCACCACCCCCTAATAGGGTTGTTCAACAGTCATTGGTCATTAGTCATTGGTCATTGGTCATTGGTCATTGGTCATTAGTCATTAGTCATTAGTCATTTG
>NZ_JAJENT010000158.1:0-3688 GCF_035615515.1 Phormidium sp. CCY1219
TGGAAGAAGAAATGACCGAAGAAGAGAGCGAAACCGCTGAAGAAGAGACGGTCATGGAAGAAGAAATGACCGAAGAAAGCGAAACCGCTGAAGGGGAAGTCACCACCACCGAAACGCCAGACAGCGAGATGAGCGAAGAAAGCGGGATGACCCCGGTGGGAATGGAAGGCGAAGACGAAATGGAGGCGGAAGTCGAGGAAGCGATCGCGCCTTATTTCAATGAAGAAGAATACCTCGCCAATAACCCCGATGTAGCGGAAGCCGTAGCCCAAGGAGACTTTGAAAGCGGGCTAAAACATGCCGTCAAATTTGGCTATAAAGAACGCAGCCGCACCGTTCTCGTCGGGTTCCAGGCCACATTTTATGGCGAAAGCAATCCCGATGTTGCCGATGCGATCGCCAATGGAGATTTCGCCAGCGAACTGCAACACTTCCTGCTCTACGGGCAAAACGAAAATCGCTCGCCTAACGCCGCTTACAACGAACAAGAATATCTCGAATTTAACCCCGACGTCGAACAAGCCGTTGGGGCGGGTGAATTTACCAGCGGGCTGCAGCACTTTTTCCTATTTGGTCGCTTTGAAGTTCGGACCTTCAGCAGCCAGTTTGACGCCCAATTTTACCTAGAACAATACCAAGATATTGCCGAAGCATTCCAACAAGGTTTAATCGACAGTCTCTTGGAACACTTCCTCGCATTTGGTCTCGAAGAAGGTCGCACCGCTAGCCCCACCGAAGAAGAAGCCGCCGAAGATGCGGAAGAAAGCGGTGAGGACAGTGAAGAAACCACCGATGAGGCCGATGAAACCCCCGATGACGAAAGCGAAGAAGTCACCGATACCGAAGATACCGAAGATACCGAAGAGGAAGCCGGAGAAGACAGCGAAACCGACGGCGAAACCATCGGCGATCTGCCCCCCGTAGTCATCGACGAAATTCCGGATCCGAGTGCAGAAGAACCCGCCCCACCCACCGAACAAGAACAAGAAGTCGAAAGCAGCGGACTGTTTAACCCCGACTTTTTCCTCTCTCAATTGCCCGAAGACATTCAGCAACAGATTGGCGAAGGGGGTCAATATCGCACCGTCATCGAATACTACCTCCAAGAAGGACAATTCGACGAGCAACTCAGTCAAGTCAGCTTTAGCCCACTGTTTGACTTCGGATTTTACCTGAAAAACAATCCGAAAATTCAGGAACTCATCGAATTAGGCGAATACGAAAATCCCCTCGACTACTACCTGAAAAAAGGGAAAACCGAAGGCGACGTTCCCACCCCCTTCTTTGACCAAGAATATTTCCTCGAACAATATCCCCAAGTTCAACAACTGCTCGTCAGTGGCGAATACAGCAGTGCCTTTGAATATTTCATCGAAGTCGGCATCGAAGAAGGCACCAATCCCCTGCCGTATTTCGACGCACAATTCTATCTCGACCAACTCGAACAGTTTGCCGAGGAAAACCCCGATTCGGAAGTCGAACTGCCGGAAATTCCCGCAGATGCCACGGAAGGCCAAATCTTCCAAATTGCTTACACCCACTTCATTTCCATCGGGTTAGAAATCGGCATCACCGCCAGTGCGGAATTTAATGCCGAATTGGTCGAAAGTCAGCTCACCGAAGAACAAAAAGCCCAAATCGGCGAAGGAAAAGAATACCCCAGTGTCTTTGCCTACTTCGTCCAAGTCGGCATCGAACAAGGGATTATCGCTTCCGAAGACATCGACATTCCCGACCCTGCGGATCTCGGGTTAGATAGCTTCGTTGTTGAGGACCTCGATAGCGACAGCGTACTCATCGGTAGCGAAGGCGATGACCTGCTGACTGGCGATGAAAGTGAAGAAGCCATTGTCGGCGCTGCAGGCAACGATACCGTAATCGGATCCAAAGGAAAAGACCAGATCTTTGGTGAAGACGGCGACGATATGCTCGTGGGTGCCAAAGAAAAAGACACCCTCTTCGGTGGCGCGGGAGACGATAGTCTGTTCGGCGGCGATGAGAAAGACCTCCTCTCCGGCGACGAAGGTAACGATCTGCTCGTCGGCGGCAAAGAAAAAGATAGCCTCGTAGGTGGAGAAGGAGACGATACCCTCCTCGGCGGCGAAGAAAAAGACCTGCTGATGGGTGGCGAAGGTAATGACCTGCTCTATGGTGGCGAAGGGCCAGATACCCTTGTCGGCGGCGCAGGTAGCGATATCTTTGTCATCGACCCTGCTGGTGTAGAGAAGAAACACCAAGATACTCTCTTGGACTTCAACCCCGCAGAAGATACCCTGCAAATTGCTGGGATCGGTTTGAGCGGCGAAGAAATTCTCGACAACGCCGAAACTACAGAAATCGAGATCGAACAAGAAGATGGCGCGATCGCGACCAAGTTCTCCACGGTCATCCACTTGAGTGCTGAATTCTCGATTACTATCATCCATGAGGCGCAACTGACGGCGGAAAACTTCGAGGTGGTGGAAACTCCCACTGTCAGCGATGACCTGCTAGAAGAGGTCGAGGTTGACGAAATTACCACGATCTCCACTCTGTTCGATGCGGACTACTATCTCAGCGAAAATCCTGAAGTCGCAGATCTCATCGAAAGTGGCGAATACAGCAGTGCGTTAGACCACTATCTGCAAGTCGGCGAAGCAGAAGGTCTCAGTCCCAACCCCCTGTTCGATGCCCAGTTCTATCTGGAACAATATCCCGAAGTCGCCCAATTAGTCGAATCTGGCGAATACACCAGCGCCTTTGCCCACTTTATTGAGGTGGGACTGTCTGAGGGCCTGATTGCTAATCCGGTGTTTGACGAAGACTACTATCTGGAACAATATCCCGAAGTCGCCGAATTCGTCGAATCTGGCAAATACAGCAGCGCCTTTGCCTACTTCGTGCAGGTTGGACTCTCGGAAGGTCATGTGGCAACTGCGTGGTTTGACGAACAGACTTATCTGGAACAAGAAGGAGTTCAGGAAGCTCTCGACTCCGGCGAATACAGCAGCGCCTTCGCCCACTTTATTGCCGTGGGATTGTCTGCCGGTCTGATTGCCACTGGAGAGTTTGACGCCGAATTCTACGAGTCTGTCTTGGATGAAGACACCCTCGCCGAAATTGGCGAAGGTCTCGAATACGAGAGTCTGTACGAACACTACGTCCTCGTGGGTCAGATGGAAGGTCTGCCGATCGCCCCTCCAGAGGAAATTACCACCTCTATCCCCCATTGCGACGAGTTGGAGTTGGAACTCCCCGCAGTGGATGGTATCGAGGCGGATGAGAAAAAAGCCCTCTTTGCCGATAGCGATGATGGCGTTTCTCTCAAGGCACAGAAGAAACAAGAAATCCTCGTGGGTGGCGCAGGTGACGATACCCTCACCGGTGACAAGCGCAAAGACCTGATCTTCGGTCTCGAAGGCAATGATGTCCTCGAAGGTGGCAACCAAAAAGACACCATTATCGGTGGCATGGACGATGATACTCTCATCGGCGCTCATCAAAATGACCTGCTCATCGGTGATGACTTTAAGGTAGACCACATGGATGATTCCGATGACATGGATGATTCCGATGATATGGATGATTCCGATGATATGGATGATTCCGATGATATGGATGATTCCGATGATATGGATGATTCCGATGACATGGATGATTCCGATGACATGGATGATTCCGATGACATGGATGATTCCGATGACATGGA
>NZ_JAJENT010000159.1:0-295 GCF_035615515.1 Phormidium sp. CCY1219
GGGGTCTACCACTCTCCAAATAAACGCTTCAGCAATATCATAATAATTCCCATTCTCATCGGGTCTGGGAATTCGAGCGGACGCTAGTGCGACGGTAGGCACTGCAGCGATTAAAGACACTAAACCGAGGGTGAAAAGTTTTTGAAACATGGTATTGTGTTAGGTAGAGAAAATTATGGTAGGATTGGGGAGCGATCGCACCTCTGGAGTTTGCAAGCGCGATCGCGCTGTGGGTGATTTGGGAGGGCGATCGCTTTCATGCAAGAAGCTTTACGACCTTGAGAACCCAATTTTT
>NZ_JAJENT010000160.1:0-2491 GCF_035615515.1 Phormidium sp. CCY1219
CCTACGATTAGTCCCACATTAGCGGGAATATTGGATCGGGCGATTAAGTCTCATCCGCGCGATCGCTTCTCTAGTGCCAGGGAAATGTTGGATGCGATCGCCGCCCCCGCTTATACCGCCGCCGCGCCCCCCACTTTCGCCTCCCCACCACCTACAAGGGCACATCAACCACCTACAGCAGTATCTCTACCGACTACCAGTTTGTCTTCCCCCAGCGCTCCACCCTCTAAGGAACCCCAAGGAATGGGGAATTGGCAAAAAGCTGCGATTATGGGTGGTGTAGTCGGTGCTATTCTGATTGCTGCATCTGGAATCGGTTCGTTCTTTTTTAGCGATCGCTACCAAACCATGATATTGAATCCACCCAACAACCAGCAACAGCAAAGACGCAATATCTCTAATCAAGCTTTAGGATGGATGCGAATTGGTTCCGTTGACAATACCAACGATACTGCCTCAGTTGGTGAACCATTAATTCCCACCAACCAACCCGTCATCATTTCCCCTCCGGTTGTTCCGGCTATTGGAGACAAAGTAATTGTTTCAAATGGGGTTAATTTGAGACAAAATCATCCCCAGCCTCCTTACTACGAGCTAGAAGAGAAAATCAGTGTCTTGATGCCGGGACAAGAAGTCGTGATTTTGAAAGTAGCGACCTTTGTCGATCCTTATTCTCCGTCTCCAGAAACGAAAGTATGGGCAGAAGTCGGTTTACCTTAACTAAGTTCAGAGCGTCGGTGTAGTTTTAGAAAAAGTAGACAATACACTGGGTTTATGACTTTTTGGCTAAATCCTTAAATTTTTGTGCCAATAAACCCGGTTTATAACTTCTACTGAAATAACTCTATACAGCCCTGAATATTTTGAGCGTCGAAACTTAGTTTCTCCTATGCAAAAAGGGTATAAAGATTAAACAAATTATGTCATATTTCCTAAATTCCCGCTACTGAAAATTCATAGTGCATCGGGTCTTTTCTGCTTTTCCAATGCCCTCCCCATGAAAATCCCTGCTTTTTAAAAGCATTAGTTATCGCTTCTGGCTGTTGTTCCACAGAACCCATTGGATATTGCTTTGCATTGATATCGATCGCCAATCCCCAACTGTGGACTGATGGCTCATTTTTGCCTCGTTTCATGCGAATATTTAGACAGCCATTGTAGGTTTGAATTAAGTGCAATTTGTCCCTACTTATTAAATCTTCCCAGACTTGCCGCAGACGTTGGACAATCGCCTTATGGCATTCTACTTCCCATTCCCCACCATTAGGATTCTTTAGTCCTACGATCGTAATGTAATTGGTGACAAAATCTGGATCTAGAGGATTCCCATAATATTGGTACAACTGTTCGTAGCTGTCAGGAATTGGAGGATTTTCCAAGTCTATATCAATTATAGGTAACGAGTCATTTTTATTGTTGAAGTAATAAACATTGATGTCATAAACACCAGAATCTTGCACCTCAAAGAAGACTTTTTTTTCTGGGGTAATAAAGCGATCGCGCTTTTTACCTCCATCCCAAATTAAATAAGGATTAGATTCCGCCGTTTCAGTATTTATTATTTCAATTTCCACCCAACCAGTCGAATGGTTTTCCCAGATGTAAATTTCGTCTGCTTTTAGCCTGATTTGAGTAGAAGCCAACATAGCAAAAGAATCTTTATTTACTTCCCTGGGTAAAAAAGTTTTGACTTCTGAATTGGCATAAAACCGAAGTAATGAGCGTTTATCGTTTCGAGGACTGAGGGCAACAATATTGGCAACGGGTTGCCCAAAATAAGAGCTGCTATCTGATTCGATCTCTGTTGTAGCGACATTAATAAACTGAACGTCCCATTTTTGCATAGCACCCTGGGAGCCTGCTATCATGTTGAATAACTGAATTCCACTGAGGAGAATTACTACGGTTAAAATCAAAGAACTCAGAAATGAAAAAACGACTCTTCTCCGAGCAAGCTGGTGTTTGCGCTTACTATTCCTTGATTCAATAAGCCTTAACCTGCCATACTGACTCGGCAATTTGTGGCAGTATTTTGAATGGGTATTGTCAATTTTTTTCATACTAAACAAACGAGGGTGATCTCCAATGCTATATTAGCATAAAATTTATAAGAGTGCATAGATCGGCCTTCAATTATTGCATCTTTTATAGAAACGCTTGAATGTCGATGTATCGTCAAATCATTCAACTCCGACCCTCTCCTACTGAATTCTTTCTCCGCTAGTTGCTTTCCGTCAACATCAGACACAGGATCTATACCAAACAACCAACTATCGATGACCAATGACCAAAGAAAAAGACGTTCCTTAAAGATTGATTAAAAATTTCAGGCCGTGCCGAAGTAGAGTGATACAATCGAAAAAAGTTTTATCGATCCACTGAATCTATAATGAGACCCACATTACTCAACAACAGATATCGCATCCTGCGCGAACTCGGATCCGGCGGGTTCGGCGAAACCTTCCTCGCCGAAGACACCCAAATGCCTTCC
>NZ_JAJENT010000161.1:0-2144 GCF_035615515.1 Phormidium sp. CCY1219
TTGGCACGAGAATTACAATGGTGCGCCGTCAGATGGGAGTGCGTGGACAACTGGTGGAAATTCTAATCGCCAGGTGCAGCGCGCTGGGTCTTGGAGCATCAACCCCAGGTACTGCCGTGCCGCGCGGCGCGACGGGGACGGGCCGCAGAACCGCAGGAGGTACTACGGATTTCGCTTGTGCTGTGCTTCCCCCAGGACTGTTTAGCCCTTTTCTCTTTTCCCCTTTTCCTCTTTTCCCTCTTTTCTTTACCCTGCGAGCGAAGCGAGCTTTAAAAATTTTTTTTTCAAAAATGGGTTTTTTGGCGGTTTTAGGGGGCAAAAAAGGCCATTTCCGGGGCGATTTGTGGTAGGGAGAGGGTAGACGAGGCGCAAATTAAATTTCCGAGGGAGCCAAATGGCAAATTTTGGGGTAAAATGGGCAGCAATCCGACCGATTTTTCCCGATTTTGGATTTTGTAGCAACAACTGTGATTCACAATCGTTGCCACAAATTATCGCCCTCTATTTTTCCCTGGTAAAATCCGATGAGCGAGTTACCGATTATCCAAAAAACCTATGATTTAATTCGCTGGTATGTCCCCATCCTCAACCGCCTTCCTCGGAATCACAAGTTCACCCTCGGGGATAGAATTACCACCGGACTGTATGATATACTCGAAGGGTTAATCCTGGCTCGTTATGCAACGGAAAAACTCTCCCGGCTAGAGCAATTAAACAGCAAATTGGATATCCTGCGCTATCAAACCCGCTTGTTATTCGATTTTGACCTGATTTCGGCGAATCGCTATGAATATGCGGGGAAGTCTATCAATGATATTGGTGGCGACTTGGGCGGATGGATTAAACAGCAACGCCATAAATCTAAAGCAATTTCTCCCTCTAGCTGATTTTTCCCTCGCCATTACCACTCATCGGTACCCGAAGGGTGAACTGATGAAACAAGGAGGGTCATATGGCGGAAAAATAAACGATTGGGTAGGGCAATTCTGGGTGCCATCACTCACTCCAGATGCGCGCATCTCGCCCAGTTTCCTCAGATTAACATAAACTTGACAACTTGTTGAAATATCCGGGAAAAATTTTCCCCAGAACCAATGAAACGATATGGTAATCTTTTCCCCCAAATTGTGGACTATGCGAATTTAATCAAAGCTGCACGCAACGCCGCCCGGGGTAAGCGCTTTCGCGAAAATGTGTTGCGCTTTAATTACAATTTAGAAGCTGAATTAGAAACTTTGCAACTGGAATTGTATTCAAAAAGTTACTTGCCCGGTCCGTATCAAACGTTTGAGATTCTCGAACCAAAGCGACGCATGATTTCTGCTGCTCCCTATCGCGATCGCGTGGTGCATCATGCCGTATGCAATATTATTGCTCCGATTTTCGAGCGCAGCTTTATTGGGGATTCCTACGCAAATCGCCTCGGATATGGCACGCATCGCGCTTTGCAGCGCTTCACGAAATTTGCTCGATCGAATCCCTATATCCTGCAATGCGATATCCGCAAATATTTTCCCAGTATCGACCATGCTATTTTAAAAGAACAGTTACGCCGCAAGATAAAATGTCGGGATACCCTGTGGTTGCTCGATACAATAATCGATGGGAGTAATGAACAAGAAACGATTATTTTGCATTTTCCTGGGGATGACTTGCTCGCGCCATTGCAACGACGACGCGGGTTGCCGATTGGCAATCTTACCAGTCAATTTTTTGCCAATGTCTATCTCAATGGTTTCGACCATTTTATCAAGGAAGAACTGAAGGTGAAGAAATACCTGCGCTATGTGGATGATTTTGCCTTGTTTTCCCGCGATCGCTCGTTTCTGGCAGATGCTAGAATCGGTTTGGAGTCTTACCTGGCAACCCTGCGGCTGAAGATTCATCCGATTAAAAGCCAGTTGTTTGAAACCCGCAAAGGCGCGAATTTCGTGGGATTTCGGGTTTTACGAAAGAAAAATGAGAGTTTGAAAGCTACGTTTTTTAAAACGTAGATGAAAAACGAACTTCATCCAAATATCAACCGGGTTAGGGTGGCTTGGTAGGGATTCGCCGAACAGCCACCGTAGCCACCGTAGGGTGCGTCACCCCCGCCACCCCATGTGTGGCACAATCCCCCTATCCCATGCGGGGGTGACGCACCA
>NZ_JAJENT010000162.1:0-2476 GCF_035615515.1 Phormidium sp. CCY1219
TATATTTTATCCCATCCCCCTGCTTTTGTCAATTTTTTTTTCTTCATTGCGGGCGCGAATCATTGGCGAGTGTGGATCCACTATAACTTTGAGTCCCTGGGTAAGCAAGGGTGCAAACGATCGCGAGTTCAAACCTGCAAGATCTGATTGCTTCAGTGGCGATCGAGATTTTAGAAAAGTGGTATAAAGCAGGAAAAAAGAGAGCAGACATTGCCTGCTCTCCCAAGAACCCCCATTTAACTTGAGAATACAGAAGCGGCGCTTAAATCTTCGCCTCTTCCTTCACCAACTTTTCCCAACCGAGATCCTTGAGTGCGTGATTGCGACGCAGGGGACGAGTCACCAACTCCAGAATGTCGCGGGCATTCGTAAACCCGTGAATCTGTGCGAAAGTAAACTCAACAGACCACTTCGTATTAATTCCGCGTGCTTCCAACGGATTCGCATGAGCCATGCCGGTAATCACCAAATCCGGATTCAACTCATAAATCCGCTGAATCTGATTGTAATTATCAGGTTTCTCGATAATCTTCGGCATTGGAACGCCCATTTCCTGGCAAGTTTGTTCGAGCAGCTTCAACTCTGCCCCTTGATAGCGCTTATCCATATACGGAATGCCAATTTCTGGGCAACTCATCCCGCAACGAATCAAAAACCGGGCCAAAGAAATTTCCAGTAAATTGTCTCCCATGAAGAACACCGACTTGCCGCGAATCAGGTCAACGTAGTCAGACAAATTCTCCCAAATTTGCGCTTCGCGGTCTGCTAAACCCTGCGGTTCGATACCGAAAACCGAGCAAATTTTCTCGATCCAAGCTCGGGTACCATCCGGACCGATGGGGAATGGAGCGCCAATTAACTTGCACTTGCGACGACGCATAAAACCTGTTGCCGTGCGGCTGAGAAACGGATTAACTCCCACAGCGTAATACCCTTCCTCAATCACAGGCAGTTCCGTATAACGCTTAGAAGGCAACCACCCGGATACCTTTATCCCTTGTTTCTTCAGTTCCAAAGTAAGCTGCGTAACCACCGGATCGGGAAGGGAACCAAACAGCACTAAGGGGGGATGGTCTGCATATTCCGTTTCTTCGGCGATGACTTCTTCTTTTTTCTTTCCGAAGCTCAGGAGTTTTTGAATCCCATTGCGCTCTTGTTTGTCCTCTTCTTTTTCCACGCCTCGCGGGCAACGCTGAACCATCGCCGCGAGTACGGTATCTTCCCCTTGGGTAAAGGCATAATCGAGACCGTTGGCCCGCGCCACCACGATTGGAATGCCGATTTCGGATTCGAGGTTCGGAGCTAAACCTTCTAAATCCATTTTGATGATTTCCGTGGTGCAGGTGCCGATAAAAACGATGACACTGGGATTGCGATCGCGCTTGATCTGCAAGCAAAGCCGCTTCAACTCTTCATAATCATTGAGCTTCGCAGAAATATCCCCTTCTTCTAACTCCGCCATCGCATAACGCGGTTCTGCGAAAATCATCACCCCCATAGCATTTTGCAGGAAATAACCGCAAGTTTTCGTGCCAATTACCAAAAAGAAACTATCTTCAATCTTCTGGTAAAGCCACGCCACGCAGCTAATCGGGCAAAATGTATGATAGTTTCCAGTTTCGCACTCGAAGGTGAGGGCATCAGTTTGAGCGACACTCATGGAATCATTCTCCTGAAGGTTAAAGTTGGCTGGTGACGTACTCCCGACACCGAAGCAAGCATACGGTGCGGGGTTCTCTTGACCTGCTGCATCATCGATGAAGACCTCTAACAACCGCAGAGCAGGATTTGAGCGTTTTATAGTGACCACCACGCCCAGGGGCCACTTTCAATTGTTGTTCTCCGCAAGGGAGGCTTGCATGGCTAAATCTTGGGTGCTGAAAAATTCCTTACAAACCTTTCAGTAAATCGGACATATCTGAATCATCATCAGAGTCCATATCGTCATCTAGCGCATCGAGATCCACTGTGTCCAATTCCTCTTCTGAGTCCTCGGATTCCCCAAGCCCTTCGAGATCGAGTTCGCCGAGGTCTTCTTCAGCATCAGATTCCCCAAATCCTTCGAGATCGAGATCGGCGAGGTCTTCATCAGAATCCGATTCCCCAAGCCCTTCGAGATCCATATCCCCGAGTTCATCAGAATCCGATTCCCCAAGCCCTTCGAGATCCATATCCCCGAGTTCATCCTCAGATTCCTCAAACGGATTTTTCATCAGGGCTTCACTTTCCTCGGCGCTTTCCGTACCTAACCCCTCTAAATCCATATCCCCGAGGTCTTCTTCGGTTTCAGATTCACCAAGGTCGCCTAAATCCATATCCCCGAGGTCTTCTTCAGTTTCAGATTCACCAAGGTCGCCTAAGTCCATATCCCCGAGGTCTTCTTCGGTTTCAGATTCACCAAGGTCGCCTAAGTCCATATCCCCGAGGTCTTCGGCAGATTCGGTTTCAGATTCCTCAAGGTCGCCTAACTCCATAT
>NZ_JAJENT010000163.1:0-4787 GCF_035615515.1 Phormidium sp. CCY1219
GATGAGATTTCTGCCAAGCTGACGCGGTTGGCACCGGATTTCGAGAGTTGGGGGAGTTTGACCGAGTTTGCGATCGCGCCGGAAGAGTTAATCGCGTCCCTGAAACAGACCAGCGATCGCCTTTTTGCTAAATTGTTAGAGAACGGCGAAGGTCGATTTCTCGATCGGAGTGCGTTTAATCTACAAAGCGAATCCTCCCTTCGCAGGGAACTCGAAACCGCACGGCAACAGCTACAAGATCGAGGGGTGACATTAGAACCCTCACTTGCCGCCAGTGTCGAATTTCTCATCGGTCGTCTGGGCGAGCAGTCCCAGGAACAGGCACGGCACCATTACGAACGCAGTTTAGCCCTGTTTCCCCCGGACGAGTGCTTAGAGCGACGTAGCTGCGTGCTGTATTATTTGGGAGTCTGGTGGAATATCTATGCCGTGCAGCATTGCGTTGACTTTCACTCCTGCTGCGAGCGCGCCCAAAATTACTTTCAAGACTGCATTGAAACCTTCGATCGCGCTAAGCGTCCCGATTTGCTCCCCAACTTTATCAATGCTTGGGGAGAGGTCTTGCAGCGACTGGCAGACTGGGATAAATTAGAAGCAATTGCCACCAGAGCGTTGGCACTTCATCAAACCCACCCGAGTTCGTTCCGACTGGCCCGGTGCTATGGATTTCTAGCCGAAGTGGCCTTGGGAAAAAATGAAAGCGATCGGGCCAAAAAAATGGCCGAAAAAGCCCTGTCTATCGTCGCCGATGCCTTGGAAAACTCATCCACTGCTGCATCGGAAAATTCCTTCTATTTAGATTGGGTGCGATCGTACCATCAAAGTTGGTATTGGTTCGCCTTAGGAAGAGCGCAAGCCAAATTAGGTTTCCCCCGCGAAGCATTGGATGCCTTGGAAACCGCCAAAGCCCAAGCCAATCCTCAGTACGACCTACCGCTTTACATTTCCATTCTTCAAGACTTAAGAAGCGGTTACTTTCACGAAGGGGAATATTTCCAAGCCTTCGCTCTCAAGCAAGAGCGAGAATCAATCGAACAACAATATGGCTTGCGGGCGTTTGTCGGGGCGGGACGGTTGCAACCGAAACAACATCTGAAAAAAATCCGATTCTTCAAAGGAAAAATATCCGGAGAAATCGCTCCAGAAATCGCCGATTCTGGCCGAAAAAAAGATGTTATTAACCTGGTGAATCGCATCAGCACCGACTGCAACCGCCTCACGGTGATTCACGGACAATCCGGTGTGGGAAAAAGTTCGATCGTGCAAGCGGGTTTAATCCCGGCTTTAAGCCAGATTAATCTTGGCAGTTGCGATATTTTACCGGTGTTGCAGCAAGTTTATAAAAATTGGATCGCAGAACTCGGTAACTGTTTGTCTCAGGCCCTCAAACAGGCTTCAGAATCTCCCAATCGCCCTGCAACCGAGGCGATGTCTCTCTCCCACCGCCCCTTGGATTCCCTGCCCCACATTCTGGAGCAATTGAGAATCAATTCAGAAAATCATTGGATTACGGTTCTGATATTTGACCAGTTTGAAGAATTCTTCTTTGCCTGCAAAGACCCCGAAAATCGTCGGGAATTTTATCAATTTTTGAAAGACTGCCTGAACCTGAATGGCGTCAAGGTTGTTTTGTCCCTGCGAGAAGATTATTTGCATTATCTGCTGGAGTGCAACAACCGCTTAATTAGCCTTGATGTGGTAAACGACAATATTTTAGACAAAAATATTATCTATTACTTGGGCAATTTTTCTCCCAAAGACGCCCGGGAAATTATTCACAGCTTAACCCAAACCCATCAGTGTTACTTAGAACCGGATTTAATTGATGAATTGGTTCAAGACTTAGCCCGAGACGCTGGGGAAGTGCGCCCGATTGAGTTGCAAATCGTGGGAGCGCAATTGCAAACCGAAAACATCACCAGCTTGCCACAGTATAAAGAACGCGGGCCGAAAGAAAAATTAGTCGAGCGTTATTTAGCAGAAGTGGTACAAGACTGTGGCCCAGAGAACCGAAAAACTGCCGAACTCGTCTTGTATTTACTAACCGACGAACACAATACTCGTCCGCTGAAAACACAGGCAGAACTAACCGCCCAATTGGCAGACAAAGCGGATGGCTTAGAGGTGGTTTTAGAGATTTTTGTGAAATCGGGATTAGTGTTTCTGTTGCCCGACAAGCCCACAGACCGCTATCAACTGGTGCATGATTATCTCGTCTCTTTTATCCGCCAGCAAAAAAACGCTGAATTAATGGCACAACTCCAGTGGGAGCGAGAGCAAAGACAATGTAGCGAAGCGAAGATAAACCAGGTGTTTAAATGGGCGTTGTTTGGCACCACAACCGCCGTGTTGGTTCTGGGAATATTAACCACCTCAACCGCACTTTTATGGCGACAGGCAGAAGGGCAAAAATATAAAGCCCAAAGCGCTACCATTCAAGCGCTCAATTCCGAATCGGAAGCTCGCCTACTTTCGAGCGATCGCCTCGGCGCATTACTGGCGAGTGTCAGCGCCAGCAAACAAGTGCAAAACCCGCAAGTCCCGGCAGAACTTCAACAGGAAACCGCACAGCGCCTACAAAATGTAATTCTCACTCCCGTTCGAGAGCGAAACCGTCTCCCACATGGCGATCGGGTGACGCGGGTTCGGTTCAGTCCTGACGGGGACACACTTGCCTCTGCTAGTGAGGATAAAAAGATTCGGATTTGGGGGCGCGATGGCACCTTACTTCGCACCCTCGAAGGACACGAGGAGCGGGTCACCAGCGTCAGTTTCAGTCCCGACGGCGAGACCCTCGCTTCTGCCAGTCACGACGGCACCATTAAACTCTGGCGCAGGGACGGCACTTTGCTCCAGACGATCCGGGGTGAAGAAAAAGTCTTCAACGACCTCCGTTTCAGTCCCGACGGCGAGATAATTGCGGCAGCGACTACATATACTAATCGCATCACCCTCTGGCGACGCGACGGTACGTTCCTTCGCCCCCTCGAAGGACACAATAAGCCTGTTTCCTCGGTCAGCTTTAGCCCCGACAGCCAAACCCTCGTCTCTGCTAGTCTGGACGGCATCATCAAGATTTGGCAACGTGATGGTACTTTGCTGAAGACCTTCAAAGGGCATGACGATGCAATTTATCAAGTGGTGTTTGACCCCGAGGGCGAAATCATTGCCTCTGCCAGTAGGGATCGAACGATTAAGCTCTGGCGGCGCGATGGCACTTGGCTCAAAACACTCACCGGACATCAGGATGCCGTGAATAGCGTCAGTTTCAGCCCCGACGGACAACAACTCGCCTCTGCCAGTAATGACCAAACGATTAAGCTCTGGCGAACCAGCGACGGCACTTTGCTCGAAACCCTGGATGGGCACCACTCTTTTGTTTGGGATGTCAATTTCAGCCCGGACGGAAAAACACTCGCCTCTGCCAGTGCGGACACCACTGTCAAACTCTGGCACATAGACGAGCGCTTTCTTCAAATCCTCCGAGGACATATCTCGGGAGTGACTGACATCAGTTTTAGCCCGGACAATCGCACAATTGCTTCTGCCAGTTACGATAAAACCATCAGGATTTGGAGGGACGATGGCAGTGTGAGGGAAATCCCCAACGCCCATAGCAAAGAACTCTCCAGCATCAGTTTTAGCCCTGATGGTGCGATAATTGCTTCTGCCAGCTATGACAATAGGGTAAAACTGTGGCGGCCTGATGGCACCCCGATTCAAACCCTGGAGGATTCTCCATCCCCGGTGAAAAGCGTGAGGTTTAGCCCGGACGCCCAGATCATCGCAGCCGCCAGTAATGACGGAACCGTAAAACTGTGGCAGCGTGACGGCAGTTTAATCGTGCAGTTAAGGGGGTTGGACGAACGAGTCCAGACTGTCAGCTTTAGCCCTGATGGGCAGCTCATCGCCGCTGCTGCCGATCGCGCGATCGCCCTCTGGCAACCCGATGGCAAGTTACTCACCCACTTTGTAGGGCACCAAGAGCAGATCCAAAGCGCCAGCTTTAGTCCCGACGGTCAAATCCTGGTTACGGCCAGTACAGATCGCACGATTAAACTCTGGCAGCGCGATGGCACTTTGCTTCAAACCCTCCGGGGTCATGGTGCGAAAGTCCATGCGGCAATTTTCAGCCCCGACGCTCAGACCCTGATCTCCGCCAGTGGCGACGGTACCATCGCACTCTGGCGGCGAGACCCCGAAACAGAAAAGTTTGAAACTCGCCCCTACAAAACCCTGGAGGGACATCGTGAAAGTGTCTATAGCCTCCGTTTTAGTCCGGACGGTCTCACCCTGGCCTCCGCTAGTAACGACAAAACGGTGATTCTCTGGACGTGGGAAAAGGTCGCGTCTTTGAATTTAGAGACTCTGCTGAATTACGGTTGCAATGAGCTGCAAGACTATCTCCAGAATAATCCCTCTGCTAAAGAATACCGTTCTTTGTGCCATGAAACAGAAGACCCCTGAAGTGACCAATTTGTCATTCATAAATTCATTATCTGGTAAGTAGGTTTCAATTCAAAACAGGAGTAAAAAAATGACTGAATCATTATCTAAGAATCAACCGAGCAACTGCACCGAATATCTGTTAAAAGCGCAAATCATTGCTTGGTTAAAAGAATCTTTAGCCAGCGAATCCATAAATGAAGAAGTAAAACAGAGAATTATTGTAAAATTCTGCGTCCAAATAGAAGGGGGAAATCAATCCATTGAAAATCTGGAAGAAGTAGAAGAGAAATTAGAGCCTGGATTGCCCCGTGGAATGGTGGGAACGACTGGCGATCCAC
>NZ_JAJENT010000164.1:0-2295 GCF_035615515.1 Phormidium sp. CCY1219
AGGGGGGACGCTTGGGGGGATTCTTCTGAGGCTAAATCAAATCCCCCCAAACCCCCCTTTGAAAGGGGGGCTTAAGAATCTGGTTTCATCGTAGAACTTTATTAAAATGGTTTAATCCATGAGTGGCATTGTCAGTCTTGTCAAAGAAGATCGCAGTCCATGCGATCGCCCGCTTTTAAATCAAATGACCGAATTTCTGGGATTTCGCGGCCCCGACGCCCAACAGGTGTGGTGTCAGGGTTCTGTGGGACTCGGACATACTCTGTTGCGAACTACCGCACAAAGCGATCGCCAACCCTTGAGTGTACCCGAAGGGGACTCCCAGTGGATTGTTGCCGACGCCCGCATCGACGATCGCGCCAACTTGCGGCAAAAATTATGCGATCGAGGTTGCCCAGTTGCCGAGAACATCTCCGACGCCCAACTGATTTTACACGCTTATCGAGTCTGGGATACCGCTTGCGTCGAGCATCTCATGGGAGATTTTGTCTTTATTATTTGGGACGATACCAAGCAACGGCTATTTTGCGCCCGAGACCACTTTGGCATCGTGCCTTTTTACTATGCCCGAATTGACAAAACTCTGATTTGCAGCAATACCCTCAACTGCATTCGTCTGCATCCAGGGGTTACGGCGAAATTAAACCAACGGGCGATCGGAGATTTCTTGCTATTTAACATGAATATGGCATGGGATACCACCAGTTTTGCCGATATTCGTCGCTTGCCTCCCGCCCATACATTAACCTGGACGCGGGGAAAACTAGAAATTCAACCCTATTGGCAATTACCCCGCTGTTTGCCGTTAATTCGCTATCGGCGACAAGAAGAATATGTGGAACATTTTGCCGAACTATTTCAGCAGGCAGTGGCAGACCGCTTGAGGTCGGCGACCGTTACCACTCATATTAGTGGCGGCATGGATTCGACCAGTGTCGCTGCCACCGCCTATCAAGTGTTAGAAGAAAAGGGGAAACCGTTTGAGTTTCACTCTTTTACAATGAGCGATCGCTCGATGATGCCGGAAGAAGACACCTATGCAGCGATGGTCGCCAAACATATCGGCATTCCCATTCACGTTCTCGACGGTTCCGGTTACATTTCCGCCATCCCGCCAAAATACCCAGAAACTCCCATTCCCGAACCGGCTGCTGGCATTCCCGCCCGCAATTCCCAACTCGAACTCGCCAAAAATTGTGCCGCCAAAGCACCCGTCGTCCTCACTGGATTTGGGGGCGATCCGGGATTGCGATTTGGGGAATTCTTCTGGTTAGAATGGTTCAAACATGGCTTATTTGCCCAATGGGTTGCCGTACAATTCCACGCCATATCCTTATATCGACATCCGTTATTTTATTGGCGGCGCGGCTTGGGATATTGGCGCAAAATTAGCCGTGCAAAACAGTCCTTTCCCACTTGGGTAGAACCGAGTTTTTCGCGACGGCTAGACTTATCGGCGCGACAGCGAGAAATCGGCGATGACTCTGTAGACAAAATCTCTCGGTACGGCATGGCTCACTCGCCGTTTTGGTCGAATTTATTTGAAACTTTAGAGCCAAGTTACACCGGCGTAGCAATTAAACACTATCATCCATTTTTCGACTTGCGCTTAGTCAATTATCTGATTGCGATTCCCCCAGTACCTTGGTTGGTGAATAAAAATATCTTGCGTGAAGCGATGCAAGAAAAGTTGCCCCAACAGATTCTTCAGCGACCGAAAAAAGTGTTTCACTTTCAAGATACTTATTCCCCTATGATGCGGAATATGGTGGATGTCTGGATTGGGGATTTGTTGCAAAATACCCCAGGGTTGTCGGACTATGTAAATTGCGATCGCTTATTGGCCTTGTTGACATCTCCGTCACCAATTTCTCCGCCTGATATTATTGCCTTGGAACGGACTTTGCTCTTCGCTTATTGGCTGCGAAGCTTAGAGTAGTTATATCCCCCCAAACCCCCCTTTGGAAGGGGGGCTTCGGATCATCCCCCCAAACCCCCCTTTGAAAGGGGGGCTTAAATATATTTCATAATAGCGAGGGCTATTCGTAGGGACACGGCACTGCCGTGCCCTAATTTTTGACGGCGGGATAATCCGGTTCCCCCCTTTCAAAGGGGGGCTAGGGGGGATAAACCGGGGCTAGGGGGGATAATCCAATTCCCCCCTTTCAAACCGGGGCTAGGGGGGATAAACCGGGGCTAGGGGGGATAATCCGGTTCCCCCCTTTCAAACCGGGGCTAGAGGGGATATCCGGTTCCCCCCTTTCAAAGGGGGGCTAGGGGGGATAAACCGGGGCT
>NZ_JAJENT010000165.1:0-5283 GCF_035615515.1 Phormidium sp. CCY1219
TCTTGAGCTATGAGACGGGGGATAAATACCCCGGCGGATCTTGAGCTATGAGACGGGGGATAAATACCCCGGCGGATTTTGAGCTATGAGACGGGGGATTTATACCCCGGCGGGTGTGACTTGAGCTGTTAACCGATGATTGATACCCCCGGCGGCTGCAACTGCCCCCATTTTGTGATAGAGTCGGATAATGGACACCCATTCCCCCAAACCCACTATGTCGAATCGTCCCGAACTGTTTATCGAGAAAATCATGCCCGTCAATCTGCTCAATCAGCAGGTGTATTACGAACATGGGGGCAATCCGTTTAAAGGATTGCATCGCTGGTATTCTCGCAAACCGCTATCCTTTTCTCGCGCTTCCGTGTTGGCGTCTTTATTACCCGCAGATGTTTCCGGGGAAGAGTTTGAATATTTGTTGGGATTGCAACCGGGAAAAGAAATCAAACTCTATAAAATGCCGCCGTCTTCGGTACGGATTAAAAAGGTTCACGACTATTGCGAAAAAGTCTGGGGAACACGCACCCCAACGGTATTAGATGCCTTTGCAGGGGGTGGGAGTATCCCGTTTGAAGCGGCGCGGTATGGGTTGAATGTGTTGGCTTCTGACCTCAATCCGGTGGCGGTGGTGACGATGAAGGCGGCGATGGAATATCCCCTCAAGTTTGGCCCCGATTTGCAGCAGGATATTGATAAGTGGGTGCAGTGGGTTGGGGATGAAGCGGAAAAACGCTTAGCAGAATTTTTCCCGTCTCAGGAAGGGGAAACGGTACAAAACTATCTTTGGGCGCATACGGTGGTTTGTCCGAGTTGTGAGTCGGTTGTGCCTTTGAGTCCGAATTGGTGGTTAAGTAAAACGAGTAACTATGCAGGAAAAGGGAAAGCAAGGAAAGTTACAAGTGATTGGTATGCGGTAAAACCGATTCCGAATCCTGATGAAAAGCGGGTTGATTTTGAGTTGATTAAGGGGAGGAAGGGAAAGGGAACAACGATTAAAACAGAGGATGGAGATTACGACCCAAAGGATTACGACACAATTAGCCGAGGGGTGGGGAAATGCCCAAATTGCAATAGTGTGATTGAAGATGATGCTATTAAGGCTCAAGCCCAAAAGGAAGGTTTAGGTCATCAACTTTATGCTGTGGCTTATAAAAAGGGTGAAGGAAGTTTAGAGTTTAGAACTTCAAATCAACTTGATTTAGATGGCGTTGATAAAACTAATGATTGTCTGAAATCTAAATCTTTAAATGTTTATTGGATTCAATCAATTCCTGATGAAGATAGGTTTGACGGATATGCAGATAGATGTTTGGCGTATGGTTTGATAAAAAACTCAGATTATTTTAACCCTCGTCAGCTTCTAACACTTGTAACGTATGTAGAGATAATCAACGAGGCAAAGTCAAAATTACAGGCTGAATATGAACCCAATAAAGCAGAGGCAATTAGCACTTATTTGGCTTTAGTATTAGATAGATGTGTTGATGAAAACTGTAGATTAGGTCGATGGAATTCTCCAAGGGCTGGCTCAGAAGGAGCTTCTTCTCAACACGCATTGAACTTAATGTGGAATTATCCCGAAAGAAACGGTAGCAGAGAATTATGGAAATGGTGTTCTAATGTCTTTGCATCAGATTATTCTAAACTTTGCGCCTTATTCGGCACAAAGCCCCACTCAACTGGCTTACCGGGAATCGAAGAATACAACCCAAAATCTATCCAAATCGATGCCGCATCTGCCGATAGCCTATTCCACATTCCCGATAATTCTGTCGATGCTATTGTCACCGATCCACCTTATTATGCCACGATCCAATATGCGGAACTGTCCGACTTCTTTTATTGTTTGACTCCTGATTCTACTATTATTAGTCAACGCGGTTATATTCCTATCTCTGACATTGCAACAACAGATCGCGTTTTGAGTCTTGACGGTAACTGGACTGAAGTTCAAAAGGTAGGCAATCGCAATTATAATGGTGACATCATTGAAATTCGAGTTGCATATAATAACCAAAAACTCATCATTACACCCGGTCATAAAGTTTGGACTTTACCAAAAGAAAATGCAGGAGAACTAACAGGCTCATGGATTGATTCAAATGAATTAAAAAAGGGAGATTATATCTATATGCCTACCTATTCTCCCATAGAGAAAAATTTTAAACAAGCTATACACCTAAGCGATTTCTTAGATTATCCTCATGACGAATCTTGGCTTTATTATGGTAATAAATCTGCTGATATTTTAGAAATCAGACAAGCACTTCAAAAGTTAGGAAAAGAATATTTGACCCTCAAGGAAATTGCTCAAAAATTAGGAGTTTCCTATACTCGAGTTGTTCGGATTAACAATGAAAAAGGCGCACAAAAATTTTGCATTCCTAATCAGATAGAAGTAGATTATGATTTAATGAAAGTAATCGGCTATTTTTTAGCAGAAGGAAGTCTCCTTAATCGTCAAGGAAAGAGAGATGAAGGACGTATAACATTTGTTTTCAACCAATCAGAACAACAATATGTTGACGAAATCATAAAAATCTTCAAAGAAAAATTTATTTGTCAAGGGCATTTACAGCATAGAGTGAAAGAAAAAGCAATTGTTTTGAATTTTTATTGCAAGCCCATAGCAGAATTTTTTGAAAAACTATGTGGAAAGAATTCGCACTCAAAAAAAGTTCCTAACTGGTTATTAGATGCTCCAGAATTCCTGTTGAAAGGTTTGATTGTTGGATATTGGAATGGTGATGGCTCAACAGGAGACAATTTTTTTCAACTTACAACAATATCATCAACTTTAGCTTGTCAAATTAAAATTATTCTTCAACGTTTAGGAATTGTTGCACATCAATATTTTGACGATCGCTATCGAACTTGTGAATTTCATGAAAGACAGGTCAAAAGCCAACCCAGATTCTTGATAAAAGTCTGGGGCAAATATAGAGAAAAACTCGCGCAAATTTTAGAATGTTCGACTCCAACAGTGAAACAAGGGAACTATCTAAATATTTGGACAGATCGAGGGCAATGGATTCCTATTCGCGAAATCCAACGAAAATCTTATAACGGCAAGGTTTATAACCTAACTACAGTGTCGCACAACTATGTAACTGCACAAGGTTGCGTTCATAACTGTTGGCAAAAACGCACACTAGGCGACATATTCCCCGAACTATTCCTAACCGAACTTACCGACAAAGATAGAGAAGCCGTCGCCAACCCCTCCCGCTTCCGCAATATGGGCGCATCCCCCGACGAACTCGCCGCCCAAGATTACGAGGCGAAAATGGCACTGGCATTCACCGAATATTACCGCGTCCTCCGCGACGATGGCGTAATGACAGTGCAATTTAACCATAAAGAATCCGGGGCGTGGGACGTTCTCACAAAATCCTTGATCGATAGCGGATTCGAGATTACCGCATCCTGGGCGGTGAGTACGGAAAACCCGCAAAACCTGCACCAAGCGCAGAAAAACTCTGTTTCCAGTACGGTATTGCTGGTGTGTCGCAAACGAGACCCCAACGCCGCACAAGCGTGGTGGGACGATTTGCGCCCCGATGTCGCCAATTTAGTGGAACAACGCGCCCCGGAATTTGAAGCCAACGATATCAAAGGCATCGACCTCTATTTAAGCGCATTTGGCCCCGCCCTCAACGTTTTCAGCCGTTCCTATCCCATCCTCGACAGCAGCGGTGAGGAAGTGCGTCCCGAAGTTGCCTTCGCCGAAGCCAGAAAAGCGATCGCAAATTACCGTTTTCGCAAGCTAGTCCAAACCGATACCGCCGGATTTGACCCCCTCACCCAGTGGTATCTCCTGGCTTGGGATGCATTTAGTGCCCGCGAATTCCCCTTCGATGAAGCGAGACAATTAGCATTAGCGATCGGCGGTTTCAACGTCACCGATTTAACCAAAACTTACAAATTGTTAAATTCCGCCAGTGGCACTTGCAAACTCCTCACCCCACAACAACGCCTGAAAAAACGCGGCTTTTCCACCAACCCGCAAGAGTTTTCCAGCCGCTATTTAGTAGATGGACTTCACGCGGTTATCGCCCTGTATCAAGAGGAGGAAAACATCCAAAAAGTGCGGCAGTTTATGAAAACAACCGGACTCACCAGTAACGATACCTTCATGCGGGCGATCGAGGTAGCGTTAAAAGTGATTCCCCGTCTGGGGGATGAGAAAAAACGGATGGTGGAAGAGAAAGCGCTGTTAAATTTGTGGTTATCGATGGATGAGATTAAAGCCAAGGTTGTTTACGAACAATTGGAGATGAAAGATGAAGGGGGACAGTTGACGTTGGATTTGGGGTAAGGATTAGAACAAATGTAGGGGTTTGGTTTCCAAACCCTCTTAGCTATTATGCCAGAAATTTACGTTATCGGCGGGTGCAATGGATCGGGAAAAACGACAACAGCAATGCAGTTGTTGCCGAACTTTTTAAATGTAGTGGAATATGTGAACGCCGATGAAATTGCAGCGGGACTCTCTCCATTTAATCCGGAATCCGTTGCCATTCAAGCGGGACGATTGATGCTGGAACGGTTAGCACTTTTATCAAATGCCGGGGCTGATTTTGCGTTTGAAACTACCCTCGCTTCTCGCAATTATCTCCGGTTTTTACGAAACTGCAAAAGCCAACGTTATACGATTAATTTAATTTATTTTTGGCTATCTACTCCAGAACTAGCGATCGCACGGGTAAGGCGCAGAGTAGAGGCGGGAGGATATAACATCCCGGAACCCGTCATCCCCGTCGCCATGAGAGGGGAAGAAATAATTTTGTAAATTTGTATTTACCGTTAAGCGACACTTGTATCGTTTACGATAATTCCGATGTGATTTCTCAAGTGGTGGCTACCTATCATAAGAGTGAAACGGCTAAGCCTATGGTTTATGAACCTAAAATTTGGAATCAACTTACTGGAGGTATTGATGAAATCTGAGGATTTAGCCCTGTCTCCGTTGCATCAAAAAATCGATGCTGGAATTAAAAAAGCTGTCGCCGATGCTATCGAAAAACATCGTAAACTCGGTCAATCAATTAGCATTTGCAAAGACGGTAAAGTCGTTACCATTCCTGCGGATGAAATCAAAAATCTCGATAAGCCCTCACCTTGATATCTTGCACCATTCTCAGTAAGCCTTTGTCACCCGAGGATCCGGCGGGGGTTTAAACCCCCGCCTCATAGCTAAAGCCGGTTAGAAACCGGCTGAAAACGTTACCATAGAAGCATTTCAGATCCGGCGGGGGTTTAAACCCCCGCCTCATAGCTAAA
>NZ_JAJENT010000166.1:0-7261 GCF_035615515.1 Phormidium sp. CCY1219
TATCGATAATTCCGACAATTCTGGCAATATCGATAATTCCGACAATTCTGGGGATATCGATAATTCCGACAATTCTGACAATATCGATAATTCGGACAATTCTGGCAATATCGATAATTCCGATCGCCCGGAATTAATCTCTGCACCTCCGATCGCGCCATACAGTCCCTCTAATGCTTTTAATCCCGGGAACGATAACAATGCACAAAATCCGCAAACAATAAATTCGGTTTGCCTGCCGCCGATGCCAGCACCACCTCTGGTTTATTTTAACAATGCCAGCAATTTTCCCACCAATTCTGCCGATGATTTCATCTTGGGGAGAAATGACAATGATGCGATCGCCGGATTGGATGGACATGATACATTGCAGGGAATGGGCGGTGACGATATCATTACCGGGGGCAACGGTAGCGAAACCGAAGAGAATCCCTTCAGCGATCGCGATGCAATTTATGGCAACTGGGGGCGGGATTTCCTCCAGGGAAATCAAGGTGAGGATATTATCTTTGCCGGTCAAGATGACGATATCGCCTATGGGGGAAAAGACAATGACGAAATCTGGGGAGATTTGGGCAACGATATCTTAATGGGAGATTTGGGCAGCGATCGCCTGTATGGCGGAACCCAAAATCCTGCCATTCCCGATACGGAAGGGCGCGATATGCTTTATGGTGGAACTGGAGATGATTTCCTGAATGGCAACCAGGGGAACGACTCTCTGGCGGGCGGTTCGGGTAAGGATACCCTCCACGGGGGCAAAGATGACGATCGCCTTTATGGCGACGCCGGCGAAGATATACTGTTTGGCGATCGCGGTAACGATAGTCTCTGTGGTGGCGCGGGAGATGATACGATGTGGGGCGGAATGGGCGGCGATCGCTTTGCTATCGGAACCACTCTGGGCCGCGATCTCATTCTCGACTTTGAACCCGGTATCGATGCGATCGCCCTGACAGGTGGTTTAACCTTTGCCGATCTCACCCTTTCGGCGGGCAACAACGCCACCTTGATTCGTTTCGATACCCAAATTCTCGCCATTCTGGACAATCTGCCACCCACCGCGATCGCCTCCACGGATTTTATTATCGCAAATTGACACAGCAGAAACAGAGAATTGAGCATTTTCGCACCTTTTCTCTGTTTCTGGTTCGAGAGAAATAGACTACAGCGGATCCGCCTTCGGATCCTGGGTCGAGACCCGTTTTGTCAAATTGTCAATCTGTTATTTCAGTAGTAAGTTATAACCCACGCCACTGTTCGGATTGTTGCGTCAGTTGCTAAACTAAGAGAAGAATCTAAAGCGCGATCGCGCTTTGGTTTATTGTCTGTTATCACCTTTAACATTCTTCAACGTTTTTTATGATAAAACACATCAAACGCTTAAATCCGCAGTGGCGAAAATTTTGGCAATTTGTCTGTTTAGCGGGGTTAACCCTCAGCTTGATTGTGGGAATTTCGGCCATTACCCACTACAGTACCCAGCTTAGCACAGAATCGGCGTCAGTGGAACCGATAGCCAGAGAAAATTTGCCCAGTGAATCCACAATTTCTGCCGAGGGTGGGGCAACCAATACGCCAGAGGCGGAGGAATCAGGGGAAAGGGAGACATTTATCGGGTGGGGAAAATCCAATGCCAATTGTGGCAGCGATCGCGGCGGACCGACAGACAATGCGATCGCCGCCGCCTATGGAAACGACGCCTATCCCTGGACGAACAAAATCAAATGGGACTGCGTTTATAATATCAAAGACTTCAGCGCTGCCACAATGGTCGCACAATTCAATGCCGCGCGAGATGCCGCAGCAAAAAGCGGAGGAGTGGTGTATTTTCCAGCAGGAACGTATAACTTTGAGGACAGCATCGAATTAAAAAATGGGGTAGTGATTCGCGGGGAAAACCCGGAAGTTAGGGATGCGAAATCCAGAGAGTATCGTCCGCCGACGCAATTGGTTTTTCCCAAATACGAACCGAAACTATCCGGAGATGGAACGCCGAACGATACTGCATTTAAAACCATTTCTACCCAATCGGTGAATGAGGATAGTAATATTGGGTTAATCAACGTAGATGTTAATCGGGCGGCGATTAATTTTGTGAATAATAAAGACAATGCCACGAATGAGAATATCGTGGTATTTGGAGTTCGCAGCAACAACGTGGCGCGCCCCGATAAAGGGGTACCCGATCGCTCATTTCAAGAAGGGTGGATGCGCTATAGCGATCGCTTTGCCAGCAACATCAAAGTTCACGCCCATGCGAATGTTTTAGTCGCCAATAATCGCGTCAACGATAACATTACCGACAACTACAACCAACCGGGATATAAAGTCAAAACCATCGACGGCGATGCGGTGGTCACTTATGCCGAAGGGAACAAAGTACCCTTTCACTACGGCAATCACTATGGAATCGTGGTGAATCGTTCCAAAGCGGGCGGGTTTAAACCCAACGCCGACCCAGACAGCGAACCGAGGCTGTTTCGCAAGGGAATCGTCATTCGAGACAACTGGGTATATCACACAATGAGAGTGGCAATTATGGGAGCCGGCGACGGTTTGACTATACAAAGTAACCTCGTCAAGGACGAATCCGGGAAACAGTGGTGGACCCATCCCACCGGACTGAAACAGCCGCGCGGGGCCGTGACCCTAGAAAACCGGGCGATCGATTGGTCTGGATGGAACGTTCGCATCGAAGACAACACCTATGAAGTGTATCGGCATCGCGTGATGGATACCGGCTATTTAAGCGTAGATGGCGAAGGAATTTTGATTCAGGAATGTTGCGGCGGTACCAAAATCAATGGGGCGACAATCCGCAACAACCAGGGAAATTCCTACATCGGACTTTACAAAGTTCCTTCGATGAAAAACGTAGAAATTAGCGAAAATCGCTTGGGAAATAGTATCAGCGATACCTCATTAATTTACGTCAATGCCGACACCAACAATCGGAAAAGTTCGATGGAAAATGTGATAATTAAAAACAATACCGTGGAGGGCGCAATTTTCGCGCAAGCCAGCGCCGGGGGAAGCGGAAACGCGATCGAAAACAACCGAGGAAATAATAGCGGATCCATCAAATCTTCTTGTCACGTCAGGGTTAGTGGCAATAGCGGATTTAAGAGCGAACCCTGTTTGGAGTGACAACCCCGACGATTTAGGTCCAGAAATTGGTAAAATAAACCAAACGCTCTAGTAATTCCTAGCAAGGAGGCTTACCGTTTATACTCGTCCTCTCGCTCGTCTGATAGAGCAACTGCAACGCTTGCCTGGAGTTGGGCCAAAAACGGCACAACGACTGGCTTTGCATATTCTAAAACGACCCGATCGCGAGGTAGAGGCACTAGCCAAAGCCTTACTCGAAGCCAAACAACAGGTGGGTTTGTGCAAAGAGTGCTTTCACCTGAGTGCAGACCCCATCTGCGAGATCTGTCGCGCCCCCAACCGCGACAAAGATTTAATCTGCGTGGTTTCCGACTCTCGCGACGTCATTGCTTTGGAAAAAACCCGGGAGTATCGCGGCGTTTATCATGTATTGGGAGGGACGATTTCCCCGATGGATGGCATCGGACCGGAACAACTTTCCATCCAACCCTTGGTGCGGCGCGTCACCCAGCAAAAAACCAAAGAAGTGATTATCGCCATTAGTCCCAGTGTGGAAGGAGAAACCACCACCCTTTACGTGGGACAACTGCTCAAACCCTTTACGCGAGTGACGCGGATCGCGTTTGGTTTACCAATGGGGGGCGATTTAGAATATGCCGATGAAGTCACCTTAGCACGAGCGCTAGAAGGGCGGCGAGAGTTGGAATAGTGCGTGCAGCACTTCAGCAGACCCCCACCATTCCGGGTGAGGATGGGTCACTGTCGAAGATCTTACGGCAAAATTGCTGCACCAATCAGATATTTCCAATCTCGTCAGTTCCGATCGCGGCGATCGCGCCTGGAGCTTGACCGCCCAGATTTTCAGCATAGAAACTCTCAGGTTAATCCGCCATGACTCATTCTATCCTCCCAGGGACTATCGGGAAATTTTTCCTCGGCCAATTTTCGCCGTGGACAGATGCTTCTGTACTGCTTCCCCCTTACCTTATCGGTTTTGTCCTCGGTCTGATTCTTCTTACCGTGATTACGATCGTTCTGCGGTTTTCCGTTTATCAGCGGTTGATTTCCTTAGCCTCGCGAGTCCGGAGTCTGATTCATCAAGACACCCGCATCAAAAAACCCAGACTCGTTGAAGAAATCGAAATTCGCTGTCAGGAATCCAGTCCAAACTTAGAGCGCATCAATACAGCAGCGCTCATCGACCAAGTTTATAGCAAGCATCTGTTGAAAACCGAACAACTTGATTATTTTTGTCGCTTTTTGCCGAATTTATTGCTCGCCCTCGGACTGTTGGGTACCTTTTTAGGCATTACTATCAACCTCAGCGAACTCAGCAGTACCATTAACGAATTTGGGGGAGTGGGAAATATTAACGACTTAGTAGCCCAAGTTCAAAGACCCCTGCAAGGCATGGGGGTCGCCTTTATTAGTAGTTTGACAGCGGTAGCGGCGAGTGCCATATTGACCGTGGTCAATTTATTGCGGAATACCAGCATCGCCAAATATCAACTCGTCAGCGCTTTAGAAGATTATATCGATAATGTTTATGGGCCGGGACTTGGAAAGCGATCGCCCCTGGATAAAGCAGTAGACCGCCTGGAAAACTTCTTGGTAGAATTTACCGGCAAATTTTCCACGTCGATGAAAGATGCCGTTTCCTCCTCTTTAGGCGAAACCATTCACGAAATTAACGAAGGAAACCGCCAAGCGAATCACCTCGCTACCCAGGTTTATAACCGCTTGATGGAATCCACCAGCGCCATTATGTCCGGCGCAACCATGTTCCGCGAATCGGCGCAAGTCTTCGAACGCAGTCAGTTTGCCAATAAACTGTCGAGTTCTACGGAAAATTTAGCCAGTACCCACCGCGATTTGGCCCGGTCCGCCTCCGTATTGAATCAATCCACCCAAGGATTGCAAGTCGCGATCGCTACCTTGCAAAGTACCAGCCAAGAAATTATCAACCTCGGCGAAGAAGTGGGCCGCGTGAATAAAAATTCCGCCCAAGTGCTAAAATTAACCCAGACCAATCAACAAAGCTTTAGCGAAGTGATTGGCGAAATGCAGCAAAGCGCCCAGATTTTCCATTCCGTTCTCAAAACCCTCGATACCCTGCAAAAGCGGTTAGCCGGAAGAACAGACCGCTTTATCGAAATGCATTCCGAACTCTCGCAGTTGGTAGATACCCTGAAACTTTTTACCGAAGAAATGAGACTCGGAATGCAAAAATTAGGCGATCGCCTGGTAGCTTCCATGCACGAACAAGGTAGCGCCAATCATTCTCAAGGACAAGTCGCCAGCCGCATTTCCAAAATCGGCCAAGACTTGAATACCGTTCAATCACAACTCAATCAAATTGTCAATAACCTAGAGCCAGAAAAATCCTCGGGAAATCAAACCACTCAGGTCAGTACCCCCCCGTCCCCAAAATCCCCCCCCAACCCCTTTAATCGGAATTTGGTAAACTGGGAAGAAGAAGATACAGACCAAGAATCCTAAATCCGCTTTCCCTGGGTAGGATAAACCAGCAATGCAACCGAGATGTTGATGCAACCCCCTGTTAGACAGACGCCTCAGATCCGGCGTCTCTCCCCACCGTTTCCACCGGACAATCCATCCCCTAATCCAGACTAAGGTGATTCGTTAAGAGGAAGGTTAATGTTAAAAACGCGATCGCGCCGTCACGAAATGCCAGAAGATTTCGATGTCTGGCCCGCCTTTACGGACTTAATGTCCAATGCTTTTATGATTCTCAGCTTTCTGCTGCTGCTGGCGATTATTAAACCCCTAGTTTCTATCTCCAGTTTGCGCGAAACTGAAGCCACATTGCGGCAACAACTCCTCGGACTCCAAACCGATTTACAACGCGAACAACAACGCGCCACCTCCGCCCAAGCTCAACTCAATGCCTTATCCCAACAAACCCAAGTTTTAGCCCAACAAAACCGCACCTTATCGCAACAAAATCAAACCCTGGAACAGCAATTAGAACAGGAAATTGCCACCCCGAAAGCACCGCCAATTATCGTGATTCGCGATACCGGGGTTTATCGCTTTGAATCCGGAAGTGCCTCCGTTCCCCAGGGATTGGAAACCTACGTCCGTACTCAGTTAGTGCCGCAAATTGAGGCCAATGCCAAACAATATAACATCGATGTGGTCGAGGTCATCGGACACACCGACGGGCAACCCAATAACGTCGGCGACAGTAATCTAGACCGCAATTTAGAAAAAGTCGCCACTGGGAACACACAAGTCAATCAATTAGTCCCCGGTTCTAATGCCGATTTGGGATTGATGCGCGCCCTGGCGGTCGTGCAAATTTTGCAAGGGATTCAACGCACCGAAGGGCGCTTGCAAGGATTGGAATTTCGTCCCTATTCCGCTGCGCAATTGGTCTCTCCCACCGGCGGTTTCGCTGATGTCAATCGCAATCCCGACGAACGCCGTCGCCGCATTGAAATTCGCTTTACCCGCTTGGGTCAAGTCACTCGCGTGGAATAGCGCGCCCTCCTCTCCACCGCAATAGTTCTGGCGGTGGCAATTTTGCACAAAGTATAAACCAGAGAAAGCCCGTTTCAGCGGGCTTTTCGTGCTTTTTTATTTTTAGTGAGATTCAGCCGCAGGCGGCGATTTCCCGCATGTGATATACAGAAAATCCTCAAGTCTCCGCAGGCGACTCCTCCTCATCCTCCGACACCGATTCCTCGTCCGATGGGGCGCTTTCGCGGTTGGCGTCCGTGGTGCCTTCTAACGCTTCTGCCCCCTCTCCCGTGGGCGGGACAACCTCCATCGATTCCATTCCATCCACTGGGAGTGGCTGACTCTGCCCTTCCGTCCCCTCCTCTAACGGTTGAGACTGACTCCCTGCAGGCACTTCACCATCCATCAACGGTTCCTCATCACTGGGTTGCGATTCCACATCGGGTAATTGTAATGGACTATCGCCTCTGGGTGTAGTATCCAACGGTTGCTCGTCACTCGGTTGCGATTCCACTTGCTCATCGCCGCGCGGTGTAGTATCCAACGGTTGCTCGTCACTCGGTTGCGATTCCACTTGCTCATCGCCTGTGGGTGTCCCATCCAACGGTTCCTCATCACTGGGTTGCGATTCCACATCGGGTAATTCTAATTGCTCATCCCTGGGCGG
>NZ_JAJENT010000167.1:0-2340 GCF_035615515.1 Phormidium sp. CCY1219
CATCCGCGCGATCGCTTCTCTAGTGCTCGGGAAATGTTAGATGCGATCGCCGCCCCCGCTTATACCCCCACCCCCGCCACTGTTCCTTCCCCACCACCGTCAAATGTGCCTTATCAACCCACCACCGTCGTTTCTCCGACTACCTCACCTACAGATACTTCCGCTAAGGGAATGGGAGAGTGGCAAAAAACCACCCTCATCGGTTTGATTATCGGCGCTTTCCTGTTACTCGGAGTATGGATGACGCGACCCCAATCTGCAACCACTACCTCTCACTCTTCCAGTGAAGCGGAAGCTATAACCGCCGGTCCGGAGAGTTCCCAGGGCGATCGCATAGCGTCGGAAAACCTACAGACTCCGCAACCAAACCCCAAAGAATTTATTATCAATCATTACGCCAATCTGAACCGTCGCCAATATCAAAAAACTTGGCGCAAACTGTCTCCTAATTTTAAAACGATGGCGGTAAGCTTTGATAATTACGTACAGTGGTGGGATAGGGTGAGCGAAATTCGCGTGGGAGAAGTTCAGATTCGCGATCGCACCGACACCGATGCAGTATTGGATGTACAATTACAGTATTTAATGAACGATGGAGATGTAGCTGACGATCCAAAAAGCCGCATTTATTTAATTTGGGATTCAAAATCACAGAGTTGGCTATTTGAAAATAAATACGAACCGTAAGGGAACAGTAGCGCGTTTGGGCTAACCCCCACCCAAGGGAAAAAACTTTTTTGAATATAGGGTTGACAAAGTTTGCAAAATGTGGTAAAAATTGCAATAAAATTGTCCCACTGACGGTGAGTCAACGCGGTAGGATCCATGCGCCCGGTTATGGTTCCAACCGTTTAAAATAAACATGCACAGGCATTCATTCAAACCATGACCCCGATCGACCCCCCTCGTTGCACGGTTGCCCTTTCCGGACTTTTGATTGTTGCGATCGCCGCTTGTTCTCCGTCCCAACCCTCCCCACCGCAAGCCTCATCGGTGCAAGCGTCGGTTCGCGACGGGCAACGATCCACCCCACCGGCGAAACCCTTACTCCCAGCGCCAGAGAACCCAGACCCCCAGACAACGGCTCAAATCGAACAATACCTCAACACCCTCGCCGCCCAAGGATTTGCCCGGGAAAACCAAGGCATATGGATTCAACGGGGGGATACTCTGCTTGCCAACCATCAAGGCACCACCCCCCTTTCCGCCGCTTCGGTCACCAAAATCGCCACCAGTCTCGTCGCCCTGCAAACCTTTGGTCCGCAGCACCAATTTGTCACCGAAATTGCCGCGAAAGGCCCGATTGAAAATGGGGTATTAAACGGCGACTTAGTAATTTTAGGCGGCGAAGACCCCTTTTTTGTCTGGGAAGATGCCATTCCCCTGGGCAATCGGTTAAACGAACTGGGTATCGATCGCGTCACGGGTAATCTGGTCATCGTCGGTGAGTTTTCCATGAATTTTGAAACCGACCCCGCCACCTCCGGAACCCTGCTGCAGCAAGCCTTAAACGCGCAAATTTGGCCGCCGGAAGCGCAAACCCAATATGGCACATTGCCCCCAGGCACCCCGCAACCGCAAGTTATCGTAGAGGGTGCGGTGCAGGTGGTGGATTCAGCGTCGGCGAATCGAACGCTTCTGTTGCGCCATCGCTCTCGACCCCTGGCGGAGCTTGTCAAACAAATGAATATGTACAGTAATAATATGATTGCCGATATGCTCGCCGAATCCGTGGGGGGTGCCGGCGTGGTAGCCCAGAAAGCCGCCGAAGCCGCCGGGGTGGGCGCAGGAGAAATTCAACTGATTAATGGGTCGGGATTGGGGGAAGAAAATCGCATGTCGCCGCGCGCCGCTTGTGGGGTATTTTTGGCGCTACAGGAGTATCTGAACGGGCATAACATGACCTTGGCAGATGCGATCGCGATTATCGGCAAAGATTTAGGGGTGTTAGAAGGGCGACCCCTGCCCGCGAATGCGGTGGTGAAAACGGGCAGTCTCAATTATGTGAGTACCCTCGCCGGGGTGATTCCCACCCAATCGGGTTTGGTGTGGGTGGCGATTATGAATACTGACGGAGATTTGCAGCAATACCGCACCCGTCAAGAAGTAATGCTTCAGAATTTGATGGGCGAGTGGGGGGAACCTGCGGAGGTCGTGCCGGAAATCGCGCCGACGGCTTGGAAAAAAAACCCGGGTTCTCGGATTGAGGTGGTGGCTCAGCCTTCCGGTTGAGGAAATCAACGCTCCAACCTATCTGTAGGGGTTGACACTCTGCGGCTCTTTTGACGCGCAGATTCTTAAGCAGTCCAGAAATGAACTCTTAAAGGCGTAGTCAAAGCG
>NZ_JAJENT010000168.1:0-5058 GCF_035615515.1 Phormidium sp. CCY1219
CCCTCGTAGGGCTTAGGCTGGTCAGCTACCTAAAGTCAGGGGCTAGAAGCCCCGTCTCTTTAGCGCGGGGTGCTGACATTTCCCCTCGGCAATATGAAATTATAATAATGGGCTATCCACAAGGGTCGGGCAACCCCCTTTCTCATCATATCGAAATTCGAGCCAATTTTATGACAGACTATCGGGATAAAATTTATCACTCAATCGCCAGATTGCGCCAACTGACCCAAGTCAATGCGATCGCCCGTTGGAAACGGTGTGACTCAGACCTCCCGGTTTGCGAAGCGACAAACCCCCAGGTGTTCGAGAAATGGCCGATCGCCTCGGTGAACCATCGCGCCCATGTGAACTGGGCCTCGGGGTCGCAGGGTATCTGGTTGGCTCAGCAGTTCGTCGCACCTTCTGCATTGCACGGCTATCCCCTAGCCGGCTGTTGCTGGCGCTTGGCCCTCAGTTGGTGGGCGGAAGATGCCCAAATTTTCGTTAACGGGCAACTCGTGCAACGGGGGGATTTGTTCGATTGCAATACTCGCCTTTGCTTGCATACCAGTGTATCGCCTAATGCGGCGATCGCGGTGGCTATCCGTCTGGTGAGTCCAGGTCACGATCGCGGCGCATTGGTGCGATCGCTTTGCCTTTACGAACAACCGGATTCCCCCCGCATCGACCCCGGTTTTCTCGCAGATGAATTGGCAGTTTTCTGTCACTTCGCCCCCCGCAATTCCGATGGGGAATCTCAACTGGCTACCCTCTCTCAATTCCTCGAGGATATCCCTTGGAATGCTTTACCCCACAGCGTCCCCCAATTCGAGCGATCGCTGTTTCAATTGCGCACAACCCTTCGCCAAACGTTCCACACTGAGGCGAAAATATTCCTCATGGGTCACGCCCATTTAGACTTAGCTTGGTTGTGGCCAATTTCAGAAACGTGGGACGCCGCTCAGTCTACTTTTGCCTCAGTTCTTAATTTAATGGAAGCGTTTCCCCAGCTTACTTTTTCTCATTCTACCGCCGCTTTGTATGCCTGGATTGAAGAAAATCGCCCGGATATGTTTGCGGCGATCGCCCGTCAAGTCAAAGCGGGACGATGGGAAGTGGCGGCGAGTTTATGGGTAGAACCGGAACTGAATATTATCGGCGGCGAATCTATCGCGCGACAAGTGCTTTACGGGCAGCGTTATTGTCTGGAAAAATTCGGTCAGCTCTCTCCCGTCGCATGGCTTCCCGATAGTTTTGGCTTTTGCTGGCAATTGCCGCAATTTTTTAAATTAGGCGGCATCGAATACTTCGTCACCCAAAAGCTACGCTGGAACGATACTACTGAGTTTCCCTATGATTTATTTCAGTGGCGATCGCCCGATGGTACGGAAATTTTTAGCCTCATGTCTGCACCAATTGGCGAAGGTATCGACCCGGTAAAAATGGCCGATTATGCCGCCAATTGGCAGCAAAAAACTCGGGGGAATGATTGCTTGTGGTTGCCCGGAGTGGGAGACCACGGCGGCGGACCAACGCGGGATATGTTGGAACTGAGCGATCGCTGGCAAAGTTCTCCCTTTTTCCCCCCCCAAAAGTTTACCACTGCCTCCGCCTATTTGCAACACTTGCACCGCTGGGCAAATGAGCGCAAAAATCACGATTCTTCCCCTACCCTTCCGGTATGGAACGATGAACTCTATTTAGAATTTCACCGGGGCTGCTACACCACGCATGGCGACCAAAAATCCTTTAACCGTCGCTGCGAACAGTTGTTATATGAAGCGGAACTGTTTTCTGCTTTGGCCACCATTATTGCCGATGCACCTTATCCGAAATCCGCACTAGAAACTGCATGGAAACAGGTGTTATTTAACCAATTCCACGATATTTTACCCGGTTCGGCAATTCCGGAAGTGTATCGCGAGGCAAATGAAAATTGGCGCGCCGCCAAACGCCAGGGCAAAGAGCTTTTAAATCGGGCATTGCATGCGATTTCCCCGCACATTTGCCCCGCCCCACTATCCTTTCTCTGCGAGGCTCAACCGATAATTGTTTTCAATTCTCTCAATTGGCAGCGTTCGGAAATTGTGGCAATAGAATTACCGGAAAGCAATCCATCGGATAGGGAATGGCAAGTTTATAATAGTGCCGGAAAATCGCTGCGATCGCAGCGCAGCAAAACTACCTTATTCTTTGCCGCTGAAAATATCCCCTCTATCGGTTATCGCGTCTTCTGGCTAATGCGATCGCCCCAACAAACTTCCCCCTCCCACCCTCCTTCTCAGCCTAAGCCTGGAAACGCTAAATCCGAGAATATGTCTCCTAATATTCTCTCCCAAAAAACACTCAATTATCCCGATAATTCCCCCAAGCAATTTATCCTCGAAAACCCACATTTGCGCGTTGAAATCGACCCCAAAACCGGAGAAATATGTCGCCTATTCGACAAAAAAGCCAACCGAGAGGTGCTAACCGCTAACGGAAATCAACTGCAAGCTTTTGAAGATAGCGGGCAATATTGGGACGCTTGGAATATTGACCCCAATTACCCGCAATATCCTTTACCCGCCCCCCGCTTGCAAGCGCTAGAATGGGTGGAACGCGGCGAACTCTTGCAGCGCTTGCGCGTGGTGCGAAAACTGGGCGAATCGGAGTTTATCCAAGAGTACCGATTAGCCGCCGATTCATCGGTTTTAACTATTGCCAACCAAGTCAATTGGCAAGGGCGTCACGTGATGGTGAAAGCCGCATTTCCGGTGAATTTAAACGCCGAAAATGCTACCTATGAAATGCCCTGCGGTGCGATCGCGCGTCCCACAAAACCGCAAACTCCCGCCGAACAAGCGAAATGGGAAGTGCCGGCAATAAACTGGGCCGATATCAGTGCAGAAAATTACGGCGTCAGCATATTAAGCGATCGCAAATACGCCTATGATGCCCAATGCGATCGTCTGCGCCTAACCCTGCTGCGCGGTTCCACTTGGCCCGATCCAGCCGCCGATATCGGAACCCACGAATTTACTTATGCCATTTATCCTCATTCGGGAAACTGGAAATCCGCTCAAACCGTTCGACGCGGCTATGAGTTGAATTTCCCCTTACAAGTCCGAATTCTAGATAAATTCTCCGCGCAACCAGCAGCCAACAAATTCTCGCCTAAACCTACAGCCAGTTTTGTGGATTTATCCGCAGAAAATCTAGTGATTATGGCGTTAAAGCAGGCGGAAAACAACCCGCAGCGCTGGATTTTACGCTGTTATGAATCTATGGGCGAAGAAGCTCAACTTACCCTCACCAGCGATGTGGGATTGCAATGGCTTCGTGCTGTGGATATTTTAGAAAGAGAAATGGATTCACCAGAAAATTTTTCTGAGGAAAATTCAGTGAGTATCTCCCCCTGGAAAATATCCAGCTTTGAATGTATTTCTCGTTAACCCTATAAAGTGTAAAATTCCCACGATCCTCGAATTATCTGTTATCAAAGGATGGTTGTCTCGAAAGGTGCAGTACCCTTGGGAAAAGCTTTCCCGTGGTGTCTGGGAAGGAGTCAATGCAATTTAATCCGGGGGAGAAAGAAAACGAAAGCTGGTTAAGTCGCGACTTCCTTCTCGCCCCTTTCTCAATTGCAGAAAAAATGCAAAACCGCCTAGAGTGCTGCAATAACCGGGTTTGGGTGCATTTTTAGGAAAATTTTCGCCTTGCCTCTAGGCAAAAAGTCACCACAGTGATAGGATAAACCAATCAGCGTTAAAACTGAGTCGGGTTTCATTCGTATCCTTGCGGGAATTAAACCGATGCATATCAAAAAGAAGCATCAATCATCCAGCGATCGCCAAGGGCGAAATCTGTTAGAAAGGGCTGAATATCTCTGGCTTCTGGCTTCAGGGGTGGGAACCGTGGCGACGGCGATTTCTCAGCAAGTGCTGTATGTCGCCGCGCCCCTGCCGATCGCCATTGCCTTGCATTTTACCAACCAATCTCGACGCTTGAACCGCCATCGATCGCAAACTACTGCCGAATTGACGCAAATGCAGGATCGAATCGATGGATTGCCCGCCCCCCCAAATCTGGATCCGATTCGCGATCGCCTCGATGACATGGAACAAACCACTGAGGAATTACAACAACTCGAAACCCAAGGGCAACGATTACAGCACACACTCGCCGTCGCGATCGCCCAACTCGAAGCCACCACCCAGCAGCTACAACAGCAAACCCTGTCTCGCGAACAACAGACGCAAGCCGCACTTGACGCACTCCACACTCAACTGCAACAGTTAATCCCCACCCTCACGGATATAGAAGGATTAAATCAGCGGATGGAATCGGTGGAACATCATCAGGAAGATATTTTGCAGCAAGTGCCGCAGTTAATAGATACCCTCACCCAACTGCAGCAGCAAACCGCTACCCGGGCAGAAATCGAAGCTAAATTAGCGCAGTTTTCCCAGCAATTAGACAGCTTGCATCTCCTCGATCGGGCATTTACCCCCGCTTCGCAAGAGAAACGGAGTGAGGCGGAAACCGCGATCGCTTCTGCAACCCCCACCCTAGAACCCACTGATGTTTCTATCTACAACAGCCAGGATTATCCCACGGCGCAGGAGTTTACCGATGCGGAAGTGATGGATGTTTCTTTCCATCCAACCACACACAATTCTCCCTCGGATCTGATTTGGGCGATCGTGCGCGAAGGCAAAGAAGGCAAAAATCTTAGCGATCTGGATCTGCGAAATTCCAACCTGGCGGATGCCAATCTCAACGATGCGAATTTGATTCGCGCTAACCTCAGCGGTGCAAACCTCACCCGCGCTAATCTCAGCAATGCCGATTTGCGCTATGCCAATCTCAACGGTGCGATTTTGAGCGGTGCAAACCTGAGCTGGGCTAACCTGCGCTATGCCAATCTCAGCAGTGCAAAACTCATTGATGTCAATTTAAAAGGTACCGACCTATTTGGCGCTACCATGCCCGATGGTTCCCCCTATCATCGCGCAAATTAGCCCACCACAAAATTTGGCGGCGGGATGTTGACATGGAGTGTGGAGGTGATATAATAATTTTTAAGGCTAATTTCGA
>NZ_JAJENT010000169.1:0-4965 GCF_035615515.1 Phormidium sp. CCY1219
AGTCAATGAATGAAAAATGAATTTTGTAACTCGTTCCCAGGCTCAGCCTGGGAACGCCTCCCCGAGGCTCCGCCTCCGGCAACAAACGGTTCAATAATTAACCGCTTATCGACCATAAAAAGCAGTTAATTGCTGACAATTTGCCCGAAATAGAAAGGGAAATCATCCAGGTTTTTCCTCAATCCACAGGCGCGATCGCAATTTGTACTTCACTGCGCTTTAGGGGTTCTGGGGTCATTGGGGAATTGTAAAGCAACCGTCGGGGACAACCCACCGCTTTGTATTCCGGATGGGCCTGCAACCACCCTTGCAAGCGCTGCAAATGGGTTTCGTAACTCGACCAACTGTAAGCGCCTTGAATGCCAATACTGACCACTTTCATCGGCGGATAATCCGTGACTTTCACATCCGAACCGATGTTTTGCGGCTCAATTTCGCGATCGGGATAGAGAAAAGAAACCTCCGCTTGACTGGGGGTTTCTACTTGAATCGCAGAAGCATCGGTATAGCGCACTTCTACTGGGGTGGTCATGGCAATTTGATTGCGGCTAATGTGATTGTAAAGCGGGTCAAATGCCACCCGCGTCGCTTGCTGTACTTGTCCCTGATAGGTATAGGTGACAGCGCGATATCCGGGATAGTCTTTGACGGCGATCGCCTCCGGTTCGGTGGGTTTGGGAAATCCTTTGGGTAAAGAAGCTGACATCAGTAATTTTTCATCCGATATTTTAAACTCTAAATTATACCGCAACCGGAATAATTTTGTAAACCGAAACAGTTTTTTTCTCAATTTTATTCCCCGACCTATACCGCTGCCAACTTCTCCCTAAATGCCGATGACAATAGGAGTAAAAAAGTGGCGTTTTCCGGTGTATCCCCCATCCCAGCAAACGCCGGATGCGTGACGCAAAGTCGCCAATCTGGGGTAATTTTTGCTGGCCACAGTAGGGAAGAATTGCCGAAAAAATGATAGAATAGAATACGGGTTAAAGAAAGACCCCAATAATTGAGCAGAGGTACGGGGGAGAAGTGGAACCTCAGCTCGGGTTGCCCAGTTTATACTGGGAACGAGTCAGTGGAATAAAATAATAGTAAGCCAGAAGTTATTCCCACAGGGGAACTCGGATCGGGAGCGTCGCTTCGATGCTAGTAGTTGAAACGCCCCTGTTTAGGGGTAGGGCATGGGAACTGTGAAACGCTATCAAAGGATGGAGATGAATTCAACAAACAACCCATTGGGGAGGCATCAAACCAGAGGGAGAAGAGGGTGGATTTCCCAGGCGATCGCCCCTCTGTTCGCCACGGTTTTTGCGATCGCTTCGGGATCTGTACTCCCGACTTCTGCGGCGGAAAGACTCACCCTGCGTCTCGGTCCGTGGTCAGGAACGATCGCCATTTCCGACCTAGAAGAATATGCCAAAACGGGCAAACTTTCCGGTCAACTCGAACCCCTCAGCCCCCTTTTCCCCCCCGGATTGCGAGAGGTGTTATCCCAACGGGTAGAAATCGACCCGGAAATGACCGACGAAGTTATCGATAAACTCTTTGAATCGCCAGAAGGAAACCGCTTACTTCGCACCCTGCTGCTGCTGGTTCCCGAGAGTACCATCGAAGAAATGAAAGCAGCGATCGCCTTAGTCGCCAGCAAAGGAAACGGTCTGAGTTTCTTAGGCATTTTAAAAGCTTTACCCGGGGAAACCATTACCCTGGATGCCACCAGCATCATCGGCGTCGCCTCTCGCCTGAATCTCTCCTATCTAGAAGGGCAAATCCTCAAAACCCGCCTCGAAACCGCCCTGGAAGTGGAGACAGACCCGTTTTACCCCAGCTTCGACCCCGCCGCCAAAGGCCCGCAAACCGTCTCCGCGCAAACCCTCACCCTGGAAGATACCCAGCGCAACCGGGAAATCGCGGTAGAGATTTATTCCAGTCCCAATTCCTCCGGACCGTTGGCGGTCATGTCCCACGGATTTGCCAGCGATCGCTTCTTTTTAGAATACCTGGCCCGCCATCTCGCCTCCCACGGTCTCACCGTGGTCAGTGTGGAACACCCGGGCAGCAACGAAGCGTGGTTGCAACAGCTACCCGTCACCTTGGATCCGACGGATTTAATCGAAGCCGAGGAATTTCTCCATCGCCCCCGGGATATCCGCTTCGTGCTCGACGAACTCGAGGCATTGAACCGTCAACCCGGAACGTTTTACAACCAGTTCAACACCGCAGAAACTGTGGCGATCGGACATTCCTTGGGCGGATACGGCATTTTGGCCCTAGCCGGCGCAGAAGTAGACTTACCCCATTTGCGCGAGGTGTGTCAAAAGCAGCGCAAGTTAGGGCAATCCCCGGCGGATTTATTGCAATGTGCCGCCGGGAAATTGGAAGGAAACCGAGTCAACTTGCGCGATCGCCGCATCAAAAGCGCGATCGCCCTCAATCCGATGGTGGGAGACCTGTTTGGCCCGCAAGGACTGGAGAAAGTCCAGACCCCCGTGCTACTGTTAAGTGGCAGCGATGATTCCTGGGCACCGGCGATCGACCATCAACTGGCACCGTTTCGCCAACTCCCAGAGCCAAAATATCTCGTGAGCGCGATCGGCGGCAATCATTTTAGCGCCAGCGATCCGGACAATCCCACTTTAGTGGAAACTCAAACCACCTTACCCGAAGACCCCAGCGACGCCGAAACTCAAAATCTACGCCAACTGGTTCGCGGTGTGAGCTTGGCATTTATCAAGCAGAACACTCCCGAAGCGAAAACCTACGCTCCTTTTTTAACCGCAGCTTACGCCCAATCTCTCTCTACCGAAGAGATTGCCCTGCGTCTAAATCGGGAACTTCCCGACAGGTTGGCCCGCTGGATCGAAAGTCGCGAAGAAATCAGCCAACGGGACTGACGGGGGTTTCAGTGATGGCGATCGCTCCTTTCACCACTGCCGCGATCGCCGCCCTACGATCGTAATTAGCCACATTCCCCCTTTTTATCCTTGGAAAACATCATTTATGGATAGCTTATTTGCGTTGAGCGTTCCCCTCCTCTTTACTTTAGGTTACGCGATTAGTGCCTTAAAAGTCATCAATCAAGGGGATGAAGCCTTGGTGGAACGATTTGGTAAATTCAACCGCAAACTCGACCCGGGAATTAATTTTGTCTGGCCTTATTTAGAAAGTCTGGTGGTAGAAGATACGGTTCGAGAGCAGGTTTTGGACGTTCCGCCCCAAAGTGCCATCACCCGCGATAATGTGGCCATCCAAGTGGATGCGGTGGTCTATTGGAAAATTATGGATTTAGAAAAGGCATATTATGAAATTAATAACATTAATTTGGCTATTAAAAATTTAGTGCTCACCACCTTGCGATCGACTATCGGCCACATGGAGTTAGAAGAGACCTTTTATTCCACGGATGAAATCAATAAACGAGTGTTAAAAAATCTAGACGAGGCAACTTCAGGATGGGGAATTAAAGTGTTGCGCGTGGAAGTCCAAGATTTAGATCCGCCTACTCGGGTACTGGAATCGATGGAAAAGCAACGGGCGGCAGAAATCCAAAAACGGGCGGCGATTTTAGAAGCAGAAGCCACCGCCGAATCGGTGCAGCTTATTTTAAAGTCTTTAAGCCCACAAATGAGCAGTGAAGAAGTGCTGAAATATTTGATTGCCAAACGGTATATGGATGCCAGTCAGGAATTGAGCAAAAGTCCGAATTCTAAAGTAATTTTTATGGATCCGAAGGCAATGTCCGATGCCTTAGCGGAGTTGATGCAAACGCCGGTTAATTCAAATACGTTGTTTCCGAATGGGAATTTTCCGCCGGGGGGGAATCCGCCTTCTGGGGGGAATCCGCCGTCTGGAGGGAATCCGCCGTCTGGAGGGAATTCGGGGAATGGATCGGGGTCTGGGGGGAATTGAGAATTGAGATGTTGGTTTTTATTTCTTAATTCTCAATTCTCAATTCTCAAGGGCTAACACCTGCTTTAAGGGCGATAAATGGCATCGGCGACGCGACAGACATCGTGCATTTCAGGGATGTCGTGAACGCGGATAATGTCCGCACCGGCGGCGATCGCGGCACAACAAGTCGCAGCGGTCCCCCAGACTCGTTGTTTGGGGTCGCTTCGCTCGAGGATGCGACCGATAAAGCTTTTGCGCGACGGACCGACAAGCAGGGGAAGACCAAAGGACCGAAAGGCACAGAGTTCTCTGAGCAGTGTCAGGTTATGGTCGTAGGTTTTGGCAAACCCGATCCCCGGATCGAGGATAATCTGGTGTCGCGGAATGCCGGCGGCGATCGCGGAGGCGATTTGACGGGCGAACAATGCGCTAATCTCGCCGATTAAATCTCCATAGTCGGTGAGTTGCTGCATGGTTTGCGGCGTCCCGCGCATGTGCATCAATACAAACGGAACCTTCAACTCGCTGACCACCGAGAGCATTTCCGGGTCTGCAGTACCGCCGCTGACATCGTTGACGAGATCCGCACCGGCTTCGATCGCCGCTTTTGCCACCTGCGATCGGTTGGTATCTACCGAAATCGGCAGATTGCAGCCGCGATCGCGGCGTAGGGCTTGGATAATGGGTACCACGCGATCGCGTTCTTCGTCCAGGGGCACCTCGGTGGCACCTGGTCTGGTGGATTGACCGCCGATATCGAGAATATCGGCACCGGAAGCGATTAAATGCCTAGCCTGAGCCAAAGCCGATTCCGGGCGATCGAACAGCCCTCCATCGCTGAAACTATCTGGGGTGACGTTAAGCACCCCCATCAGATAGGTGCGCTGACCCCAGTGGAAGGGGCGATCGCGGATGGTTATCGTCCTCGGTGCCGGTGCGTGATTGAGGGTGGAGGGTTGATGGTTCATGGTGGAGCGATCGGTTGATTGGGGTTAAACTTCATGGCTACCAAACTTAGATAAGTCTGGTCTTCTGGTCAGGTGAGCTTGGGAAAATAAAGTCTTACCAAGCCCC
>NZ_JAJENT010000170.1:0-1567 GCF_035615515.1 Phormidium sp. CCY1219
CTGGACAGTGAAAAGTTCTCTATGACCCCGAGAGTGTCGCTCTATGACCTCAAAAAAATGGACCGGCATAAAACCAGTCCATAAGTCATACTGGTAAGTATTCTACGCTTAACCAGTATTACCATTATGGCCCCAAAAGATCGAATTGAACAAATCCTCCAAAGTCTACGACCCGCATTCAGCCGTGAGGCGGCGTTTGAATGGTTCGTGATTATGGTCTGGGGCATTCTGTTATGCAATCGATCCCCTGCCATCACCAGTTATCTGAATGCAGTGGGCCTAGGTGAATTCTACTATGACCATGCTCTCCATTGGTTTCACGCTACAAGTTGGAGTGCCAAAACATTATCGCTCCAATGGCATCAATGGTTGATTTCTCATAACCATGTCAAACGGTTGAAAGGTCAACCTATTTATATTGGGGATGGCATTAAGGTGGCGAAAGAAGGCCGAAAAATGCCCCTTGTTAAAAAATTACACCAAGAATCAGGTAATGTAACCAAACCGGAATGGATTCGGGGTCATTATTTTGGAGCTATTAGTCTTTTATTACAATCTAAGGATTCTTTAGTCGCTGTCCCGATTACGTTTGAAATTCAAGATGGAGTTCAAACACTTGATATAAATTCACCGACTTTAGTTGATAAAATGTCCGACTTATGTAGGGCTTACATGAAAGCTGGAAGTTACGCCATCTTAGATGCCTATTTTGCTTCAAAAAAATTAATTAAGCAGTTTCGGTCTGACTCAATTCATTTAATTACCCGGGTCAAGATTAATACAGTTGCCAAGCATCCGTTACCACCGTCCCCTGTGAAAAAAGGTCCTGGCAGACCTCGCACTTGGGGACCAAAGCTGGAATTACGCACGTTATTTAATGACCCCAATTCTTTAACAACTGAATCGTTATCCCTTTATGGAAAGAAACAGAAAGTCAGTTATCGTACAATAGATTTACATTGGGACTGTCCCGAAAATTTAGTGCGTTTTGTTTTGGTATTGTGGCCGGGAGGAAAACAAAGCATTCTGCTTTCAACAGACCTGGATTTATCGGGAGTAGAAATCATAACGGCTTATAGTTGGCGCTTTAAAATTGAAGTGACTTTTCGGACATTAATCGAACTTTTATCTGGCTTCAACTATCGGTTTTGGATGAAAAATATGGCTCCATCTTCCCGGGAACCTAAAAATATGAATATCCAAGACTACTCTGATAAGGACCTGGTGAATATCCAAGATAAAATAGAAGCATTTGAACGGTTTGTCAATCTAAATGCTTTAGTTTTAGGGATTTTACAAATTCTGAGTTTATCCATGCCCTTGACGATTTGGCAAGGTTTTTCGGGTTGGTTCAGAACCGTACCTAGCAGTGGTTATCCGAGTGAGCAAATTGTTCGGCTTACTCTACAACAATCGGCCCCTTCTATTTTAGCTGAAAGTCCACCCAGCTTACTTTTGACAAAATTCCTTCAGGCCAAAGAGTTATTCATGCAGATGGCCATACACAGACGCATTGGACCGTTAAAAGCCCCTTGATAATGATCTCATAGAACTTTTCACTGTCCAG
>NZ_JAJENT010000171.1:0-4387 GCF_035615515.1 Phormidium sp. CCY1219
TCCCCGGCTCAGCCTGGGAACGCCTCTGCGGAGGCTCTGCCTCCACAGGGAGCGCCGAACACCTCACAATAACCACATAAAATATCTCATACAAACAACAAACCCCACGAGTCGGCAAAATCTCCACCGACTCGTGGAGTCTACAAAGCTAGATGAGAATAGTGCAAACACTCAATCGTAAATGCTTTCACTGTAAAGTTCCGAGTCGGTTTTTAACCGACTTTAGCGATGAGGCGGGGACTTTGAGTCCCCGCCGGGTCCTGGAGTCTTGAATTTGGCCCCGATCGCATTCCATCCCCGGATAATTCCCCACACAATCAGGGCGGCGCACAATCCGAGGCTCACACTAATCCCGATCGCCAGGGTCATGGGATGGGGCGTATCGGTCCAGGGATACAGTTGCAGGGGCGGTGGCGGATCGGGGGGTTGCATGTAATAGGATAAGCTGCTGGCGATAACGCCGGAAATGCCAATGCCCACACCAACCAGGGTGACAACCAGTTCCAGTTGCCGATCGCGCTGTTTCTCGCTTTCGGCGTTCAGGCGATCCTGTTGCACCTGTTCGATTTCTACAATGCCTCGGATACTGGCGATCGCCTGTGCTAATAAGTTGGAGGCGGGTTTTAAATAGTTTAAATCCGCTTGGATTTGGGAGAGCAAGGTTGGACATTCTTTTTGCGAAAAATTCGCGAAAAAGTCCAGGGAGTTGTTGGTTTGCGATCGCAGGGTGTCCAGCAGGCGATTGTAGTTGCCGATTTGAATTTGAACCGTATTGAGGGTATATTCTAAATTCCTCAATTGTAGCGCATATTTCGGCGCAACGGCCATTAATTTTTTCAGGTCTTCTTTCAGGGTTTCCAATTCGCGATCGCTGAGGGATTTGCTCGCCACATCTCGGGCGATCGCGGTTTGCAATTCGGTTTCGATTTGAGTGCGAATCAACTCCTCGCAGGTGGCGTAGGTTTTCCGACTCAGTTGATAGGTATGAGCGATTTTATGGTAAGCTAAAAATAATTCCGGTAACTGAAAATAAATCGATTGTAGCTTTTGCGAAGTGGTTTCGCGCAGGTAGAACAAAATCAAAATGCGATCGCGCTGTTTTTTCGGGTTGCCATAGTCAAAAATATAGCTGCCCAAAAATTCCTGCTGCTGATAAAATTGTGGGCAAAAATCCCCGAACAGTTGGTGGCGCAATTCATCGGCGATCGGGCGCATCGCCTCCGGGGTTGGCGGAATCGTTTCCGGTAAAAATGTCCTTACCAGTAACGTTTGTCCTAAAAAGTCCGCCCTGTCATCGTTGAGGATAAAATCCTGGGGGAAAAACGCCGGAAATTCCTTCACCGACACCTTATCGCGCCCCTTTTCTTGGGGACGAAATAAACTCAGCATCAGCGCATAACTATCGTTAATCCGTTGCGGATAGAGCAAAAATTTATAACGCGGTTTTGTGCCATTGGGATTGCGTTCTGAACTTTCCCACCAGCGAAGTTGCCGATTTTTGAAATCGGTCTTTTTTAAGAGTTCAATGCTTTCTGCATTCAGATTGTCTGCCCGTAATTGCGGCGGATTTGTGGTAAAATCGAAATGCCGTTCCAGTTTCTTTAAAATCGGGTCGTATTGTTTCGCCACCACTTGCGGCGAATTCTCGAACGGTTTTAATTTTACGCTCAAACCTTTTTGCAGTTTGAACGCAAATAAATCGATATTCAACGCATAAACGAACTCGAGGGGGTTGGACATGGGAAAGGAAGTTAGGGGGGAATGAGTGAAATAGCCAACTAGCTGCATCCAAAGCAAGCTAGGAGATGATTTTACCTGAATTTTTTAGCTCGATTGAGATTGAGTGCTTTCCCGGGTTTTATCGATTTCGGCAACCATCATTTTGTTGGAAACCCGATCGCGATCGGCGGTGGGGTCTTTCGGCGGCGGTTCTTTTCCCGCTTCCAGCATATCGCAGCGCACTTGTATCCAGTCAGTATCATTCAATCGGGCTTCAATTTCCGGATAGCCTTCCGCCCAATCTAAAATAATCTCCGCCAATTCGTTCTCGTCATCCTCTGCACTTGCCAACTGGTTCCGCAGCGGGATTAAATACTCCCCATTTTGTCCAAATAACTCCCCACTGGGGCTTTTCCGTTCTTGCTGTAGCAAAGTCACGAAATCGATTAAGGCTTCGTAATTGTCATTCATCGCCGTTCCTCCAGGGTTCAGTTGCAAAGCAGGTCATTTATATGCTATTGTAGCATTAATTTCGCCTAAATCGCTCTGGGGAAAAATGCCCTTTTGCCCACCTCAACCCCACCCCCTCACTATCACAATCCAATACAGCCAAAAGCCGCCCAAGAATGCCACCCAGCAAACGGCGGATCCGGATAGCGACGACGCAATCGCGTCCGGCAATTTTGACACAACTTCTCCGGCGCTCGCACATCCTCCCGCAACCAGCGCACAAACTCCTCTCGCGACACGCTACGCAACCAGGTTTGTGCCCCTTGCAATGCCTCCACCGCAGACTGAGTGCCCCGGTGGAAATTGCGGTAAAAGCGCACCATTAAAAACGCCGTGGCAAAGTCATCCACCGACCACAAACTGCTAATCACCGTAGCACTCCCCGCATATAAAAACGCAATGGGCAACCCGATATATTCATCCACCACCTGACTGGAATCTACCAACCCGGTTTCGCAGGCAGAAAGCACCACAATCCGACAGCAAGGTATGTCTAAATTCGCGAAAATCTCCGTCAGAGTGAGACCTTGCAGGGCCGTATCCACCCGCCGCCCGTCGCGCATCGTGAGGTAGCGCTGTTCCGGCGGCGTCTCCGGAACTGCTGCAGGGGCGGCGCTGGGGGATAAAATTAACGCCGAATAGAGGGGATTCGCCGGATTGAAACTGCCGTGACAGGCGAAATGCAGGGATTCGCTTTGCTGCAGTCTCGCTAGGGTTGTCGGCGCAGACAGGGCAGTTTTGGTCGCGTCGCGATGGCGCAAAATATAGGTATTCGGGCGCAAGGGTTCGGCGATTTGTTCCACTTCCCGATCCGCATAGGGCAAATTGTCCGTGGGATTTTGTACCGCAAACAAGGATAACGGTTCCCTGGGGGTAGCGGGGGGGCGCTGGTGCAGGCGTTGCAGCAGTTGGCAACTGGGAACGTAACTCACCCCTCGCGCGAAGATATCCATCAGGGGACGTTTCTCCCGACTATCCCCCGGGGGACATCCGGGCACTGCATGCAGGGGAAATACATGCAAGAACCGATGGGGAACCAGAATCAGCTTGTCGCACTTGCCGGGAACTTTCGCCAAAATCTCCTCGATTCGCAGGATTTCCCCCAGGCGCTGCAGGCGGGGGGCGAGACTCTCTTGCCATGCTTTTTGCCGCTGCTGTCGTTCGGTGAGGCTTTCCCCCTGGCGGATGCGATCGTACTCCCGGAGATACTCGTCACTCCACTGGCGCAGGATGTCTCGTTCCTCTGGGGGGAAGGTTTCCACCCGGATATCCCCCCGGGTGATGATAAAGGTTTGCCACCCGGAATTCGCGCGAGTGCCGATATACCATTCCACAATCGCCGTCTTCTCGTCTAGGAGAGATTGAATCTCCCCCAGAGAAATGGGAGTGACGCGCTGGGTGAGCGTAAACTGCGGGTCGTTTATCGCCTCTAGCAGACTATCCCGTTGCTGGAGTAATTGTTGGCGCTGTTGAGCCAGGGTGAGATTCCCCGCCCCTGGGGAAGACTGCGCCGCCGGAAAAGCAGCGGACCGGGTATCCGTTGGCGGAGTTCCCGTCTCGCCGGTGGGAGACTCGCTATCCAGCAGTTGGGCGAGAATGGCGAGTTGGCGACGCACCTCCCGCAGTTGTTGCCGTTGTTCCTCACTGCCAGTTTTCGGTTCTAGGTCCGCATCCGCCATCATTTGCACCAGGGTGCGGGATTTACTCCGTTCCACCGTCATCAGGGCGAGGTCCAACCGCCCGACGCGAATGCAGGCATCTACCATACGTTCATACACATCCAAGGCATCCGCGATTAATTGCTGCCGGCGTTGCGCCGACTCCACCCATTCGCAACTTTGTTCCACCGCTTCGATGGCTAGGGTATAACCTTCACTGGCAATTTCCCACCATCCTTCCTCATATCCCAAGTGGCCCAAGTTGCGCCCGGTTTGCAGGCAATCGAGGGGAAACCCTGTCGGGGTTCTGATTTCCAGGGCATGGCGATAACAGCGAATCGCCCGTTCCAGATTCTCCCGCCGCTCTCCCCGGATGCGGTTGCGATAGGCTTCACCCAGATTATTTTGCGTCATCGCCCAATCTTCCGGATAGGCGGTGCGGGTTCTTACTTCTAACGCTGCCTCGTATGCCGCAATCGCCCGTTCCAGATTCTCCCCCC
>NZ_JAJENT010000172.1:0-439 GCF_035615515.1 Phormidium sp. CCY1219
CCAGTATCCAAGCAGCAAAGCGCTCTGGGTATTTTTCTGCCAGAAATTTGCACAAGTTATCATAAGCCATAGCGATTCGTTTTTAATGACCGGGATAGAAGTCCGGTGAGTCAACTATTTGATTCTAACTCAACTTTAACCCAGTCACTCAACTTGCTTGAAAAATGTTGTTAGTAGAATTCTCGTTTGATTGCCAACCTGAATGGAATGATAAGGGTCGGGTAAATTCAATAATTGCCCCGACCCTTCTGTTCTAGCGCGACTGCAACCAAGTCACTAAATCGCTCACTTCCGAGAAATCAAACAATGCCTCATTCAAATCTTCCAACTGAGATGTTGATAGTGCGCGAATGCGTTCCATCACCTCTGGTTCAATAGTCCCGAATCGACGGTTTAGCGGACGCATAATCATCGCGATCGCCTCTTGTTTTTTCCCCTG
>NZ_JAJENT010000173.1:0-261 GCF_035615515.1 Phormidium sp. CCY1219
TCCGTTATTATTGCAATTGGAACGAGAGGAACTGTTACAGCGGTTTAATTCATAATCAGCGTAGGGTGGGCAATGCCTACCCTACAATTTTTTGGATTTTATGGGATAATCTTGAGGTCAATCTTCCCAGAAAATTGTTTTGATTGAGCCAAATTGCCCAAATTTATCCGAGAAATTATCATTTCAATGACTCGATTAATTTACGACCAATTTTCCAAAGACTACTTAGAAGAATTGCTCTCTCCTTACGGGGAGGTAAAA
>NZ_JAJENT010000174.1:0-4097 GCF_035615515.1 Phormidium sp. CCY1219
GGCTAAAGCCGCAAGTTCGTTTTTCCTCCCCCGGCTAAAGCACGGGGGTTTCCAAACGTATCGGAGGTTATCATGATTCGCGACTTATTCATCAATGCTTCGTTGTCTCAGCAAATCAGTCATCACGATTGGAAACTGCTCCATAGCCTTTCCGAATCTTCTTTATCCTCAGAAGAGAGGCGAATGATCAAGCGGCTGATCCATAGCGTCAAACGCGGGTGGTTTCAGGTGTTAGCTTAATCTTTCCCCGCTACCCGATCGCGGTTCTCGCCCATATCCAATGGCAGAGAATGGCCGCAAAAGGGGAAAGATTGCCTGAGCCACGGGGCAACTCGCCTATCTTTCGATAAATTCAATTAATGATTGCAATAAGCCCTCGAGGGTATATTCCTTCGCTTCTACATCCACTTTTGAGAGTAATTCATTGCAGGTAATAGAAGTTTGAGGTCCAATTGAGGCAATACAAATTCCTTCTAATAAGCTTTGCCACGGTGAATTCGCTTCGCCGTCTGGAAAGCAAGCGTTATGCTGACGTTCGATTAATTTACAGAAATTTTTCACGGTTTTAGAACTGGCGAAGGTAATCGCATCAACGCGCCGATTTTTCAGCGCTTCCCACGCTACAGGGGCGATCGCTTTCGGACAACCCGACTCGTAAGCAGGCACCTCTTCAACTATTGCCCCTTGGCGGGTCAGTTCCCCCACCAGCACCTCTCGCCCGCCAGTTTCTACGCGCGGAAACAGAAGTTTTTTCCCGGATACATCTTCGGGAAAGTCCGCCACCAGGGAATCGGCGACGAAGTTGGGGGGAATAAAGTCCGGTTTTATGCAATAGGTTTTCAAGGTGGCGGCGGTTTTTTTGCCAACGACGGCAATTTTAATTCCCGCAAGCGCCCGGGTATCTTTGCCATTGGCAAGCAGGCGATCGCAGAAATAGCGCACGCCATTGGCAGAGGTCAAGACTAACCAATCAAATTCCTCTAGGGCGGCGATCGCGCGATCGAGCGGTTCCCAACTCGACGGGGGGCCAATTTCCAACGCCGGCATTTCGATCGCCGTTGCACCTGCATTTTCCAACATGGTGGTGAAGGTGCTGGATTGACCCGAAGATCGCGTCACTAAAATCGTTTGACCCGATAGGGGCAATTGAGAATTCTCATTTGGGGATTGCAAATTGCTAACTGAGGTTTCAGGCATAGAATCGGAAATTACAGAGGGCACGAATCGGTTTGCATTGTCTGCTAGTGTACGCTGTTTTTGCAGGTGGGGAACTTGCAAATAGTGGCGCAAACGCACCACATCGCCGATGGCGATAATCGCCGGCGAGAGGGTTTCTCCCCGGGTGCGATCGAGAATATCCGCCAGAGTGCCAGTCCACACCTGTTGGCGATCGCTTCCGCAGGCGCGCAGGATGGCGATCGGGGTCTGCGCCGACTTGCCGTGGCGCTGCAATTGCCATAAAATTTCCGGCAGTTTGCGCGTCCCCATCAAAATCACCAACGTGGGCATCGGCGTCAGATTTTCCCAGTCCAACTCATCGGGTTGGTGTCCGCTTAACACGGTAAAATACCGACTCAGCACCGGATCCGTCAGCGGAATCCCCGCCAGCAACGGCGCGGCTAATGCAGAAGAAATCCCGGGAATCACATCAAACGGACAATTCTGCGCTTTCAACGCTTCAATTTCCGCCGTACAACGACCAAAAATAAACGGATCTCCGCTTTTCAAGCGCACCACTCGCTTTCCTTCCCGGCATTTGTTCACCAATAATCGATTGATATCTGCCTGTTCCCAACTGGGTTTTCCCCCGCGTTTGCCCACCTGGATCTGCTCGCAACTCGCCGGTGTGAGTTGCAGCAGTTGCTCGTCTACTAGGGCGTCATAAATTAAAACATCCGCTTGCGCCACTCTCTGTTGCGCTTCTACGGTAAGATAGGCTACATCCCCCGGTCCGGCTCCCACTAAGTAAACTTGTCCCATTGTTTCGCTTTCCATTGCTCCACTCCTATCACCTGGGAAAATTTCTCATCCCGTTTTTTCATCCTTTATTATAAAAATCAACGATCGGGATTATAACTCGTTTTGCGCCTCGCACCGGGGCAATTATTGTCACAGTAGTAGAGACGCGATTAATCACGTCTCTACAGGGAAGCTACGCCTCGCACAGAGCGTTTCCGCGAGGCTGGAAACGATTCAAAATGAGTCAAAAAATCTTCCGAAAAGTGGCCAAAAAAACGCTATAGTAGTTTCTATTCGGAGTTGTTTGTATTTTGCCAATCCTAGCCGATGTCGAGCCAGCCGCAAACCATTTCTCTGCTGTGTCCCTCTTGGGGACGCCCGGAAAAAGCGCTTCGCTTGTGCCTGAGCGCGTTAAATACAGCAGCTAAACCCAAACGAGTGGAAATGCTGTTTTATGTGGATGAAGACGATCCGAAACAGGCGGAGTATTTGAATTTGTTTAAAGCCCACAAGCGAGAATTCGATGCATTTCGGCGCTGTGGTTTTATTATTGGAGAAGCGATCGGGATTTCCAAAGCGTGGAACGAATTGGCGCGTCGTTGTGACGGCAATTTATTGATTATGTCCGCCGACGACCAAACCTATAATGATTTTGGCTGGGACGATCGCCTGGATGTGGAAACCCAAGCTTATCCCGATGAAATCTTTTGCATGTGGTTTAATGAGGGACATTGGGGCGGACAACTTTGTACCTTTCCGATTGTGTCGCGCAAATGGTGCCAAACTTTGGGCTATTTTACTACAGGTTTGTTTGAATGTCTTTACGATGATATGTGGATTTGGGAGTTGGCGAAACGAGTGGGTCGCTTGCACTACATTCCAGATATTTTAACCGAACACCTTCACTGGGGATACGGTAAAGCGGCGATCGACGCGACCTATGCTAAAAAACAAGTGACGCGCGATCGCCAATTAAAACCCGCCGTTTATCGCGATATGGATTTATATTGTCGCACGATTCCCTATCGCGAAACCGACGCCCGACGACTGGCGGCGGTGATGGAAGGGGAGGTGAAGTTACAACCGGTGGATTGCATGGTTCCCGGCAAATCTAGCATTTTCGATCGCCGAGAACCCCGCTAACTGGAAACTCCTATGTTCTGGCAAAAACCAGATTAAATACATAGGGGGAATTGTAATAGCGATCGGGAGATAATTTAACCAGATGCGGCGCTTCATTTCTCAGTAAATAAGGCGTATATCCCATCGCGCCCATCAACTCCCGCAGTTGCGTTTCGCTGGTGCCCATTTTCTGCAAAGCAAAGCGATTGATTTCGCAAATCACATAGGGAACCCCCGACCGAAACAGGGTATTTTCCGCACCTTGGAGGATTTGATATTCCGCTCCTTCCGCATCGATTTTAATCAACTTTAAAGAGTTTAGCGGCTTGTCTTTTAACAAGTCGTCCAGAGTGGACATTTGCAGGGTTTCGGTTTGGGGGTTGAGGCGGCTTTTTTTGTTGATTTTATGCAATCCCACATCCCACAACGCATGCCCACCGTCATTATCGGCATTGATAAAAAATTCCACCGCTTTGTTTTCTCCCCCCAAAACCGTGGGAAAAATTTCGATATTTTCTAACTGGTTGGCAGCGATATGATGGCGAATCCAATTAATATTAATGGCGTTGGGTTCGACGCTGAAAACTTGGCCGTTTTCTCCTACTAAGAGGGCAGCAATGAGGGAATAATAGCCAATATGGGCACCGATATCGATGAAGGTATCCCCGGGAGTTAAAACTCGCTGTAACAATTTGGTTTCGGCGGGTTCGTAGAATTGCCCCTGGGAAAAATAACTCCACATGATTTTTTGGCTGAATTGTTCGATGTCCAGGTAAAGTTTCACGAGGCGATAGGTATCGTTTAAGCGAACTTTGAGCTGGATGAGTTTGGCGGTGGGGATTGGGGTTTGAGTGGCGATCGAATTTGGCATGGTTGTCTGGTTTGGAGTTAGGAAAGGGTTAAGGCGGGGGATTAAAATCGCGCCTAGGCAAGGATATAATATCAGGGGGCGATTAAAATCGCGCCTAGGCGAGCAAAGTCCGCCTGCGCGGAGTATTTTTTGAGCATTATTCCGT
>NZ_JAJENT010000175.1:0-2116 GCF_035615515.1 Phormidium sp. CCY1219
TCCATAGACATTGCCACGATGTCAAGACTGCCAGTGATGGTAGCCTCGGTACCTATGACAAAGGCCAAATTGTTGAGGAGCCGGATGAGATGAAAGTCTCAAGTCCGGTTTTGAAGACGAGTAGTTTTGGTGACAGAATTACTTAGTTAAACTCTAAAGTATTACCTGCGATTTCCGATTTTAGCCAGAGGAAAGCTCATGGGTTTTATCAGAAAACTTCCCCTACTCTCTTTCACCCTGTTGTTGGTGAGTTATTTTAACTTTGGGTGGGTTTTATCAGAAGCCGGCGCTGAGTGGTGGGTGTGGCTGATATCTACCCTAGCTATCCTGCTGATGGCGGAAGCTTTAGCCGCACCTTGGTCGATTATCCGCACAGTTTCGGTGCAGTGGCTCAAATCGGATTTTCGCGCATTTTTCACTGTAATGATGGCAGCGTTTTTATTCGTGTTGTTTTTGTCAACGCTGCATATTTCGGCGCATGGGTTGATATTATTCATCGCTGCATCCATCGCCCGATTAGACTTACAGAAGGGGGGAAACTTTCAAGCGTGGCAGGATTTCGTAATTTTGGCAGTTGTGGCAATTTGTGGATTGATTTTAGGCTGGGGAAGCTATCACCTGATGCCGCTTCATTAAAGCGATCGCCCCATTTTTTTATAGGAGAAAATTCTGGAATATACCCTGAAAAAATTAAGGCTAGTAAATGCACCCGGAATTTTTCTATCGCCGCATCAGTTGTAGAAGGGAAAAACAGAGATTGGGTGGTTATTGTGACTCGACCTGCTGTTTGGTGGGAATGGCGATCGCAAACTGGGTTCCCTTGCCGGTTTGAGAATGACAAAATAGCTGCCCCCCATGTTTTTCCACCACAATATGACGACTAATTGAAAGACCCAAACCCGTTCCTTTCCCCACCGGTTTTGTGGTTACAAAGGGCTGAAAAAGCTGTTCCTTCACCGAGTCAGCGATTCCCGGACCATTATCAGAAATGCGGATTTCGATCGCCTCAGTGGTGATTTGCTCGCTTTCATTCTGGAGGTTTGACGGGGTATTGTTTTCTTCGGCGAGAGAAGACGGAGGCGCATTTTTCGGATTGGGAAAGCCAAATTGACCCACCCGTAATTGGGTTTTGATTTTAATATGATTGGGATGGGCTTTGAGTTGCTCTGGGGTTTTCGATTGATTGGCTTCATCCAAGGCATCGATCGCATTACTGAGCAGGTTCATAAACACTTGATTGAGCTGACCCGGATAGCACTCCACCAATGGCAAGTTTCCATATTCTTTAATCACGTGAATTTCGGGATGATTCTTTTTCCCTTTCAAGCGATTTTGCAAAATCAGCAGGGTACTGTCGATGCACTGGTGGATATCCACCGCCGTCGCCTTGCATTCGTCAATCCGAGAAAAGTTGCGTAACGACAAGACAATTTCGCGGATGCGATCGGCGCCAACTTGCATGGAAGAAAGCAACTTAGGCAAATCGTCCATTAAAAAGTTGACATCGATTTCCTCTTCGAGTTCTTTAATCTCTTCACTGGCATCGGGGAATTCTGCTTGGTAGAGTTGCAAGAGTTCTTGCAACTCTTGGATATATTGACTGGCATGTTCTAAATTGCCGGTGATGAAATTTACCGGGTTATTGATTTCGTGGGCCACCCCGACGACTAATTGGCCGAGAGAGGCCATTTTTTCACTTTGTACCAGATGAGATTGCGCTTGTTTGAGTTCGTGGGATGTGCGATCGAGTCGGCGGGTTTGTTCGGTTAATTGCGCTTGCAATTAAGACAAGGTTTGTTCTGTCTGTTTGCGGTAAGTTAAGGAATCGCCAACGGGATTGGGGATTTTTTGGGCGATCGCCATTCTGCCGGTAATGTCTCCCCATCGATCGCTCACTGGCACCCTCTGCACCAGATAGGTATCGCGATCGCCCGAAATTTCGGCCACCGTGGTTTCGGTGGGGATTTCTCCGGATTGCGGCGGGGCGATCGCTTCTGCCATTTGTGGCGATAACGCTTGCGCCAGGGTTTTCGAGTCGATTGACTACTCTGCGTGAATCACGCGACGGAGATTCCCCGGAGGGATTTTAGAACTTCCGACAAGTCGGACTCATAGG
>NZ_JAJENT010000176.1:0-645 GCF_035615515.1 Phormidium sp. CCY1219
CAGGGTGGGGTCATTAGTCCACTCCTGGCCAACATTGCTTTACACGGAATGATAAATTCGGTAGTCAATGCCTTCCCTAAATCTAAATACATTGACGGAAAGCAAGAGAAAAGTTATCGTCCGAAAATCATTCGATACGCCGATGATTTCGTGGTACTGTCACCACATAAAGAGGTCATACTAGAAGCCCGTAACTTGATTGAACAATGGCTTAAACAAGTTGGATTAAAGCTTAAACCAGAAAAGACAAGAATCTGTCATACCCATGAACTCTCAGAAGAAGGGGGAGAGCCAGGTTTTGACTTCTTAGGGTTTAATATCCGCCATTACACGGTAGGCAAATACAAGGCCACGAATACTGGTGGAGGGGGAAAGCAACTATTCCAGCTCAATATAAAGCCAAGCAAGAAGTCAGTCAAGAAGCACTACAAAGCAATTAAGGCGGTTATCAAGGCTCATAAAACAGCCCCACAATACGCATTAATCAAACGGCTAAACCTAGTCATAAGAGGGTGGAGTAACTACTATTCTGGAGTAGTATCCAAGGAAACATTCTCCAAACTCGACCATATGGTTTGGGTAGCTTTAAGGGCATGGACAGTATCAAGATGTGGGAAAGCGTCCATTGATAAGCTCAGAAAGTAT
>NZ_JAJENT010000177.1:0-538 GCF_035615515.1 Phormidium sp. CCY1219
ACAGTTATGAGCGCGATCGCAATCAATTTAAACCCAATTATTCAACTGACAGACGAACAGTTTTATCAACTTTGTCGGGAAAATCCCGATGTAAAATTCGAGCGCAATGCCACAGGAGAACTGATTGTCATGCCACCCACCGGAGGAACCACGGGCAACCGAAATTTTAAATTAGTTCAGCAACTCGCCAACTGGGCCGATATAGATAAAACCGGGATTGGATTTGACTCTTCCACGGGTTTTAATCTGCCCAATGGAAGCGATCGCTCTCCCGATGCAGCATGGATAAAATTAGAGCGCTGGGAAACCCTGACCCCGGAACAGCAGGAAAAATTCCCCTCCATCGCGCCGGATTTTGTGGTGGAATTGCGTTCCGCTAGGGATAGCTTAGCATCCCTGCAAGAGAAACTGCAAGAATATATAGAAAATGGCGTTAAACTGGGGTGGTTAATCGATTGTCAAAATCGGCGGGTAGAAATCTATCGCCCGGGGAGAGACCCCGAAATCTTGTCCGATCCTGCTGTAGTTTCCGGAGAGG
>NZ_JAJENT010000178.1:0-5165 GCF_035615515.1 Phormidium sp. CCY1219
CATGTCAGCCCACTCCAATCCAGGGCGTCACCCACCTGAGATTCGCAACTTGCATGCAAATGATTCGCGCCGGCGAACGCAACTTGCATGCAAATGATTCGCGCCGGCGAAGAAGAAAAAAAAGTTGACAAAAAAACGGCGATCGGGTAGTATTAAAACAAATTGTGCAGGCAGGGAACGTAAGCAATTTAAACATTGCTATTGAACCCTGCCTGCACCCTTAACTCGAGCTTCACCGACGATTGCTCCTGAAAATCATCTGAAGTTTTACGAAGCGCAATATCCCATCCCGTCTTTGTTCTGGGAATGGATTGCGAAGGCGGGCAATCCATTTTTGTATGACGCACTAGATTGAACTAATAAGGACACGGCACTGCCGTGTCCTTCAGTTATATCTGGATCGTTATACCAGAAAAACGGAATTAGGATGGGGAATTCGCAGAGTCGGCGGATTGCTCTTCTTCTATATATATAGAAGTCTCTGACGCCTCAGTGTCCAATTCCTCAACAATTTCTTCTGGTGCGCTCGTCGGTTCGGGTTCCGCTGCGCTTTCCACTTCCGCCTCGGGTTCGATTTCCGGTGCCGGTTCGGGTTCGACTTCCGGTACCGATATCGGTTCGGGTTCGACTTCCGGTGTGGGTGCCGGTTCGGGTTCGACTTCCCGAGTCACGGGTGCGGGAGTCACGGGTTCCGGTGCGAGTTCCGAGGGTTCTTCTACCGGTGCGGGTGTCATCGGTTCGGTATCTTGACGACGGAAGCGATCGAGGAAGCGACCCCAGGGAGATTTTTCAGCGGTTTTGGCTTCCGCTTCGGCGGGAGTGGGAGTTTCCACCGCTTCGGGGGTGGGAGTCGGGGCGATCGCATCCGGTTCCGGTTCCACGGTTTCGGGGGTGGGGATAATTTCTTCGGGTTCCGCAGCGGCGGGTGTTTCTTCGGGTTCTTCCACCGATTCCGGTTCTACCGGTTCGGGAGTTTCCATGTATTCCTCGGGCACCACTTCCACCGGCATTTCTTCCGGTTCGGGCATGGGCAATAACGGTTCTGTATTGGGTTCGACTGGTTCTTCGATCGCCTCTTCGATCGCCGGCTCTTCCGGTGTGGGTGGCGGTGGGTTGTAGCTCGGATCCACGATCGCCAAAGCGTCTTCTGCCTTCAGGTCCCCACGAACCAGGCGAGAGAGGGGATCTTTGCCTCTCGGGGTGTAGGTGATGAGGCGGACCGTATTGTTGAAGACATTTTGAACCGACTCGCCGCGATCGTCGAGAAATTCGATTTGCAGCCAGTTTTTGCCCGGTTTAAAGCCTTTGAGGTAAATGGGTTCCCAGCGATCGAGGACGAAACTTTCTCCATTAACGGTGACGCGAATTCGCCAATCTGCGATTTCGTCGGTGGGGTTTTCTTGGGCGACGAAATGTAAAGGCGCGTTGGTGAGGTAAAAGTCGAGCAGGATCGGTTCTGCGCCGTAGGTGCCTTGCGGGCGACTGTAGGTAAGCAGGGGCTTTTCGGGATCCGGGGAGTTGTGGTTGGTTTTGGCGAACAGGTGAAAGGTGGTTTGGGCATATGCGCCGTCATTTTTAAAGTTTTCATGCCAAGGACGAGCGGCAAAGACTCGCAGGGTATGGGTTCCCGGGGTTAGGTTTTGGAAAACAATCGGTTCGTCTAGGTTGTAAACCTCTTGGTAATGGTCGCGATCGAGGATGAGTTGCAGGTGGGGTCCGAGTTCCAGGTCGCGATTTTTAAACAGGGGCAAATCGCGAACTTGCAATTTGACGGTAACCGTGGTGTCTTGCACGATTTCATCGGGTTGCGGGGATAAGATGGCGACTTGCGGTTGGTATTGGGTTAAGGCTTGTCGCAGCTTTTGAATTTCTGCGGGGGGAGAGACTTCCGAGATTTGCGATCCGCGATCGCTCAGGGCGGTTGGCTGCTCTCCGACGGTGGGGGGTTCTTCGATGCGATCGCCACAGGCGACTAAGGCGAACAGAAACACAACTGCGATGGCGCAGTTTGCCAATGCTTTTGCTAATGGCGATCGCCAGTTGATACCAAACACTCAGCTATACTCCTTGGAACTTGACTTATTGAAATCTTTTAAGGAATCGCATAAACACAAGTAATGATAAAGGAATGGTACGGCAACCATTCACCGTTGAATCCATGCTCTGTCTAACTATTTTCCCAGGTCTTGGCAGTTTCACAAATTACGACGGGGGTATTGAGTCGCCTGTGGGCGATCGCCTGCCGATTTATTCTCCACCGGCGTACAACGGCTCATCCCACTCTCGATGGCAACCGAGAAAGGGCGATCGACTGTGCCCAGCGGCGCTAGCGACCCTTCATCCACACTGAAATCGCCCATCGGCGATCGGGTATTCCCCAGAAAAAGAGGGGATTATTAAGTTATGTAACATTTTGGCGTAAGGGGTTGACTTTTGTCCCCACAGTGCTGCGTAAAACCCCAAAAAATAAGAAAGCCAGAGAAATTTGAATAATTGTTAAGCGTTCCTGAGAAAAGCGGGACACTAGCCCTATAATGCACAAGCAGCAGTCCGCCGAGGCGCTCTGGGCAAATCGTTCAGAAATTTAGGTGGATTTTTGATAGAAGTTCCTACACAAAATACGGAGCTTGCATTAAACTAGAGAACTTAAGAGACCCACTAAGGGTTTTCTGAGTTAACCACCCAACCTTCGAGAGGAGGTTGAATCGTTGCTCCAGAGCAACGCCTCGGGTGGATTTAGCGTCGGTTCTTGTCTAGAGAGAGGAGAGTCTCGATGACGATTAGCCCTCCCGAGCGAGAGGCAAAAGTCAAGGTCAGCGTCGAAAACGATCCCGTTCCCACTTCATTTGAAAAGTGGGCAAAGCCGGGACACTTCGACCGAACCTTGTCTCGCGGGCCCAAAACCACCACATGGATTTGGAACCTGCACGCCAACGCTCACGATTTCGATAGCCATACCAGCGATTTAGAAGACATTTCGCGCAAAATCTTTAGCGCGCACTTCGGTCATCTGGCCGTGATCTTCATTTGGTTGAGCGGTGCCTATTTCCACGGTGCCAAGTTCTCCAACTACGAAGCATGGCTGGCCGATCCGACTGGGATAAAACCCAGCGCTCAAGTGGTCTGGCCGATCTTCGGTCAAGAAATTCTCAACGCCGATGTTGGCGGAGGATTCCAAGGGATTCAAATCACCTCTGGTTTATTCCAGCTATGGCGTGCCGGAGGCATCACCAATGAGTTTCAACTCTATTGCACCGCGATCGGTGCCTTGGTGATGGCAGGCTTGATGCTGTTTGCTGGTTGGTTCCACTATCACAAACGCGCTCCCAAACTGGAGTGGTTCCAGAATGTGGAATCGATGATGAACCACCACCTAGCGGGGTTACTCGGTCTGGGTTCCCTGGGGTGGGCAGGTCACCAAATCCACGTATCCCTGCCGATCAACAAGCTGTTGGATTCTGGTGTTGCAGCCAAAGACATTCCGCTGCCGCACGAATTCATTCTCAATCCCAGCTTGATGAGCGAGCTTTATCCCAGCGTGGATTGGGGATTCTTCAAGGGAGTGATTCCCTTCTTCACCTTGAACTGGGGAGTATATAGCGACTTCCTGACCTTCAAGGGAGGATTGAACCCCGTCACCGGTGGTCTGTGGTTGAGCGATACGGCACACCATCACGTGGCGATCGCCGTCCTGTTCATCATTGCGGGACACATGTACCGCACCAACTGGGGCATCGGTCATAGCATGAAAGAGATCCTAGAAGCTCACCGGGGTCCATTCACCGGTGAAGGTCACAAGGGTCTTTACGAAATCTTGACCACCTCTTGGCACGCGCAGCTCGCCATTAACCTGGCAATGTTGGGTTCGCTGAGCATCATTGTGGCTCACCACATGTACGCGATGCCTCCTTATCCCTACATCGCCACCGACTATCCCACCCAGCTGTCCCTGTTCACGCACCACGTGTGGATTGGCGGCTTCCTGATTGTCGGTGCGGGCGCTCACGCTGCCATCTTCATGGTGCGCGACTACGATCCGGCAAAAAATGTCAACAATTTGCTCGATCGCGTCATCCGTCACCGGGATGCAATCATCTCTCACCTGAACTGGGTCTGCTTGTTCTTGGGCTTCCATAGCTTCGGGCTGTACGTTCACAACGACACCATGCGAGCCTTTGGTCGTCCCCAAGACATGTTCTCCGACACCGGTATTCAACTACAGCCAATCTTTGCCCAGTGGGTACAAAATCTCCACACCTTGGCTCCAGGCAACACCGCTCCTAATGCATTAGCTCCCACGAGCTTCGCATTCGGTGGTGATGTGGTAGCCGTAGGCGGCAAAGTGGCCATGATGCCGATCGCCCTCGGAACCGCAGACTTCTTGGTTCATCATATCCATGCGTTCACGATTCACGTGACCGTTCTCATTCTGCTCAAAGGGGTTCTGTTTGCCCGCAACTCTCGTCTGATTCCTGACAAGAGCGAACTCGGTTTCCGGTTCCCCTGCGATGGACCTGGCCGTGGCGGCACCTGCCAAGTTTCCGGTTGGGACCATGTATTCCTCGGTCTGTTCTGGATGTACAACTCCCTGTCGATCGTGATCTTCCACTTTAGCTGGAAGATGCAGTCCGACGTGTGGGGCACCGTATCTCCAGACGGCTCGATCGCTCACATTACGGGTGGCAACTTCGCCCAAAGTTCAATCACCATCAACGGTTGGTTGCGCGACTTCCTGTGGGCACAAGCCGCTCAAGTGATTCAATCCTACGGAAGCGCTCTGTCCGCTTACGGTCTGTTATTCCTGGGCGCTCACTTCGTGTGGGCATTCAGCCTGATGTTCCTGTTTAGTGGCCGTGGCTACTGGCAAGAGCTCATCGAGTCCATCGTTTGGGCACACAACAAACTGAAAGTTGCCCCGGCAATTCAGCCTCGCGCTCTGAGCATCATCCAAGGACGAGCTGTAGGGGTAGCTCACTACCTCCTAGGAGGAATTGTCACAACCTGGGCATTCTTCCTGGCGCGAATCATCGCAGTGTCAGGATAAGAGCGAGTAGGAGCTAGTTACGACTTATGGCAAGAAAATTCCCCAAGTTTAGCCAGGACCTCGCTCAAGACCCGACAACACGTCGGCTATGGTACGGGATTGCCACCGCCCACGACTTTGA
>NZ_JAJENT010000179.1:0-3260 GCF_035615515.1 Phormidium sp. CCY1219
CCTGCACCATAAGTTTCAGGTTCACTAATCATTATATCACCCCTTGGGGGTTTTGGTACGAAAAAAAAAGATTGCGTTGCGTAAGCGGCGGTCATGGTCAGGTGGGCAGTGCCCACCCTACGGTTAAATGATGCAACGATTCAGCGCTTTAGAACCGTTCGCCGAGTTTGAAGATGCCCCGGATATCTTGCTCGTCATTGATAGCCGCTTCTACGCGCAACGGGCCAAAATCGGTGAGAATCCGGACTCCCACGCCGACCCCAAACCCATTTCCCGGCTTGTTTCGCACTTCAGCCGGTTCGCCGCGTACCGTATCCCCAGAACCGAGGTCACTCGCGTAGTCTACGAAGACGGTGCCACCCAAGCGGGAAACCAAGGGTAACTGCAAGTCATCGATAATTGGGAAGCGATACTCTGCGGTGGCTTGCACGAAACTGCGAGCGGATCCGACTCCTCCACCTTCATAACCGCGCACCGAGTCGTTGCCCCCGAGATTGAAGGCTTCGTAGGGGGGTAAATCGCCGATAGTGGTGCCGCCTTGAACGTTGAAGACAAAGGTTTGAGAACTGACGGGGACGAATTGGGTAAAACTGGCGGTTAAACGGTTAAAGAGGATATCGCCACTGCCCACGGGAATCGACTGTTCCGTGCCGACATTGAAGCGATACCCCTGGGTGGGCCACCAGGGATCGTCGCGCTGGTCTTGAAAGGCGGAGAGGTTGACGGTGACGAGGGTATCGATGCCTTTATCGCTGAAAGTGAGGCTGTTGCCAAATTGATCTTCGGAAAACACATCGTCAGTGACGGCGGCATTGCGGATGGCCACGCGCTGATAGCTAGCGCCGGCAGAGATGGTTAATCCGGTAGCGGTGACGGGTTGGAACAGCTCGATCCCGCCACCGAGGCGATCGACCCAGGGGATTTGATCGTGGATGAGTTCCACTTCGCGATCGCCGTTGGTGAAGACGTCTTCGGGCCATCGGGTATTAAACAGGCGAATTTGAAATCCGGTATCGAAGGGTTCGTTTTCTGCCCAGGGATCGGTATAGCGGAATTCTGCCCCCAAGGTTTGTTGTCCCCCCTCCAAGTCTAACTCTAGAATTTGCTTGTTATCGCCAATATTCGACAGCACAAAGTCAAGGGTGCCATAATACCCTTTTTCTGAATTATACTGGGGAAGGGGAATGACGGTAAACTCCAGTTCTTCGGTTTCTGTATCTATCCGAGACGGGAATATATCGTGATTTTGTCCCGGGCCGACCGTGAGGTCGAAGTCGGTTTCCGGCTGCGCGTCACCGACGGGGGCACTGCGGATTTCTAGATTTGGGGCGTTTAAATCGGCGGCAGAGTGGGAGGGAATTGCGGGTTGTGCTGCGCTTTGGGATTCCCTCTGAGTCTGTGAAATTGAATGCCGATGCTGGGTGGGGATGGGTTTGAATCGTGCCATTTGTCCCCATGCTGAATCGATCCCCGCTACTAATGTCACTGAGGTGGCTCCTAAACTTAGGGCTAGGGGCGGAATTGTTTGATATAGTGTGTGTCTCACGTTCATGCCGTTCACTCCCACAGTTGGAATTGATGGTGCGGGTCGCTTTGGGTGGGAAAGCACCGAGCGATCGCCGCGATCGGGTTCGAGGATTTGGGTTGGCGTTGGAAGCGACTTGAGGCAAGCGCACCCAGATGCGTACCAAAATCACCTCTATCTTAGGCATTGTCGGGACTTGCGATCGCATCTGCTTCGCAATCGGTTACTTTTTTCTCCCATCACCTGCACCATTCAATGGATCCAACGCAAGGGATTGTCTAACCCCCCTACTCTCGCCCCGGCGCGAAATGGCGGACGATGATGGCCTCAGCGATCGGTTCTCTCCTGCTGCCCTTGGTCACTATTTTTCCACATTCGCGCCACGCCTGACCAGCATCGATCGGCGATCCCCCACGGCGGTGCCCCTGACTTCACAAAAGCGGCTCGCGCGACCTTACCCCACTCAGGAGAATTCCCCAGAATCGCCGCGTCCATATCTTTTGCAGCGGCGTTTTTGTTTCCCGCTTCCGGTCAATTATGCCAGTGTGCAATCTGCAATATTTAGCGAACGACGCGATCGGGGTTTTCGATCGCAGTTTAATAGTGAAGGTGTCCGTCCGGGAGGATAGTATTGTCGAGGGTTGCTCCATTCAGGTTACTATTCCAAAGGTTGGCAGCTTTTAAATTAGCGTCGCGCAAGCAAGCAGCACCGAGATCGGCAGCAATTAAGTTAGCGCTGCTCATGTCGGCTTTTTCGAGGTTGGCCCCCACAAAACTGGTGCCCACTAAATCTGCCCCAGATAAATCCACACCTTGGAGATTGGCGTTCATCAGATCGGCTTTATTCAGGGTGGCTTGCCACAAACTGGCTCCCTGCAAATCCGCATCTTTTAAATCAGCGCCACCGAGTTCCGCAAGCATCAGGTTAGCATTGACGAGATTGGCATTACTGAGATTGGCTTGTCTGAGATTGGTGGCGGTTAATTTTGCGTCGCTCAGATTTGCGCCGTTGAGATTGGCTTGTGTCAGGTTGGCACGACATAAGTTAACATCTACCAGGTTGGCATGAGAGAGATTAATATCGGGTAGCTCGGCGCGATACAGATTGCAGTGATGCAAATCTATGCCACTAAAATCTCTTTCTCCATTGGTGTAGCGTCTCAGAAGTTCATCAGCATCCATTTTATCGAGTTCAGGCATGAGTGATTTACAGAACATTCTTGGCTGTGGCAGATGGCACTCCAGGCTGTGGTGTTTTGTGCTGCTAGAGCGTAGGTTTAGTATTAGATAAAGCAGACAATCAATCGGGTTTCTGGGGTCAGTTTTGGCTGAAAAACATAACTTTTTTGACCAACCCCCGTTTTGAAGCTTGACTGAACCGAACCCCTCGTGCTGTGGGTGATAGATTCAGTGCTGTTCGATCGCCAAACTTTTCACAGGTTTGGGATGGCAATGGAACCCTTTATTAGCATAAGGATGATTTTATGTCAAGCCCAAGGGAGCAAAAGCCAGTAGTAGAAAAAGGGGTTGCGGGAAATGTGGAGAGAAACGCTACATTCCAACTGAGAAATCCGGTTTGGGATGGCAAGAGGGGGCTAGGAAGGGGGGCAGTGGAGAAGGTTACGTGGAGCGGACAAATGGGTTGCAAAAGCCGAGGATTTCATGATAACCTCCGATACGTTTGGAAACCCCCGTGCTTTAGCCGGGGGAGGAAAAACGAACGTGCGGCTTTAGC
>NZ_JAJENT010000180.1:0-3014 GCF_035615515.1 Phormidium sp. CCY1219
GGGGTCTACCACTCTCCAAATAAACGCTTCAGCAATATCATAATAATTCCCATTCTCATCGGGTCTGGGAATTCGAGGGGACGCTAGTGCGACGGTAGGCACTGCAGCGATTAAAGACACTAAACCGAGGGTGAAAAGTTTTTGAAACATGGTAAGCTGTTCAGCAATTAAATTGGGTATAATAGCAATATCAATTTAGCTAAATCACCAGCACGTAAATGCCAGCCAAGAATCATCTAATTCCTGAGACACTCAAGAAACTTCAGCAAGCCTTGAAAGAGGAATAAAATGAGGAAATCCGAGAAGAGTTTATCGTAGGAAAAATATAGCCGCCCCTAGCCAAGAAACCTTCTGTCACAATTGTGGCATCAAAAGCCAAGAAACCGGGTTTCTACTACAATCTTGGCATCAAGACCGAAGTTTGTGAAAAGAAACCGGGTTTCTACTCCAGTTTCTGTTACCCCCAAAAAAAGCAAACGCCCCTAGCCAAAAAACCGGGTTTCTATCACAATATTGGTTGGCATCAAGAGCGATATTTGTAGAAAGAGACCCACAAGTGTTGAATGTCAATAAAAACCTGAGATAAATCACGTCAAATATGTTATGATTGGGCAAAATGTTCAAATATTTGAGTTTAGCCATGATTATCAATTCCTTCCCAAAGATTATCAAGGATATCTTGCGAGAGCTACCCAAAAATGATTATCCCGTATTGAACAGCCGTCTGTTTTTCGAGTGTTGGCTATCTTATGTTATGGATAATAGCTTGACCAGTATGCGCGATTTATTCAAGCGATTAAACAATACTGGTTTTGACGTAAATATGTCCACATTTTCCAAAGCAAGTTCGCGCCGCGAGCTAACATTATTTCAAAAAATTTATCAAAAGTTGAATCGATTGGCTTCTAAAGGAAATCCTAAAAAATTACACGATAAATACTCAATCTGTCCAATAGATTCAACCATCATAACTCTCACCAGTAAATTGTTGTGGGTTCTGGAATACCATCAAGTGAAACTGTTCAGTTCTCTCAATCTAGCTACGGGAACCCCCGAAGATAACTTTATCAATTTTGGGTATGACCATGATTATAAGTTTGGCTCAAAAATGATGTCTAGTCTTCCCCCAAATGCTGTCGGGGTAATGGATAGAGGATTTGCTGGATTAGATTTTATTGAAGAATTAGTCCAAGAAAATAAATATTTTGTTTTGCGTATAAAAAACAATTGGAAGTGAGAATTTGAGGAATACTCGAAATTAGTTAAAGTTGGCTCCTTTCGTGATGCTAAAACTTATAGGTTCATTAATTTTTGCGTTCTAGAAACTAAAACTGAGTTTCGCTTAATCACCAATTTACCTTATGAGGGAGAAGCCGCAGTTTCTGATGATGAAATTAGAGAGATTTATCGATTACGCTGGGCCGTTGAATTATCATGGAAGTTTTTAAAAATGCATTTAAAGCTTGACAAACTCATCACAAAAAATGTCAACGGCATAACCATTCAAATTTATGTAAGCTTGATAGCTTATCTAATTTTAGAGATTATATCCATTCCCGCTCAATGGGGAAATACACTATTAGATAAATTCCGCTATTTACAATCTTGTATGTGTCAAAAAATCAGTGACGTTTATTGGTTTGAGGAGATGAGGTTTGGTTGAGTAATTTAGGCTTTTAAGGCTTAGTGTAACTTGTAATGTAAAGTTTTGTATCGACATTCAACATTTGTGAAAGAGACCCAATTTCTAACTTTTCCTAAAAACCAAGTAGCATCACTTACTCAAATAGCTGGTCAGCTTTCTGTAACCAAAACTCATATCTTAACGTTCAGAAAAATGAATATTGAGACGAATTACATCCTGGGCTATTTTTGGAGAAATATATCGATCGCTACGACCGTTTCGACGTGAAGAACAGGCATCCCATTTCCCACAAGCTGTAGGGATATCTAAGAATTCTGAAAATAAAACATTTCCGTTTTCATCTACCCCCACAACATTCACTGTTGCTTTAACGCCGGTTAACCGCTCTGTGGCTTCTGCTGTTCCTTCGATCGCTAATTTACCATTCCGGTAAAGCGTTGCTTTTCCCGTACTATATCCTCCTTTCATATTGCTACGACTGCTTGCAGTAATTGGCCGACCTATAGTTTCTGTACGAGAATGAATTACGTTAATGCTATAGATTTCTTGATTCTGGCTTTTTAGGCTAATGCGATCGACAATTTGGAGAAAGTCTCCCGAAATGCCATTATTTCCTAAATTTAGAGAAACCTTAAATTGTCCTCCAGCCAAATTTCTCTTAATAAGTCTAGGAGAAGTTGAGTCCTCTATCTTGGCTTGTCTGGCTTTCTGTTCGTTCAAATGTGCGATAATCTGAATATCGTTAGGATTTAGGAAATAACCATAAAACTCAATAGAGGAACTCTGAGGTCTCTTACCTTTGAGTTCTATATTTCCCGGTACAGCATTACAGATCGCCGGGAGTGGGTCTGGGATGGTTTTCGGAGGTTTTCCAATTTTTTGGGCTAAATTATTTCTTCTTTTGAGAATTTCTTTCTGAACTTCATGGCGAACATAGTCATTGATAAAAGTAGCATTACATCGCATTTCCGATCCGGCTGTATTTATAGTAGTTTTAGCCAAATTTTCTATTTCATAGCTGATGGTTTCTTTCGTTGACTTTTCCAAGTCTTGAACGACCTGACGCCAATTGGCCGATTCGTTTCCCAAGATATCGATTGCTTTATCGAATTCGCCTAATGTGTTGTCTACACAAGATGAGGTAAAAAACATTAGGATAGCAGCTAGAATAATTTGGGGACATCCTTGCAAAATTTTGTAGAAATTCATTGTTAATTAAAGTTGGTAGCTTTCAGTAATTAAAAGACCTAAAACTAGGAAATCAGTAGAGTTCCTAGACTGGCTCGATGAAAGCGATCGCGCTGTGGGTGATTTGGGAGGGCGATCGCTTTCATGCAAGAAGCTTTACGACCTTGAGAACCCAATTTTT
>NZ_JAJENT010000181.1:0-1299 GCF_035615515.1 Phormidium sp. CCY1219
GTTGGGATATTTTAGCATTTTTTGGTATTGGTCTGGAAACTGTTTGATTCCTTCTGGGCCGCATTCCGGAATTCCCACTTCCGCTTTTGCAGGCATCCATTTTCCCGATGGCGTAAAGGTATAGGTGACTTCGGCGTTGGCAGCATTGCTAAATTCAAACCCGGTTTCGGAACTGGTTTGCACCTCAAATTCACCCATTTTTTCGTTCAATGGCAGATCGGTGACTTGAACCCAGATGGCGCTGGCAATCGTGCCGTTGTTGCCATTACTCGTTTTGTCTGTGGCTACAGTGCCCGTGTCTTCATCAAAAGGCCAGTATGCCACCAATCCGGGTTCGTTTCCCGCTAAGCGCTGGTTCATCGTGGCTTTAATTTCATCAGCAGAACGAGCGCGATTCCAAATGCGAACCTCCGCCATGTAACCCTTATAATAATCGCGAGGGTATGTCCCATCTAATTGGCGACCCATACAAAGGTTGGTATTGTCTGCGATTGACGTTCCTCCCGCAGGTCCTTTTGCTTTCACTTCCCCATTGATGTAGGTTTTGGCCGTTGTCCCATCATTAGAAATGGCGATATGATTCCATTCCTTCCATGTCACACTTTTGTGGGGCGTATCTGGCGTTCCTGAATCCGTTGATGCAGCGTTATGGAAGCGGTGTAGAATGCAACCTTCGTAGTAGAGCCAGATATTGTAGTTGCGACCGGCTTTACCGACTATTCCGTTCCAAGTTTCATTGGGAACTAGCTCGGGTTTAATCCACACTTCGACTGTGTAATCTTGAATCCGCAAGCTCGTGCTATCGGGAACATTAATCCAGTCATTTACTCCATCAAAACTTAATACGGTCTGGGTTTCGTTTGTCATTTTTTTCCTTGGTATTTTGAATTCAAAAATTGCTTGCAGCCCTATAATACTGCGGAATTGATTCAATCCAAGACTGACTGGGGAATAGGCTATTTAAACGGTTAAGCACCAAAATTGGAGGGGATGAGCTCCTCTAAATAGAGGAAATCGGTACATCCTTTACCCGCTTCCACCGCTCCTTGCCTAACCTTAACTATCCGCCGACCATTTCACGGTTAGGGTGCCAGTATTGTCCCCATAAGTGCCTACTACATCATTGACAAGGAAATTCAATGTTTCACCGGGTTTCAGAGAAATTTTGGTTTCCGGCGCGACTTCCGTAACTTCATTGGTTTTCGGATTAACGGCGAGTAAGGAAAATGCCGTATTGTTGGGATATTTTAGCATTTTTTGGTATTGGTCTGGAAACTGTTTGATTCCTTCTGGGCCGCA
>NZ_JAJENT010000182.1:0-779 GCF_035615515.1 Phormidium sp. CCY1219
ATTCCCTCCGCCAACCCCAACCAATCTTCCCCTAGGGTAAAGTCAGAAACCACATCACTGCCATCCCCTTCGCGGAAGACAAACACATCAGTTCCACTCCCCCCAATTAGAGTATCGTTTCCTAAATCACCCCAGAGGAAATCACCCCCATTCCCACCATACAAAACATCATCTTGTTTGCCACCGCGCAGGGAATCATTGCCATCGCGACCATACAGAATATCCGCCTCGGTATTGCCACTGAGGAAGTCCTCCCCATCCCCGCCACAAATCACATCACTGCCAATGTCGCCATACAGGAAATCATTCCCAATATTTCCCAAAAGCGTATCGTTATCCTTGCCACCATGCACCGTATCGTTTCCCCCACCGCCATCTAGGGTATCGCTGCCGCGATTTCCATTCAAGAAATCATTCCCTTCTCCCCCACAAACTGCGTCATTATCGTTATCGCCAAACAAGAAATCATCATCAGCTTGACCGTAAAGCCAATCATCCTGTTTTCCCCCATGCAGGGTATCGCTACCTTGGTCGCCAAAGAGAGTATCATTCTGCCGATTTCCATTCAAAAAATCATTCGCATCCCCGGCCCACAACCAATCCTCATCATTGTCCCCAAATAGAGTATCGTTGCCGCCAAAACCCAACAATTTGTCGTTTTGTTTTCCCCCATGAAGTAAATCGTTGCCATCCCCGGCATCCAGATAGTCATTTCCGGTATTGCCGTGCAAAATATCGTTGCCAGTTCCCGCATAAAGGTTGTCATTTCCTCCCATTCC
>NZ_JAJENT010000183.1:0-2680 GCF_035615515.1 Phormidium sp. CCY1219
GAGAGCTTTGCGATCGCGAAAGTATGCTATTCACTATTCCAACGGAGAATATCCAACAAGCAGAGAAAAAACTTCAAGACTTTGTAAATTTGCTTGTCAGTCCAGAAAGCAATCAGCCAATCAGACTCTAGTTCTCTCAAACATTGCTTGATGAGTTAACTCAGCGCGATCGCTCTGACCAAACCCAAACGTCTCATCAGAAGAGGACGAGTGGTTCCCTGGCTCCCCGGCGATCGCCTCCCCCACCCCAGACTTTCCCCCTCTCCAGAATTGACCTTTTGGCCCGATCGCCCTGCTGAAGGGAGCAAATTGGATGAACTATATGAACACTATGAACTAAAAAATGGCGGAAATTATTGACCTTTATGAATTGACAGGGGGGGTGGGGAGGTTTAGATTAGAAGTCAATGATTTGTTAAGAAACCGCCAGTGAAGCACCAAAACATCAGAGACGAGATAGGGGTTAGCCAAGGTTCCGCGAACTTAATCTCCCAGTCCGGGTCTGTGGGCTACCGTTTCGATTTGATTCTTCACTGGTCGGAAGGGGTCATCAGAAAGGAAGTGTGTGCCCGATGCGAGGTAGCGAGTTAAGCTTATCGAATAAAGTTATGGTCAGCATGGGATTATTTCTATGGTTTTGGCCGAGGGTGATACAAGCTTAATAGCATTAATCGGTCTATCGGGGCGATCGCTGTTCCTTTCCTGGCTGTATTGGCGATCGAATTGATTGCAGTCATTCATTTATGGAGAATTTGAGCATGAAGTTCAAATCTATTGCTACGGGAATAAATCCAAATGGCAATAAATCGACCCTCCAGTCTAAATCAATAGGCGCTTTTTTTACCAGGCATAATTTGGGGCGTTACAGCGGCGAAATTGAAGGGAATTGGTTGATTGCCTAAATTTCAGCGCCGCCTAACAAACCCTCCCAAGGATAAGAGCGATCGCTTATCGCAGAAACCATAAATTTCTAGTAGTTTACCCCAAAAACAATCATGTTCAAAAACAATCAAACACTTAGAAAGTTTTTTGGAGCAATTACATTAATCGCTCTAGCAATAATCATCACAACTCTAGCTCCACTTGCTCATGCATCATCGCCAACAGCGATCGCCCCAGAGCGTACAGCAGTAGTTAAACTTGAGCAACCTTCTTTTAATCAAGCTCTTAGTCCTGATTCTCAACAACTAGCTCAAGTCACTAGCATTTCAGGAATTAGGGACGTAAGCCCCAGCGATGATTATTATTATGCTCTCCAAAATTTGGTAGAAAGATACAATTGTGTTAGCGTCTATCCTGATGGAACCTACAGAGGAAATCGAGCTCTAACCCGAGGCGACTTTGCAATTATGCTAGAGGGTTGTTTAAATAGGGTCATGGAGGTGGTTGCAGCCCAATTAAATGGTTGAATTCAGATAGCTAAATGTTAGCTAGAACTGAAGCCTATGAATAAATTCAGCAGATACTCAATCAAGTGCAGTAAAACCGCTAGTTCTAGATAGCTGTTTCTCAAGCATTAACTATGTTATTGGAAAAAGCTTGAGATTTGAACGATTCATGTAGGCAATTTTTCGTTTGTAATTAATGGGAGTAATCCAAATGAAAATGAAGAGTTTACTTTGGATTTTGTTGGGTAGTACAGCTATTTATGGTGCTGTATTGTCTTCGGCTAATGCCCAAAATAGCCCAATGCCAAACCAACAGAACAATAAAAAAATTGAATGTGAAGAAAGAAACGGCACTTACTATACAATGTTAAATCGAGAGGAGGGGAGTTATCGTATTATTGAATGGGGGGAGAAAAGGATAGGCACTGACAGTTATGTGCTACCAATTAGATATGATGCCTAGCAGGACAAGATTTGACTCGTGTGCCAGACCCAGTTATCAGTCCGGGAACCCGTTGCCAGATTGTTTCGCAACGTCTAAATAGCATTTACACGGGTTATTCCAATCGGGAATTAATTTTATATACTACACGAGTACCGGTCACAGTAAATGTAGATGGTTCGCCTGTAGGAAGAAACTGGAGTTATCAAAGTACAGTTCGACCATTTGTTGTTTGTGTGGATGGACTAGATTGTAATAATAGGGGGATGGTATTCACCATTACAACTAACTATGAAGACGAGGCAGAAACAATTCTTAATAAATTTGTAGAAGTGCTTCAAAACCCCGAAAGAGATGAGCCGATTACACTAGGTTCTATTTGAATTCCCAGGCTCAATGAGAATGGGGATTATTATGATATTGCTGAAGCGTTTGCTTGGGAAGTGAAAGACCTCCCCAATGGTCTGAATTGTCGTAGCGGGCCGGGAACCGAATATTCTGTGGTAGAAGTCAAATCCGCGAACGACCCTCTTTCCCTTGCCACCATACATTTTGTTGGTGGCGGACCTCCTTATATTAACTTAGACGAAAGTGGATTGCCGTGGCTGAAGGTGGATGGGGGATACGAAACCCATTGCTTTGTCAGGGCGAATACGGAGTTTATCGAACCAACCAGCGAGGGGTTTTTTTCCCGTCCTTTCTAACCTTATTTGTCAGTCAACTGGAGGGCATAAATTTACGAGATGATAGCGGGAATCTCTTGGCCAACGAGTGGGGGATTCCCTATCGAATTTCAGCGTTTGTGGTTTGTGTGGATGGAGAGCTTTGCGATCGCGAAAGTATGCTATTC
>NZ_JAJENT010000184.1:0-5966 GCF_035615515.1 Phormidium sp. CCY1219
CCCCGACTCCAGGAATTAAACTCACTCCCTTTTCCCCTTTATAAAACTCCCCAAACCCCTTGATTTATACTCACAATTTTGCCTCAATAATTAACATCATCTACCGCAACCAATTATGGCTGAAACAGATATTAGTAGTAAGAGATTAATCGCCCGGTCTCCCAATGGAAAATAAAAATATGATTGGCTGGTATATCCCGTAGTCGTTAATATTTTCCCTCCCCTCTCCGACGTCACCATTCCCACCTGCTATCAATCCACTATAATGGGATTACAAGCTCGGCAAGACTATCGAGTCATTAACCTCTGGTAAATCGACGTTGAAGTAGCCTTTCAACCGGACCTAAAGGCTCTCCTGCCCTTAGCACCCGTGATGAAAGGCGGCGGAAACGAAACCATATTGCGCCGTGCCGCCCAACGACTGCAAACAGAAGAACGGGGAGAAAATTTACAACAAGTGTTGGGAATTTTTGCTACATTTGTATTGGGCAAAGAGTTAGTGGAGCGAGTTATGAGCTTAGAAGCACAAGCATTACGAGAATCTGTTTGGGGTCAGGAAATTTTCAAGGAAGGCGAATTGCAGCTCCTACAACTTCCGATCCGTAGTCCGTTTCGCGAGGTACCCGAGTCGATAGAACGGAATTTACAACAGTTGAATTTGGAGCAAATCGAGAACTTTGCCGAAAGGCTGATGTATGTCAATTCCTTGGATAAACTGATGGCATATTTAACTCCAAAAAATCCCAATTATACTAGCAGCAAAACCGAGCAAAAAAAATAGCCCGCGTAGGCGGGCTATAGCGCTGTCGCCCCGGGCTTCCCTAAAGCCTTTGCCTTGGCGCGATTTCAATCCCCCGCCTCATTCTTTTAAATACCCCTTTTCCATTGCCTCCTCAATTATCTGCTGAACCAAAGGCCATAATGCCGGAATCCCCTCTTGTACCGGACTCATGCGATCGCGAACTTGAGCCGCATTAATGCCATGCATCTTCCAAGTTGCCCCCTCAGTTTCTCGGTTTTGCAACAACGGTTGCAAGCGATCGAGTGCCGTTGCAAACTGTGCATTTGCCGTGGCATTCTCCTCAAACTCCTGCCACAATTCCCGCAACTCCAACCCCTGTAGTGCTGGCAAAATTCCAAACAACTTTTCCGCCGCCTCAGCTTCCCGCGCCGCCTTATCCAAATTGCCCTGTAAGTCATAACAAAACGTATCTCCCGCATACACTTCCACCAAATCGTGAACCAGCAGCATTTTTATCACCCGCAATAAATCCACCGGTTTAGGGGCATACTCTTGCAACAGCATCGCCATCATCGCCAAATGCCACGAATGTTCGGCACTATTTTCCTGACGCGAACCATCCGCGAGCAAGGTCTGTCGCAGCACCCCCTTAAGTTTATCGATTTCGATCGCAAATTGAATTTGTTGCCCCAGTCTCTCATCCATGCCCCTCAAACCTCCACAAAACGCATCTTCCTTCGCGAGTCACGAACCGATATGGCAAAATCTTAAAATAGATCCATCGATCTGTAACCCGTTCACCTTCTTGAATAATTAATGACTTCCACCATTCCCAACCTACCGAGTCAATACGACCCCAAAACCACAGAAGCGAAATGGCAGGACTTCTGGGAAAAACAGCACTGTTTCACCGCTGACCCCAACCACCCAGGGGAACCCTACTGCATCGTCATTCCGCCCCCCAACGTCACCGGAAGCTTGCACATGGGTCACGCCTTCGAGAGTGCCCTGATCGACGTCCTCGCCCGCTATCATCGCATGAAAGGGCGCAACACCCTGTGGCTACCCGGGACCGATCACGCCAGCATCGCAGTGCAAACCATCCTGGAAAGACAACTGCGCGAGGAAAAGAAAACCCGCCACGACATCGGGCGGGAAAAATTCCTCGATCGCGCCTGGAAATGGAAAGAAGAATCCGGTAACACCATCACCAATCAACTGCGCCGCCTTGGCGTCTCCGTGGATTGGACCCGCGAACGGTTTACAATGGACCAAGGCTTATCCCAAGCAGTCCTCGAAGCCTTCGTCAGCCTTTACGAAGAAGGACTAATTTATCGCGGTAAATACATGGTAAACTGGTGTCCCGCCAGTCAATCCGCCGTTTCCGATTTAGAAGTCGAACCCAGAGAAGTCAACGGGCATTTGTGGCATTTCCAATATCCTCTCAGCGACAGTTCCGGATATTTGGAAGTCGCAACTACCCGCCCGGAAACCATGCTGGGCGATACCGCACTCGCCGTCAATCCCAACGACGATCGCTATCGCCATTTAATCGGCAAAACCTTAATTTTGCCCATTATGAATCGCGAAATCCCGATTATTGCCGATGAATTAGTAGACCCGGAATTTGGAACCGGCTGCGTGAAGGTGACGCCCGCCCACGACCCCAACGATTTTGAAATGGGGATGCGGCACAATTTGCCGTTTATCAACATTATGAATAAAGACGGTTCCCTGAATGAAAATGCCGGACCATTTCAGGGACTCGATCGCTTTGCGGCGCGAAAAGCAGTGGTCAAACAGTTTGAAGAAGACGAACTGCTGGTGAAAGTGGAAGATTATCATCATACCGTGCCTTATAGCGATCGCGGTAAAGTTCCCGTAGAACCCTTAATTTCTACTCAATGGTTCGTCAAAATCGAACCCCTATCCACTCGCGCCCTCAATTTCCTCGACCAGAAAAATTCCCCGCGCTTTATTCCCGATCGCTGGACCAAAGTGTATCGCGATTGGCTGGAAAAACTGAAAGATTGGTGCATCTCTCGTCAACTGTGGTGGGGACATCAAATTCCCGCTTGGTACGCCGTCAGCGAAACCCACGGCGAAATCGCCGACAATACCCCCTTTGTAGTGGCCAAAAGCGAAGCGGAAGCCACAGAAAAACTGCAAGCCAAATTTGGCAAAACCGTCCAGATTCAACAAGATCCGGACGTGCTAGATACCTGGTTTTCCTCCGGATTGTGGCCCTTTTCCACCCTCGGATGGCCCTCCCAAACGGAAGATTTGCAAACCTACTATCCCACCACCACTCTCGTCACCGGATTCGATATCATCTTTTTCTGGGTGGCCAGAATGACCATGATGGCGGGTCATTTTACCCAACAAATGCCCTTTAAAGATGTTTACATCCACGGATTAGTGCGGGATGAAAATAACAAGAAAATGTCGAAATCTGCCGGGAATGGTATCGACCCCCTGTTGCTGATCGACAAATACGGCACCGACGCCTTGCGTTACACTTTGATTCGGGAAGTGGTGGGGGCCGGACAAGATATTCGGTTGGAATATAACCGCAAAACCGACGAATCCGCATCGGTAGAAGCGTCGCGCAATTTCACCAATAAATTGTGGAATGCGGCGCGGTTTGTGATGATGAATTTGGATGGCAAAACGCCGCAGCAGTTGGGGAATCCCCCCGGAGTGCGCCAGGTTCAATCCGAAGCGATATCCACCGTGGTACCGCCTCGCGATCGCCACCTTGGACCGGACGAACAGTTAATTGAAAATCGCGCCCCTACTCTGTATCCCACCCCCACGGCGACAGAAGGAACTCAAACCCAAGCCACGCCTGCGCCCACCATCGGATCGGCGACGCCCACCGTAGAAGGCGCAACAGCCGCCGTTTCGGCGCAAACTGCTGCAGATAGCACCTTGGAATTGAGCGATCGCTGGATTCTGTCGCGCTATCACCAAACCGTACATCAAACTTGCGAGTATATCGATAATTATGGCATGGGAGAAGCAGCGAAAGGCTTGTATGAATTCATCTGGGGCGACTTCTGCGACTGGTACATTGAATTAGTCAAGTCCCGCTTACAGGGAGAAAATGCAACCTCCCGACAGGTGGCACAGCAGACCCTCGCCTACATACTCGAGGGGATTTTGAAATTGCTGCATCCGTTTACCCCCCATATCACCGAGGAAATTTGGCATACCCTGACGCAAACTGGGGACGAGAAATCCTTAGCCCTGCAACCCTATCCGGAAGCAGATGCGAAGTGGATCGATAGCGCCCTGGAATCGGATTTTGAGTTGTTAATTGGTACGATTCGTACCATTCGCAACTTGCGCGCCAAGGTGGATATTAAACCCAGTGCCAAGATTAAGGCAATTTTGCAAAGCGATAGCGAGAAAGAACGGGAAATCCTCACCAGTGGGGAAGGGTATATCCAGGATTTAGGCAAAGTAGAGGAATTGGCGATCGTTCCTGCATTGGAGAAAGCCCCGGAAAAAACCATCGCCGGCGTGGTGGGAACTGTGCAAGTGCTGGTTCCCTTGGCGGGGGTGGTGGATATCGACCAACTGCGTGCAAAAATCGAGAAGAATTTAGGTAAAGTAGAGGCAGAAGTCAAATCACTTTCCGGTCGTTTGTCGAACCAGAATTTTGTCAACAAAGCGCCTGATGAGGTGGTTCAAGGAGCGCGAGATGCCTTGGCGGAGGCGGAAAAACAAGCAGAAATTCTGCGCGATCGGCTTCGGGAATTAGGCAGTCAATAATCCTGCCTTGTCTGGGGTGAATGATGAATGAAAATTTATCGTTCACCCCCGCCTTTTCGATGTAGAATTGAGAGGCGATCGCTCTAGCATCGAGTCTCAATTCTTCCCCCACATCTCTGCTGTGTTTTTACCCCGGTTTTTCATCATGCTCTATTTAGCCCAGGTGCAAAAAAAAGGATTTTTAGGCAAAACTGGATTGCGACTGCTCGCCTGCCAAAAACCGGGAGAAATTTGGGTATTAATGGCTGAAAAGGAAGAAGTATTTGTCACCGAATCTTCGCCCTTATCGGAAGGGGTTTTAGTGTTGGTGGAACTTTCTCATCAAGGTCAAATTCGCTCAGTCAAAGAAGCCACGGAATGGGTAATGAGTTTGGTGGAGAAATACTTGAATAAAGGAATCACGCCGGAGTTTTTGCAGTGGCAAACCGAAGAAATCGAAAACTGGCGACAGTCCCTAACCTTGCAAAGTCAGGAACTTTCCCGACGAGAGTTAGACTTGGAAGCGCGCCGCGACCAGATTCAAGAGTTAGAAGATAAGCTAAAACAAGAGCGCCGACGATTAGAAGCGCTCAGCCGAAAATTAGAATCGGAAAACAAGGAATTGCATTAAATTTACAAATTGTTCTCGGCATTTTCACGGATCTAGCTACCGAGAGGTACTCAGTGGGGATCCACTTTACAGAGTCGGTGTCGAGTATGTAGCCATGATTCGGTTATGGTGTCGAATTGGATAGTTGGGGCAAAAAATTCTCCAGATCGCCCTCTTACAAGACGATCTCCAAACTCACGGCACCTTTTTGTTACTTATATAATTCAAAATGTATTCAATTGTATGTAGACAAATATTCTACAAAAGTTTATATATAGTTTGTGGAAAAATTATTAACATTTCACAAAAATTGAAAGTGAACTCCGATCGAATGGATATTAAAAAACGTTTTGGAAAAGCAGTAAGACGACGCCGTAAAGAACTGGATATTTCTCAAGAAGTGCTGGGGGAAATGTCAGATCTTCATCGTACCTACATTTCTAGCATTGAACGAGGAACTCGCAATCCTTCACTGGAAAACATTACCAAAATTACGGAATCACTGAATATTTCCATTTCAGATTTTTTTGCAAAATATGTGAATCCCCCAAATGAATAATCATAATTGGTTTTCTGAATCTGATACAGGAATTCAACTGAACAGCTTAGTAATCTATGAAGAATTGTACGAAGATATTTTAGACAAAATAAATCAGGGTCATTCTGTAGAAGATATATTAAAATGGATTGAAGAAAAAGCGGTTGAAGTTTGTAAAGAAAACTACAACAACAGAGAACCTACTAGAAATTCACTGAATAATTCTAAAGGCAGATGGAATGAATCGATAGCCTTAAGTTTTTTTTCGGAAATCGCTATAGAAAAAAACAAACAAAATACCCCATATTTTGTGGGGATTT
>NZ_JAJENT010000185.1:0-313 GCF_035615515.1 Phormidium sp. CCY1219
TCCTAGTCGGGTTATCTCGTTCCATCATCTGGGGTGTTATGCCCTTAGCCTCCATCTCTCCCCCGAGGTACTTTCGCAAATCGGTGTCAGTGGCGAGACAATTCCCTGACCTTTCCCTTTGCCCGTTTTGGGCGCGGCGTAACATCCACTTTCGCCGCTTAATAGTTACGAGGGTTCAATATGATGATTCGCTTTCGCTGGACTTAGGCATTTGGCAGTGGTCGGTTCCATCGGGCATTGGCTTACCCTGTCCGCCTTCCGTTCCCCGCTTCACCTACAGGGTCGTGAATCCTGCAAATGGGGGTGGCTAACG
>NZ_JAJENT010000186.1:0-5067 GCF_035615515.1 Phormidium sp. CCY1219
GCGACTAAAGTCGCCGTTCGTTTTTCATCTACGTTTTAAAAAACGTAGCTTTCAAACTCTCGTTTTTCTTTCGTAAACCAGAAGAATGAATGCCAACGACCCGCGCAACCGTTTCAATTCAGGATACAGAAAAAACCAGAAGAAGCGATTTGAAGGGAGAAAAATCGCTTCTGGTCTGGACAATCAATCGGAGTTGAAAAGCGGCGAAACTACACCGTTGCCAACTCGGGTTGTGCGGGGCGCTTGCTATTGCGAATGCCTTCAATCGCTTCTTTGTAATCCTTGGCCTTGAACACCGCCGAACCGGCCACAATTGCATTCGCGCCGGCTTCCAGGACTTGCCAAGTATTGTTTGCCTTCAGACCGCCATCCACCTCAATCCAGGGATCCAATCCGCGCTCGTCGCACATCTGGCGCAGCTTCCGGATTTTTGGCACCACACCGGGGATAAAACTCTGCCCGCCGAACCCGGGGTTAACGCTCATAATCAGCACCAGATCGCAAAGTTCGAGTACGTATTCGATCAGCTCCAGAGGCGTGGAAGGATTGAGAACCACCCCTGCTTTTGCGCCAGCTTCTTTAATTTGGCCGAGAGTGCGGTGCAGGTGAGGCGAGGCATTGTGTTCCGCATGAACCGTAATCTGGTCCGCCCCTGCTTTCGCAAAATCCTCCACGTATTTTTCCGGTTCCACAATCATCAAGTGGACGTCCAGGGGCTTTTGAGTCACCGGGCGAATAGCTTGCACGATTAACGGGCCGATGGTGATATTGGGGACAAAGCGTCCGTCCATCACATCCACGTGGATCCAATCAGCGCCAGCGCGATCCACCGCCTGGATTTCTTCTCCCAGACGACTAAAATCTGCTGATAGGATGGAGGGAGCAATAACGATGGGTTTCTTGGATTGGGTTTGGGTCATGGAGATTATCTCTCTCGATCGTCCGTAAAGTCGTATTCAGTTTAACAAAATCTCAACGATCGCAAGCGTTAATAGTTATTTGGTGGAGCGGTAGAATTGAGTCAGCGAAAAATCGTCAAAAAAGTTTCCTGGATGGTGGGAGGCGCGAGTGCCGCCTTAGTCGGTATTCCAGCGATCGCCTTACAAACCTCCGTCGGTGAAATCGGCATCGATGCCCGCCGATTGCACGAAGCCCCCTACAACTTGACCGGGCGAAAAATCGCGATCGCCCAAGTAGACATTGGCCGACCGAGAAAATTCGGCTTGGATAAAGAAGTCCACCGCCATCGAGACATTCCCGTGCGCCAGGTCTTCTTGCGCGATGCCCCAGCGAAAACCGATCCCAACCAGGATCCTCGGATGAAACCCGCCGAACAACACGCCGAAAACGTCGCCGCCGTGATGGTCAGTTCCGACAAAGCCTTACCGGGCGTCGCCCCAGGAGCCACCCTCTATGCTGCCGCGATCGGCTTGCTACAGCGCAGCGGACAACCAGAAGAATGCTTAGCTGCCCAAAATTTAGCCGAACAAAACGGCGGCGACGTGCGAGCGATTAACTACAGTTTTGGGGAATCGCTCGAACAGGATCCGCGTCCGAATGCGGTCCTCGATGGCAATGCATTGCTGACCCAATGTTTGGATTGGTCCGCCCGGGTTCACAACGTTTTGCATGTAGTGGCGGGCAACCAAGGACGCGGCGGCATCCCGATCCCCACGGATAATTTTAATGGGATGAATGTGGCCTTTAGCACCCTCTATGAAGGCACGTTTTCCAAGGTGGATTTGGCCAATATTGGCAGTTCGTTTTCCGGGTTTAACACCCGCCTGGTGGGGTTAGAAGGCAACGTAGACGGTCGGCGGGCGATTAGCGTGGTGGCTCCCGGGAGTAATCTGGATTTGTTGAGCTTCGATGGTCGGGTGACGCGCACCAGCGGCACCAGTTTTGCCGCTCCCCACGTGACGGCAACCGTGGCCCTCTTGCAAGAATACGGCGATCGCCAACTGCGGCGCAACTTCCAGGATCCGCAATGGACCCTCTCCGCTCGTCGCCACGAAGTAATGAAAGCCGTATTGATGAACTCTGCCGAAAAAATTGCCGATCCCGGCACGGGAGAATATCTGGACATGAAACGCACCCTCCTCGCCGATGGGAACCGCAATTGGTTGGACTCGGATGCTTATAAAAGTCAGTCGATCCCCCTCGATGGGGATCTCGGAACCGGCCACTTGGATGCCTACCGCGCTTATCAGCAGTTTAGTGCGGGTCAGTGGGGTTCCGATGCCCCCGTACCGACGATCGGGTGGGATTATCGCAGCGTCGAGGAAAAGTCCTATCGCGACTACGTTATCGATGCCCCCTTGCAAGCCGGCAGTGTGGTCTCCGTTACCTTGGCTTGGAACCGATGGGTGGATCTCGTAGATGGGAATGACAATGGGCAATATGATATTGGGGAAACCTTTCGCGATCGCGGTTTGAATAATCTAGATGTCTATTTGATGCCCGCCGAGGAAGAGGATACCAGCAAGAGTATTTGGTCTTCGGTCAGCGACGTCGATAGCGTCGAGCATATTTTCCATGCGGTCCCCAAAACCGGGCGATATAAAATTCGCGTTCAGTTTCGCGATCGCGTCAATGACGAGGTTCAACCCTACGCGATCGCCTGGTGGACCGCCCCGGCCCGTTAATCCACTGGCAGCATATGAGTGACAAACCCACTGAGAATCCCCAGCATCGTTCCTCTCGCCCCCCCCACTCCCTGGATCCCCACGACCGCCGGGTACGCGCCCGGTATGGGATCTGGGGGTTGGCGTCAGACTCCTCCGTTTCCGAGTCTGACCCCACCTTAGAGGGGGAGGCTCCCGACTTGGAGAATAAAGACCTCGAGCATTTAGGACTGTTTTTTTATTTGATTCCCGTGGTGGGGTTTTTCCCCGCCCTGTGGACGTTGTACCGCCAAAAAGGAAGTCGAACACAAAAAACCGCCAGTCGCTTGGCAGTTACGTTAGCACTGGGTTGGCTGATAGGATACGTTTTATTGGAAACCGGGGCCAGAAGTACGGAATTGTTTGCCGTACCGCTGTTATTACTGAGTAGTTTGCTCACCTCGAGCTACTTTGTGGTAAATATTTGGCTGATGATTCGCCTTTGGCAACGTCGGCCATTACGATTACCTTGGGTGACGCGCATTGCCGATCGCGCGATCGGCAAGCATCTATCATAAGCCGCGATCGCTTCTCTGTCATCCCTGATTGGCCTCATGCCCGGAACAGATTCGCGATCGGCCACGACCGTTGAACCATAACGACACGCCGGCAACGGGTCGTTATCCAATCGGCTGGGCCTGCTAGACCTGCGCGATCGCTCACTCCCCGGAGAGAGGATGAGTGGAGACGTGACTAACTATTTGTGTGTGTGTGAGGAAGCCCGTGCCAAATCAGAACGTAACTGACCAACACCCGACCCCAAAGCTCAGCGATCGAACCCAGCAAACGAAAAAAGTCACCAAAGCACATCGGGGCCGTTGGCTGTGGCTTTGTTTTGGCTTGAGTGGTGTGGCAATGATCTCCGCAACCGCCGGAGCTTTGCTCGCCGTTTCTCTTTCCAGTACCCCCTTAATGCAAACTCAACTGAGTGCTGAAGACGCAGCCATCTTTTCCCAAAACGATCTGGCACAGACCAATCTGCGACTCCCAGAACTGACTCGCCCCGTGAATATCCTAGTCATGGGCACCAGCGTCCTAACCTCAGACCTGAAAGATAAAGCTGAGGAGGACTCCATCGACGTCGGATACCATGCTCAAGTCAATTCTCTCGATGGTCTCTCCGATGTCATGTTGTTGGTTCGGTTTAATCCGCAAACCAACAAATTAAACGTCCTCTCGATTCCCCGCGATACCCGCACCTTAATCGAGGGATATGGCCTTCGCAAAATTAATGATGCTAACTATTTTGGCGGTCCGGCTTTGAGTGCCAAAGCTGTCAGCGAACTCCTCGGCGGCGTCCGCATCGATCGCTATATCCGCATCAATGTCCAAGGGGTGGAAAAATTAGTCGATGCCTTGGGCGGCGTCAAGCTCTACGTCCCCGTGGATATGAAATACCAAGATGATAGCCAGCATTTGTACATTAACTTAAAACAGGGAGAACAGCATCTCGATGGGACACAAGCCCTGCAGTTCCTCCGGTTTCGTTATGACAAACTCGGCGATATCGGTCGCATCCAGCGTCAGCAACTGATGATGCGCGCCCTGATGAACCAAGCCCTCAATGTCAAGACCATCGGTCGCTTGCCGAAAATTCTCTCGGTGATTCAAGAACATATCGATACTAACCTCTCCCTGGAGGAAATCGCCGCTTTAGCCGGCTTCGCCGCCCAAACAGAACCCTCTAACGTGCAAATGTTAATGGTTCCCGGCGAGTTCAGCGACCCGGAAGAGTACAAAGCTAGTTACTGGTTGCCCAATTACGAACGCCTCGATGCCACAATTGCCGAACACTTTGACTTCGACCTTCACGGTCGCCAGTTTGAATCGGTAGATCCGGCTTACCTCCGGGTGGCCATTCAAGATAGCACCGATGACTGGGAAGCTGTGGATGAGTTGCAAACTACCCTCAGCGACAACGGCTATTGGAATGTCTACGTCTCTAGTGCTTGGCCCGAACCGTTACAAGTCACCCGCATCGTGGCCCAAAACGGCGACATGGAAAGCGCCCAAGCCCTTCGCGATGCCCTCGGGTTTGGCGAGGTGCTTGTGGAAAGTACCGGCTCTTTAAGATCCGATATTACGATTCAGTTGGGAATGGATTGGCTGGAACAACAACGTCTCGCCGATGAATCTAGGGAGTCGAACCAACTAGGAGATGGCGAGGCTCTCCCAGATGAGTCCCCCGAAACTGAGGCGCTCGATCGCTATCGCAGCAATCCCCCCTCTGGCGATCGCTATGGCGAATCTCCACTTCCATCGGAAACCGACCGCAATTCCTCGCCCTGGGACGAGTACAACCGCGATTCCTCCCCTTCCGAGGAAACCAACCGCAATTCCTCGCCCTGGGAGGAGTACAACCGCGATTCCTCCCCTTCCGATGAGTACAACCGCAATTCCTCGC
>NZ_JAJENT010000187.1:0-1454 GCF_035615515.1 Phormidium sp. CCY1219
CGTTCATTGTCTGTTCCTGCAAATAGCTTTACTTGATGATATTCCTGTTGCCATAATAATTTACTGGTCAAAGTAACTCTTGTAGAATCAAGAAGAAATAAAATCAGCTTATCTTTTCCTTTCTTTCTCTTGACGTCGCCTTTTATCTGATTGAATAAATTTTCAAATATCGCAAGATTTCTCCTCTTGCTTGCTTTTGAAAAAGTGGAAATATCTAGAGGGATATTTCGGCTATTTAATCGAGAGAATAGCGAAGTCATTGTATCGAGACTTTGGTCAAAACTAAAGCCTAACCAGCAGGATACAAATGTAAAAGTATCCAATACAGGGTAATCATTTTGGGGCAGTTCAAAAAGATAACGTTTTACAACTTTTGGAAAGTTGGAAAATGTCATTGCAGTTAGAATATCCAAGTTCAATCGTCTTTTTATTATAATTTATTATCAAATTTATTGCAACTATTTTCTATCATTCAACGCTTACGATACTAAACAGCTTAGATTCTGTAGAAGAATGGATGCAACAGCAGCCGTTATCTGAAGGACTAGAAGTAGCAGAAGAGACTCTTCATGTCGCCGGATTGATTGAATCCCAAAATGTGAAAGTAGATTTTGTGGGAATTCCAAGTTTGACCAAAGGAGTTGCCAAAGATAGACGTATTTCTATTGAAGATCCAGATATGCAGCATGGACGAAAAAGCCGTTCTCAAAAAATAGAAGGTTATAAACGTCACATTCTTAAAGATTTAGATATAGGGGTCGTTAGGGCTGTGGCTGTGACCCGTGCTAATACCCCAGAAGCGGCTGCTACTGTTGACTTGGAAATTGACTTAAAAAACCAACAATTTCAGTTGACTGAACTCCATATTGACCGCGCTTATTTATCAAGTCATTGGGTAAAGGAACGAAATGAAGAATTACAGATATTTTGTAAGGCGTGGCCGGTCAGAAACTCAGGACGATTTGATAAAAACGCTTTTGTTTTTGACTGGGATAAGAAATTAATGAGTTGCCCAAATCAAGTTATGATGCCGTTTGAACCCGGTAAAGTGGTTCATTTTCCTGACTCAGGAGTGTGCGGCTTGTCCACTCCGAGAATTGGTACGAAAAGTAAGAATGGCCGCAGGGTTTCAATCCATATAGATGAAGCATTAATGCAAGAGTTGCGATCGCGCCAATCTACTTCTGTTGGTCGCGCACAACTAAGGGAGAGAACCTCGGTAGAACACTCTCTAGCTCATATCGGACAGTGGCAGGACAAACGTGCCCGTTATATTGGACAGCGCAAAAACCTCTTCGATCTGCGACGAGTGGCGGTTGTCCATAATCTTCATGTTATTGCTCGAATGAATGAGGTTTTACCAATACAACAGGCAGCACTTTGATACTCCCTACGGATAAATCCGAGGGATTCTTAAAGAGTCCAAAGTCGGACTTTTAAAGGCGCTTTTCCCC
>NZ_JAJENT010000188.1:0-210 GCF_035615515.1 Phormidium sp. CCY1219
GCGGGAATCATCCATGTATCAAGAGATTTTAGCTGAAGGTCGCGAAGCGGGTCTGCGCGAAGGTCGCCAGGAGGGTCGCCAGGAGGGTCAAGAACTGGGTCGCCAGGAGGGTCTTCAGGAGGGTCAAGAACTGGGTCGCCAGGAGGGTCGCCAGGAGGGTCTTCAGGAGGGGATAGAGCAAGTGGCACTGAATTTAGTTCGGAGTGGAAT
>NZ_JAJENT010000189.1:0-1971 GCF_035615515.1 Phormidium sp. CCY1219
GCAATATTATAACTGCCTTCGGTTAGTTCTTGACTGGCTCCTTGGAAGTTCCCGTGTTCGTAAATCGTGGCTTTTAACTGTTCTGACGGAGCAGAAGGTTGGGTATTTTCTGCCGCCCAGTTGACGGCCAGCGTGCCACTATTATCGTTATAAGTTCCCTCCACATCATTGACCACAAATGTCAAAGTTTCCCCCGGTTTGAGGGTCATTTTCGTTTCTTTGGCGAGTTCCTTCACCTCATTGGTTTTTGGATTAACGAGGAGCAAGGCAAATGCGGTATTATTCGGGTATTTTAGCATTTTTTGGTATTGCTCGGGAAACTGTTTAATCCCTTCCGGTCCGCATTCGGGAATTCCCATTTCAGCTTTGGCGGGCATCCATTTGCCAGAGGGCGTAAAGGTATAGGTGATGTCTTCGTTGCTGGGATTTTTAAATTCGTAACCCAATTCGCGTTTCGTGTCAACTTCAAATGAACCTGTAGTCATTTTTCTGTCCTTTTTATGTTTTACGATTCAACTTCCTTAAGTTTTCGTTAAGGTTTCAGTGCAATTCCCATCGGGAATATTTTTCTCTAAAAATACTGAAGCGATCGGCCAAAAATAAATCTCAGTAATCTTCTTGTCTGATTCTTGTTTATGTCAATAGCGATCGCCTAGTATTTGAGGGTAAACTCTTGAGTACAATTCTGGGAGTTTACAGGGTTTTGATGTAATTTTCCAGCGTGGCAATATTGCGATCGTATGCCGAATAATCTCCGCGAGACACTCCGCGCGATCGCACGAAATATTCAAACGGCAGATTGCGCTGGCTGAAAAATGCCACAAATCCATCGGGTTGCAGCGTATCTCCATTCAACCCAATGGCCCAGTAGCGTTGCTTGTAAAGCCGCAGTTCGTTAATCATCGATCGGCACTTTTCAATTTCTGGATTGGGTTGTGGTGCGACGTGCTGATTGAGAATATTAGCCGCTTCCGGCGGAATATTCCAGCACTGATTCGGTTGCGGATTGTTCTCGTCAATCTTTTCGCACGCAACGTTATAGTAAAAACCCTGTGCCGGCTGTTGCACCACTAAGGCGCAATCATTGAAGTCACATTTGAGGACTCCCTTAGCACTGACGCTCCACTGTTGCGTTTTATCGTCACTATTTCCCTTCACCGGCTGGAAAGTAACGCGATTCGGCGCTTCAAAAGTTAAGGCTTTCCCCTCCTGATTTTTGATTAATCCCTCTGTCGTCACCGTCCACTTTTGACTGTCTGTGGGGGTGGGTATTCCCCAGGATTGAACGGTATTATTATCGACCACGCATACCATATCGGTAGAGCCTATTTTACAGTCTAACGTAAAACCCGTTTGGGGGTTTGTAAATACGAATGGACTCATTGCTGCTCCTATGTTTTTGTAGCAAAGTCTTGATTTTTATTCAAGCAATTTTTGTCAGCTTTTCCCTCCACTTTTATGTTTTTTTAGACTCCCTCTATCTATCGAGGAGCCAAATTATTTAACCAGTTGACTCGGGAAATGGGCGGCACCTCGGCGAAAGCGTTCCGAGTCTGAACGGGAAACGAGAAAAGATATCTGTGATGACAACGTAATTTGTCCTACAATTAGCTGTTCAACCGCAGCGGGTTGGCCTCAATTCCCGAGTATCACTGGCTGGAATTGGGAGCGGGTTTCCATCCTGGGGCAACCGCGCGAGGGAAACCACCACCGCGACTTCGGTAAATCCTAATCCTCTCCCGACCATTTGACGGTCAGAGTGCCCGTATTATCGTTATAAGTCCCCTCCACATCATTGACGATAAACTTCAACGTTTCACCCGGTTTCAGAGAAATTTTGGTTTCCGGCGCGACTTCCGTAACTTCATTGGTTTTCGGATTAACGGCGACCAAAGAAAATGCCGTATTGTTGGGATATTTTAGCATTTTTTGGTATTGGTCTGGAAACTGTTTGATTCCTTCTGGGCCGCA
>NZ_JAJENT010000190.1:0-455 GCF_035615515.1 Phormidium sp. CCY1219
TATGCACGTCAGAATAACGTCATGATTGTGGCCGCTGCTGGGAATGACGGTGGTGTGATGTCGGCGTTGGGTCAAGCTTCTCAGGAGTTTGACAATATTATGACCGTGGGTGCGGCGGAACAGTTTGACCCAGAGACATCGGTTTGGAAGGGGGCTGACCGTACGGATTATTCTAGTTATGGTCGGGGTTTGGATGTGATGGCCTATGGGGGAACGACGGAGAATCCCCAATTGTCGTTAGCTGGGGAAGGAACCAGTGGTATGGCGGGGACTTCCGTAGCCACGGCGAAGGTGACAGGTGCGGTGTCTCAGGTGTGGGCGGCCAATCCTGAGTTGAGTTACCGCCAGGTGGTGGATATTATCCGCGATACAGCGACAGATTTGGGCAGTACGGGTCATGATGCTGAAACGGGCGCTGGCTTGCTGAATATGACGGCGGCGGTGCATTTGGCGAA
>NZ_JAJENT010000191.1:0-211 GCF_035615515.1 Phormidium sp. CCY1219
TTACCTCGGAGGTGCAAGCGCGGTTGGGACTATTCGGCTGCGGATCGCATCAAGCAACAGACCTGCTATATTTCACCGCCACCACGCGATCGGTGGAAAAAAACATAGGGATTAGCGCAATGGTTATTTATCCCTAGTCCAATTCCAGGGATGGGAAAAAAACATAGGGATTAGCGCAATGGTTATTTATCCCTAGTCCAATTCCCAGATA
>NZ_JAJENT010000192.1:0-6948 GCF_035615515.1 Phormidium sp. CCY1219
TGTGAGGTGTTCGGCGCTCCCTGTGGAGGCAGAGCCTCCGCAGAGGCGTTCCCAGGCTGAGCCGGGGAACGAGGTGTACGAGGTGTGGTAGGGATAAAAGATCGCCGGCTTCTTGGCCCGCTTCTTGGTTTGCCCAGGCGCAATGTCGATCGCCAGCGATCGAAGAAGCGGGCGATCGGTTATAGTATAGAAAAGCCCTTGTAGTTCACACCAATGGAGGCCAAAAAAATGACTGACAGCGAAATCAACATCAAACAAAAACTGTTCGATCGCTGGGCACCGAACTACGATATCCTCTTGACCACCATCTTCTACCAAGCGATTCACAAAAGGCTGCTGGAATATGTAGAACTGCCAGAAAATGCGCGGGTGTTGGACTTAGGATGCGGTACGGGGCGGCTGTTAGAGCGGCTAGCCGATACATATCCCACCTTGTGGGGAACGGGATATGACCTATCGCCGGAAATGATTCGCCAAGCCAGACAAAGCAAGAGCGATCGGCATCGTCCCCGGTTAATTTTCCTGGAAGGGAATGCGGAGGAGATGCCGTTTGCTCAGTGGCAGTTTGATGCGGCGTTCAATACTATCAGTTTTCTGCACTATCCACATCCGAACCAAGTGCTATCGGAAGTGCAGCGGGTATTGCGGCCCGGGGGGAAATTCTACTTAGTGGATTTTACCCGATTCGGGTTCATTGCGGGGCGATCGCTCTCGCAATCGTTTGGCGGATCCGGGAACAAAATCCACTTTTACCCAGCCCCCGCGCGCGAAGAACTAGGCACAGAAGCGGGATTGAATCGGGCACAGCATTACCATTTGCTCGGGCCGGTGTTGCTGACGATTTTTACCAAAGATTAAGCCAATGGAGGCCAAGCTGTAGCCAAGCTGTAGAATGGGCAAGTCCTTCTTGCCCACCCTACCCGCCACCCGCTACCCGTGAGGTCGCCACGGAGGTTCGCTTACAAAAGAGGAAGAGAATTGGGGCCAACGAGAGCCAGTGAGCGTGGGGGTAGCCACTCAGCAGGAGGAGTGGGCGAAAAACTGGCAGCAAAGGGGGTTAAAATTGTACCGGGAGAGGAGAGACAATTGGCAGGTTTTCAGGCTATTTTGGTACTAAATCATTTTATCTGTTGCCATGCGACAACTTTCATTTCTGGTGTCAATCGGGATGCTGATGCTCCTGGTGAGTGCCTGTGGAGGAGAAGAGACTGCAGAAGTCGAAACCCCTGCCACCCCACCATCCCCCACCGCACCAGCAGAGACGGCAACTCCGTCTCCCGAACCAACCGAAACCGACGAAGAAGCAGCGCAGGACGAAGAGTTTGAAGAGCCGATGGTTGAGGAAAAACCCGATCCCGGTTCAGTGACCAATTTGATTCCCCCCACGGATCCAGACGAACGGGTCCAACAATTGGAGCAGGGACAAACCCAAGTGGAGCAGCAAAACCCGTTTGGGGTACTCGAAGTCGATCCAGTGCCTCTCCCGGGGACAGAAGACGGAGAAGCCGTCGCGCCGAATTTGCCCGAAGTACCCACCCGGGAAGTTCCCGAATTGCCCGAATTACCGGTAGCGATCGGGCCGGAAGAATTGCCCGTCCCCGCACCGACTGCACCGCCGCAGCAGGTGGCACAGGGGCAACCGTTTGGGTCACCGCAAGGAACCCCAGCACCCACGGCAAATGGGGCGCAACCGACGCCGGGAACCCCCGGTGAGCCGAATATTCCCCCCTTGGAAGGGCGAGGGGTACCGGAATTACCGAACTTACCCGAGAGAGTCGGACCGAACCAGCTACCGCCCGGTGAAGCCCCTGCAGGAGTAGCCACAGGCGGCGCGCCGGGAAGAGGTGCGGGAGCGGCTCCAGGGGGCGCGCCGCGTCCACCGCAAGCGCCACAGATTCCGCCGTTGGCGAATCGCGGGGTGCCGGAATTGCCGAATTTGCCCGAGAGAGTCGGACCGGAACAGCTACCGCCGGGAACGCCCGAACCGGTGGTTACGGCGCAAGGAGAGCCGCGTCCACCGCAAGCACCACAGATTCCGCCGTTGGCCAGTCGCGGGGTGCCGGAATTACCGGGATTGCCTCCCCAAATTGGCCCGGACCAGCTTCCGCCGCAAAGAGCTGCAGAAGTGGCCGAAGCCGGACCGCCTACAGCGCCCAGCATTCCGCCGGTGGCCAGTCGCGGGGTGCCGGAATTACCGGGATTGCCTCCCCAAATTGGCCCGGAACAGCTTCCGCCCCAGATAACGGCCCAGCGTGCCGGCGGACCGCCGCCACCGCCGACTATCCCGGCGCAACCGACGCGCGGAGTGCCGGAATTGCCCGATTTGCCGGTGGCGATCGGGCCGGAACAGCTTCCGCCGCCGCCACCGCCGCCGACACCGCCAGCGCCGCCGCCGCCGCCTTCTACGGAGTTAGCGGAAGGCACGGAAGTGACCGGCATTATTGAAGTCGGGGGTCAGACGCAAATTATTGCTAAAGCGCCCAACGAGCCGACAACCCGCTATGTGAATGTGGGAGAGCGGATCGGGCGCGGGGAAGTGCTGATTAAAGCAGTGGAAAATCTCGAAGGAGCCGAGCCACAGGTGATTCTGGAGCAAAATGGCGTGGAGGTGATTAAGCCGCTTGGGGAACAACAGCTAATGGAAGAAGAGCAAAACATGGCCAATGTTGCTCGGAAAACGGCTTTGTTGCGTTAGGCGGGTCTAGGGTGGTGCCGATAAGAAGGGCGATCGCTCCCGGTGCGATTTTTCCGAGAACCGCTACCTTCTGTGTGGCGATCGCTCAGGTGTAGCAAATTTATAATTTGCAATTTTTTTCGACTAGGGTGCATTTTCAGGGGTGACAAATCAGGGTTGCTTTTTCCCGGGATTGTCTCTTCTAGGCATCTGCCCGCATCCGTGCAAAAAGCCTTACCTTATTGGGTAATAAATGTCAAGGTTTTTTTGAAGTAAAATGATAGTAAGGACGAAAATGGGAGAAAGCTAAAGATGGGAAACCGAATGAAAAAAATTGTGATGACCCTAGTGGTGGCATCTGCGATGCAGGTGACCAGTTCTATAACCGATCCATTGGGGGCGAGGGCACAAGATGGAGAACAGTACGTGCCGCCGGTATGTACGGGAGACCCCGCCGCCGGACCGGTAAAATGCAACTATCAAAATGGGGACAATTATATTGGCGGTTTTGCCAATGGGGTACCCAGCGGACGGGGAATTTATGTTTATGCCGATGGTGCGCGTTACGAAGGACAATTTAGCAATGGTCGTCCCAATGGCGAAGGGGTATTTATTTTCGCCGATGATGCCCGGTATGAGGGGGTATTTCGGGATGGGAATATTGTTAGAGGAACGTCAGTTTTTGCCGATGGTTCTCGCTACGAAGGAACCTTCGAAATCGTGCAATATGTGGACAGTGGCGAAGTAACCAGTCAACCCTCCGGACAAGGGCAATTTGTCTTTTCCAATGGCGATCGCTACGTGGGAGCTTTCTTTGCCGGCCAACCCTTCGGACAAGGAACTCTTACCCGGGTGGATGGCACTCGCTGTCAGGGGGAATTCTTCAATCAAAACCTCGATGCCAACGCTACCTGCAACTTTCCTAACGGGACTCGCTATGAAGGAGAATTGCGTCAAGGGGTGCCTCACGGCGAAGGAGTGCTAATCGACCAACAAGGTAGACGTTTCCCGGGACAATTCCGCGAAGGCAAACGCTTCAACCCCACCGCCTCCAATTAACCCGAATCTCTCCCATGAATTGGAGAGATTGGAAAGACGTTTGCTCTCATATTTGGCCGAATTTAGTAGCTAGTGAAAGTTGTTAAAACCGGGTTTCCACTCAGTAATGGAAACCCGGTTTATTAATGAACGAAGCGCGTTTCTTCTTTCTCAGAGTTCAGCCTGGGAAATCGGAATCCCGAAACTCCGCCGCCCCCCAAAGAATGCAAAATGAGTTGTATTCTTGCGGAATTAGATGGGAAATATTGCGTTATGCCTGGGCCATATTGCCGACTTTTTGATTGAGCAGCACCAGAAATTCTTTAAACTCTTGTTCTTGTTCGTGACCTGCTTCTGTTTCCAGCCAGGTTTTCACCGATTCTGACACTTGTTTCATGCGGCTTTCACCGGCGCGAAATTCATCCACCGCTCGGATTAAATCTTCTTCCGATAACTGTTCTACCAAGGCGTTGAGATATTTCGCGGCGATTTGCGCCACTTCCTCATCCGTGGGAGGACCCTCGGTGCCGCGAGTGGCTTTCAATCTCATTGCGAGTTGGTTGAATGCATCATAAGCTTGCCCGTGCATTTTGCTATCTCCATTTATCTATATCGGATGGATTCGCCCAAACTGCTGGATCCTCCCAGAGAATGGGAGCCTGTACCGGAGCCTCGGCCCGGTGGCATTGCAATCAATTGCTGTCTGCATCGCGGCTAGGGGTTAGTTAGACAGGCTGACCCCTAGATGCGGGTCTGGCAAAATCCTCGGGGATCCGAGGCGATCGCTTGCCGTTTGGGTTATATTCTAATCGTATATACCATTTGGAGAAATGTCAATGTCCCCTCCCATCAAAAAACTGCAACCCGGTCAAAAAGTGGTCTCGCGCCCAGATCCATCTCAGTCCGAGATTTATGAGTGTCAGGTGTTTGAGGTGGCGGAAGTTTGCGAAGAAAATCGGGAATGCTACGTCCGAACTACCTGCGATCGCGTCTTAGCGGTGCGCGAAATTGAGCTGCTTGAAGAACCGATGAAACGCGGGTATCACCCCAATTCCAGAGCGAATTTGAAGAAAGGCCCCAAGAGTCGCAAGAAAACTCGCGTCCGCAAGCTGTTTTCCCTGGCTCCAGAAACCGTAGAATGGTTGCAAGCGCAACCGATACCCGCGTCTCAGGCGATCGACAAGCTGGTGGCCCTGGCGAAACAAAGCGAAGCCAGTTGTCAGGATTTGCCCCAAGTGGGATCCAAAGTCGAGATTCTCGAAGGCCCCCAAGCCGGTCGGGTGGGCAAAGTCTACAAGGTGGGAGTGCGCGTCTGGGTGGAAGAAATTGCCGAAGACCCCCCGGAGTTGCCCTCCTATCCCCTTTCCAGTTTGAAAGAATGTTAGGTGAGATATAATGACAGTCGCGACTGCCATTATATCTCGGTTTCTCACAATAACGGCGGAGACGCGATCTCAAAATTTCTCACTTACAATAAAACTCGGCAGCTAGGGTGGCGCACCCGATCGCCGACCGAATCGCCCTACTTGCGGAGCCTCATCCACAGCCAAGCGATCGCCATCACCGCCCCAGCCGCCCCGATACTATACACCGCCGAATATATGGCCGCATCCCAAGAGGCGGAAACGCTGGGCTGTAGTTCCACGGTGGCGATCGCGCGGTTCTGGGTTTCGCCGGCTCCTTCGCGGCGTAGCACTTCCACCGGGACGATAACGTAGGGAAACTGCGCCGAAAGCGAGACCACCAGTCCCGCCGCCGCCAGTCCCCACCCGAGGACCGTCACGTTTGTTTGAAATCGTCGATCGCGATCGGCCCGATCCACCTCCACCAAACTGCGAATCGTGGCGATCGCAAACTCCAACCGCTGTAACCCCGGCGCGAGGTTCTCGTAATCTTTTCGCACTTGCAGCAAATATTTCTCTGCCACATCATCGCTAAAATTGGCTAAAAATGCCAGGTTCGGCGGGGGAAAACCCACCGGTGCGAATTCTGACGATGTAGCTTCTTCGGCAATGCTTTTGATGCGGCGTTGGTAGTTGTATAGATTAATCGCCATCGTCCGTTCTTGATCCGCCAAATAGCCAATATCGATAGTGTAATCCGGAACCAGACTGCGGGCTTGATTCAGGGTGGATTGCAGTTGGGGTAAGGGTAAACTTTTGTGGCGATCGCCGCGAATTTCTTGCAAGCAGTCTTGAATGGCGATCGAATCCTGTTTTAGCCATTGTTTCAGTTGTCGCGTTTGCGCGTAAGCCCACAGTATCTTCGCACGATAGGCAAATAACCGCATCCAATCACAATGTAACTCCGCCCCAGCTTGGGCAGATTTAGCATTGGGATAAAGCACAATAATAACGTGATGGCTGGTAAAAGTCGGCCAGATGTTACTGCTGCGATCGCGATCGGAATTCTCCGGCATTTCTGACAGCAGCGACTCATAATGCCACAGTTCAAACGCCCTCCCCCCGAACACTGTGCCACTTCCCTGCAAATCATCCCCCCAGTCACATAAAGGCAATAACGATTTATAGCAAATTTTCGCAATATCTTCCGCATTTTGCACCTGCGGATCGGGCAATTGTGCCGAAATCAGCCAGGTTTGACCCAGCGTCGGCGTTTCTCCTCCCAACCGGCGATCGATTTCCTCTTTAACCCGTTTAATCGACTTCGCTGGATAGGGTTTCTTGGTATCGTTAATCGAACAATCCAGCAATAAACCATAAGTATCGCTCATCCGCACCGGATAATAAAAGCCTTGGTATGTATCGCCAGGATTGCCAAACTTGTAAAATCGCTCATCCAGGAGATCCACAGATTCCGGATCGAACGAAGTATCCCGTTTCAGGCAACCCTGGAGCTCTGCGGGCAGCTTGTGCTTGAAATTGTCCCAGTTGCGATCGAGTTGCGCCGGATCCTGTCCCAAACTTTCGCGCAAATCGTACAAAAACAAATCAACGGTGGGGTAAATTATAATATCGTTCATCCGCATGGTCATACAACAATAGGCGTGGTAGGAATAAACCCGACAGGAATTTAAACATTCCGTAATTATAGCAGACTTCCCACCGTTTTTCACACCTAAAACGAGTTAACCTGGGAACGAGTTATAATTAGTCCGCGTAGGCGGACTATAGCGCTGTCGCGGGCTACGCTAGCGCATGCCCAGGCGCGATTTCAATCCCCCGCCTTTGTGTATAATCGTCCATTGGGGTGGAGGCGGAGCCTCGGGAGGGACG
>NZ_JAJENT010000193.1:0-411 GCF_035615515.1 Phormidium sp. CCY1219
ATGGAGCCAGTTTCAATGGCTTAGCCCCCCTGTTGACCATGCTCAATTCTTGTGCTGCAGGGGTGGGGGTGGTGAATATCGATAACGGCTTCGGCGCGGCAATTTTAGCCGGCCAAATTCTGCGAACCGCCCACCGCCTGCATTCTTCCCCCCGGGATACGTGATATCATCGCCGCTGGAGTGCCGATAAAAAGCCACCGTAGGGTGCGTGACCCCCCCAAGCCGGTGATGCTATGTTACCCCCGAGAAAATCCGGGGGTCACGCACCGCTGCTGGCATACAAATCGCGCGCACTTGGTGTTAATCCATCACCGTCAGGGTATATACTTTGAATCCTCCGCCTCGGGGCAGGGGATTTCCCTCCATATCCGTGGGATAGGATTCCATCGGATTTTCCGGTTCGTAGGGTTC
>NZ_JAJENT010000194.1:0-308 GCF_035615515.1 Phormidium sp. CCY1219
TACTTCGGAGGTGCAAGCGCGGTTGGGACTATTCGGCAGCGGATCGCATCAAGAAAGAGACCTGCTATATTTCACCATCACCACGCGATCGGTGGGAAAAAACTCTACCGATGAACGCAATAGTTATTTATCCCTAGCCCAATCCCCGGGATGGGAAAAAACTATTCCGATGAGCGGAATAGTTATTTATGCTTAGTCCAACTCCAGGGATGGAAAAAAACTATTCCGATAAGCGGAATAGTTATTTATGCTTAGCCCAATTCCCGGGATGGGAAAAAAACTATTCCGATGAGCGGAATAGTTATTTA
>NZ_JAJENT010000195.1:0-6673 GCF_035615515.1 Phormidium sp. CCY1219
TTAAAACCGCCTGAGTCGAACTTCCTCCGCGTACTAAAGTAACGCGGCTCCCATTCTTCCATCTTTTTTTTCGTGGAAAACTCCATAGAACTGACTTCAACTCAACTCTCTCGGCTACAACGCCTCGCGATCGCACCGTCGCAACTTCAGTTTTCGACGCGGATTGTCCTCGAGCGCGAGCAACAGCACTATTTGTCTCGGGTCTTGCGCTTGAATGCGGGCGATCGCTTTATCTCAATGGATGGGCAAGGTCACTGGTGGTTGGCTCAGTTGTCGGCAAGTCTCGATTCGGCAACGATTTTACAGCCGATTCACGTGGAGCGCGAGTTGCCGATTGATGTCACCCTGATTGTCGCTCTCCCAAAAACCGGTTTTGACGATATCGTTCGTCAAACTACCGAACTGGGTGTAGCTACTTTAATGCCTACAATTACCGAACGCACCTTGCTCAAACCTAGCGCCCAAAAACTCACGCGCTGGCGTCGCATTGCTAAGGAAGCGGCGGAACAATCCGAACGCCTATTTGTTCCCACAATTGTAGACCCAATTTCTTTTGACAAGGCGGTGAATGAAACCCGTCAGCTTTGGCGTCGCTATATTTGCCTGGCCCGTGGGGAGGGAACCCATTTGCTCGATCGCTTGGCGGAAATACCTGCGGACACCCCCAACCGCGCCACCGGCACCATCGCGATCGCGATCGGTCCGGAAGGCGGATGGACCGCCAGGGAAATCGATACCGCGATCGCCGCCCGGTTTGAACCGGTGTCTCTGGGACGTCGCATCCTCAGAACCCTAACCGCACCAATGGCTGCTCTGTCTGTGGCTGCCGCCGCTTTTGAACGAAAAATTGGGAATTAAGAACTCAGCCGAACCCATAAACACTTCATCGGTTCTCCTGATTCTCAATTCCCAATCGGGCGCATTTCCCCCTGCTATTAGGCGATCGCTACGGCGAGCAAAATCAACAAGCACGGAGGCTCTAAATCCCAGTTATCCGGTGGGTTCCACCCTACCCAGGACTCAACGCCGGAACGCAATTGATGCTATTTAGACGCCATTTGCATATTGCGCGCCATGTCCAGGTAGGAATTCATATTCGCACCGGGACGACGACGCGGGGTGGTAGCAGCAGGAACCAAATAGCGATCGGCAAATCCGCCCTCGGCTTGCGAGGTCTTTTGCACTTCCTCTTTGCTCATCACCTTACCGTTATAAGCCGCAGCCGGTGCGGCGGGGGTGGGTTGTTCGGTTTTCTTCGCTTTCTTGCTCGTCTTTTTCGCTTTCGCCGGTTCGGCTTTTGGTGCCGGTGCCGGTGCGCTTTCTTGTTTTTCTACCTTGGCCGGTTCGGCTTTCGGTGCCGGTGCCGGTGCCGGTTCGGCTTTCGCCGCAGGCTGTTCGCCTTTAGACTCATCGAGTTCTAGGTAATACTCGGACTTTTTGAAGCCAAACAGATTTCCTAAAAAGCTGAAAATGCCGCCGAACAATTTCTTGATAAAACCGAACATGGGAATTACTCCTAAAGTGTCTTCTGTGTGGTCAATTGCACGCGCCTTCACCGGGGGTTGCGCGGGACAACTGTGTGACCGCGCTCCCACCGCTTCAGGCGATGGAAAAATAAATTGAGTCAGGACTAATTATGAAGTTCTGATAACTCCTGGCACAAGATTCCAGGGTACTTTGTTAATAAAATTTAACAATTTCCGGTGCAAGTTGCAAGTGCGGCGGAAATTACCGGATGGATCGCCATCAAACCAACTCAGATGAGAGATGATTGATTGTTTATTGTTAATCGTCAATTGCCAGCCACCGAGTCGGCGAAAACACCTCTACAATGATTGGTAAAGGGGCTGCACAAATAGTTTATCGCTAAATAGAGATAAAGGAAGCAATGAAGCGTTCAACTGACAAAAATCCGGTGTTATTGGTTCATGGGATTTGGGATACCACGGCGATTTTCGATCGCGTCACTCCTTATTTAAGGGAATTGGGATGGTTGGTGTATAGCCTGGATCTGATTCCCAATGATAGTTCCGTGGGTTTGGACAAACTCGCCGAACAGGTGGCGAATTATGCGGAAGCGGTTTTTGGTCGAGATCGCCCCTTTGACTTGGTAGGATTTAGCATGGGCGGCATTGTCAGTCGCTATTACATCCAGCGCCTCGGGGGAATCGAGCGCGTGCAGCGTTTCGTCACTATCTCTTCGCCGCATAACGGAACCGTGACTGCCTATGCCCTCAACCTGGAAGGTAGCTTGCAAATGCGTCCGAAAAGTCCATTTTTGCAAGATTTGAATCGCGATGCGGTGGATATGCTCGGACGGATTAATTTTACCTCCATGTGGACCCCATTCGATATGATGATTCTCCCGGCGCATAGTTCCAAAATGCCGGTGGGACGCGAGATTGAATTACCGGTGTTAGTCCATCGCTGGATGGTCAGCGATCGCCGCAGTTTAAATGCAGTGGCTCGCGTCCTCTCCGAACCCGTGAAAAACACTAAACCTGCACAATTGACCCCTCAAATTTAACCCTAAAAAATCGGATGAAACATCAGCAGCACCGCAACCCCGTTTTGCTGGTTCACGGCATCTTCCGACAATCCGGGGTGTTCCGCAAAATGGAAGAAGACTTGCGGCGACGCGGATGGTCCGCCTACGCCTTAAACCTGTCCCTAAATAACTTCAACTTCGGCATCGAAGAATTAGCCCGAGAAGTGGCTGACTATGTGGACCGGACTTTCCCCCCAGAACAACCGTTCGATTTGGTGGGATTGAGTATGGGCGGAATCGTCAGTCGCTATTACATGCAGCGCCTCGGGGGAATCGAGCGCGTGCAGCGCTTTATTACCTTGTCTGCGCCGCATCATGGCACTTGGATGGCTTACGCCCTGCGCCGTCCCACCTGCGTGCAAATGCGTCCGAATAGCGATTTACTGGCGGATTTGAATCGGGATGCAACCCTGTTGGAACGAGTCAATTTTACCTCAATCTGGACCGATTGGGATTTTATTATCGTGCCGGCGAGTAGCTCTCAAATGTCGGTGGGGAAACAGGTCAAATTGCCGGTTTTCGCTCATGCAATGATGGTGCGCCATCGGAAAAGTTTGCAGGCGGTGGTGCAGGCTCTCGAAACTCCCGTAGCGGATAAATGTGGGGTTTCGAGGTTAAATTAGGCCGGGTTTATTGAGTCCGAGTCAGGAGATTGTCTGCGGCATTTTGATGGCAACCGTCGCAGGCAATCCAAACATGAGATTGTGCAAATTAAATGTTTTTGAGTTGGGAAACATCCCCGCACCTTTGTAGGTTGCGGGGTTTTTTTAACCGGATGTGGGAGGAGATGATGTGGGAGGAGATGAGGGTTGGTGTTGCTACGTCGAACTTTCGCGATCGGGAGGCGGAGCCTCGGGGTGGGCGTTCCCCCCAGGGGGGAACGAGTCCATCCGCCTAACGAGTCCAAGGAGTCTAATTAGCCCGCTTAGGCGGGCAATGTCTCGGACCTACTACCCTTCTATGATGCGGGGCTATCTCCATGTCACCGCCGGATTTGGGATTACACCCGATCGCCTACGGAGGTTAATTCGGCTTGACCGAAAATCGCTTCGGGATGACAGTAATATTTAAACTCCAGTAAATTATAGAATGGGTCTTCTAAAAAGAAGGTGCGATGTTCTAGGGGCGAACCGGGGAAGCGGCGCTTCGGGGTTTCGCGAAAGGTTAAGTTTTGTTGCTCGGCCCGCTGCAGCAAGGCTTCCCAGTCGGCTTGTGCATGGAAAATCAAGCCAAAGTGGCGCGGATAAATGGTTTTTTGCGGGGTGAGGGGGTCTTTCGTCAGGTGGGCCACCAGTTGATTGCCATACAAATTCAGAATAACGGCGCTGGGGGATTCCCGCCCGATGTGGCAACCGAGACCTTCGCCATAAAATTCTTTGGTTTTGGCGATATCGGCGACGGGGAAGGCAAGATGAAATAATACTTTGTCCATAGTACGGTTAAATTCAACATGCTTGATTCAGAGGTTCTTTTTCATTATTCCGGGTTCTGGAATCCTTGGCTGGTGGCTGTGGGATTAAATACGATTTTGCTGGCGATCGTCTATGTTTTGCCGAAAAAGTTGCTCACCCTAGGGGGGGTGATTCACGCTTGGATTTTGGGGGTGCTGATATGGGGAAGCTTGGGTTGGCGCGGTTATCTGGTGGTCGGGTTTTATTTTATCGTGGGTTCGGCGGTGACGCGCATCGGAATCGCGCAAAAGGAGGCGGAGGGAATTGCACAGAAGCGATCGGGGGCGCGCGGACCGGAAAATGTCTGGGGGTCGGCGCTGACGGCGGCGCTGTGTGCCTTGGGCGTGTTGGCGGTGCAGGTCTTGTCGCCGTCGGTTGCTCAGGCGCAGGGGGTGATTCCGCTGTTGTTGCTGGGCTATGTGGCGAGTTTTAGTACGAAACTGTCGGATACCACGGCGAGTGAGGTGGGCAAGGTGTATGGAAAGCGCACGTTTTTGATTACCACTTTGCAATCGGTGCCGAAGGGAACCGAGGGGGCGGTTTCGTTGGAAGGCACGATCGCCGGTGTGGTGGCGTCGGCGGCGATCGCGGTGGTGGGTTATGTTGTGGGTTCGATTGACTTGACAGGTTTGGTATTATGTGTTATTGCAGCGTTTGTGGCTACCACTATGGAGAGTCTGATCGGCGCGACGCTCCAGGATAAGGTGAGCTGGATGACCAATGAGGTGGTGAATATCATTAATACCACGATTGGCGCGATCGCGGCAATCGGATTGGCGATCGCCGTGAATTTCGCACAAGGTGGGTTCGCGTAACCTCGGAATCGGCGTTCCCAGGCGATCGCCTGGGAACGAGGAATTAATCCGCTTGTGGTGTGATATGAGTCCTTGTCATGCGGACGCAAGCTTGTGCCTCGGCGCGATTGAAATCGCCCGCTTTTTTTGCTATATAAGTTGAAAACCCCCACCGGAATACGGCGGGGGTAACATCTGCAGGTACACAAGGGAGGTCAAGCGGACAGATTCGCGATTAGATTAACGTGAAGTCTGACTCGCCGATCGCGCTAGGTTGCAGGTTATTCAAAATGGCGAGGGTTTGGTTATCCACACCGATCGCGGTTCCGCCATTGGTTTCGGTGACGGTGAGGCGATCGAAGGTTAATCCATCGGCTAAGGCGAGGATATCTTCACCGTCGGTAAAGTCGGTGATGACGGTGTTGCCGCCGTCGGGTTGGAGGACAAAGCGATCGCTGTCGCTACCGCCTGTGAGCGTGTCATCTCCTTGGTCGCCACTGAGCATATCGGCACCTGCGCCACCGATTAAACTATCGCTTTCTCGACCGCCATACAGCATATCGTTACCATCGCTGCCGTTGAGGATGTCAGATCCGCCGTTACCTTCGAGCCAGTCATTGCCGTTGCCACCGCACAATTTATCGCGATCGCTATCGGATTCGCTGCCATCGGCGCTACCGATACCACCTCGGATGGTGTCGTTTCCATCGCCGCCATAGAGACTGTCGTCACCGCGATCGCCGAATAGCCGATCGTCGCCGGTGTCACCGCACAGCAGGTCGTTATCTTTGCCGCCATGCATGAGATCGTTTCCATCGCCGCCAGAGAGGCTATCGTTTCCTTGATTGCCATTGAGGTCGTCGTTGCTACCCCTGCCATACAGGATATCATCTCCTTCCGGGTCGGGAACAGTGGGATCCTGGGTGCCGCCAAAGATGCGATCGTCGCCGAGATCGCCGAGGAGGGTGTCATTATCGAGATCGCCATAGATGCGATCGCCATGCTTGCCACCGTAGGCGATATCGTTCTCTTTTCCGGCATAGATCAAATCTTGCCCTTCGTTACCATTGAGCAGGTCGTCTCCTTGGTTGCCGAGTAGCACGTCGCGCTCGCCGTTTGCGGGGTTGCTACCATTCCCGCCCATCATTGTATCTTGGCCGAGGTCGCCATATACCACGTCGCTACCTCGGTTAGCGAATATGCGATCGTCATTTTTGCCGCCGTGAATGCGATCGTTACCTTGTCCGCCGTAGAGGGTATCGTTCCCTTCGTTACCGTTCATGCGATCGCTGCCTTTACCGCCTTCTAGGCGATCTTCCTGTAGCTGAGCATCCACGGGGCGATCGCTGCCCAAGCCACCCAGCATATAATCATTACCGATATCGCCATACAGGATATCTTCTCCGTCTTGACTCCAGAGGAAATCATTGCCGCCAAACCCGAGGAGGGCTTCATCTTGAAGGTCTCCGATCAGTTCTTCACTTTCGGGAATGCCGAGCAGTTCCACTGCCACTTGGGGACGTTGTGCGGGTGCGTTAAACACCACCTGTGGCGCTGGGGGAAAAGGCGGACAGAAACAATCTTCTTCCTCTAGGGCGCGATCGCTGGGTAAGGGAACATCGAACTCACCGGTTTCGCCCGGTACGCCCAACGTGCGGTCTCTACCTTCATCTGTAACCTCGCCAGTTTCGCCATCGTCTTCGTCTTCGCTGATGGGCTGTTCCGTCTGCAACGGGATGTTCGATGGAGAAAACGGCACTTCTGGGGGAGTGGGAAGGCTCACTTCGACCCCGCCATCATCAGTGGGTTCCTCTGTAGGCGGTTCGCTGGGTTCCTCTGTAGGCGGTTCGCTGGGTTCCTCTGTAGGCGGTTCGCTGGGT
>NZ_JAJENT010000196.1:0-3456 GCF_035615515.1 Phormidium sp. CCY1219
GCCGAAACAACTGTCTCCTCTGTTAGGTGCGGAAAAAGAAGCGCGGGATATCGGACAACTGCTGAATGTTACGCCGCCGATCGGTTCTCAAGCAACGGAATCGGCAGTGGTGCAAAAAATGCAGTCTTCGCGGATTATACATCTAGCCACTCACGGCAGTTTTGATGGCGATCGCGGTATCGAAAGTTGGATCGCCCTGACTCCCAATCCCCCCAGTCCCCCCTTGGAAAGGGGGGGTAGTATCGGTGATGGTTTGCTGACTGCGGGGGAAATTTTCGACCTGGAACTGAATGCAGATTTAGTGGTACTTTCTGCTTGCGAGACGGGACGCGGAAAAATCACTGGCGATGGGGTAATTGGATTATCCCGTTCCTTGATGTCTGCCGGCACCGCCAGCGTGCTGGTATCCTTATGGAAAGTGCCGGATGATGCCACTTATTTCTTAATGCGAGAATTTTATCAAACTTGGGAAAGCAGTGGCAATAAAGCCCAGGCATTGCGTCAGGCGATGCTGACTACCATGCAGCAGTATCCCACTCCCGAGAATTGGGCGGCATTTACGTTGATGGGGGAGGCGCAGTGAGGCGGAACAAATGACCAATGACAAAGGACAACTGACAAATGATCCAACCCAAGTTTCTCACGTTATTCGTCCTCAGTTTACTCCTGCTGGTTGCCACTCAGGCACCGCATCCAAACGCCCGATCGCCCTTCGGTGTGCTCGCCACGGCTCAAACGGTGGAAGAGCGGAAACGGGAAGCCGATCGCCTGTGGCAGGAAGGAGGCGATCGCTATCGCCAAGGGCAATTGCGCGAGGCTATCCAGGCCTGGGAAGGAGCGCTGGAAATCTATCGCGCCATTAACCAGCGCCGCGACGTGGCACTCACCCTCGGCAACCTGGGAATTGCCTATCGCCATCTGTCCCATTATACCCTAGCGGCACAATATTTGCAAGAAGCTGTGGAGATTTTTCGGGAAATCGGCGATCGCCCTGCAGCCAGCAACATCCTCGGCAACCTGGGACTAATCTACCGCAACTTAGAAGACTACAGCCGTGCGGCACAATATTTCCAGGACGCCTTAGAGATTTTTCGCGAAATCGGCGATCGAGAAGCCGAAGGCAGCACCCTGCAAAACCTCGGCGTGACCTACACCACCCTGGGAGACTATCGCCAAGCGGCGGAATACTTCGAGCAAGCCCTAGGGATTAAACGAAGTCTCGGGGACGAGGCGGGGGAGAGCAATGCCCTGGGCAACTTGGGAATTGTTTACCAAAACCTGGCAAACTATACCCAAGCCGCACAATATTTCCAGGAAGCCCTAGCCCTGTTTCGGAACATGGGGAACAAGGCGGGAGAAAGCAAAGTCCTCATGCGTCTGGGAACGGTTTACCAGACTCTCGCCGCGTATCCCCAAGCCGCACAATCCTTTCAGGACTCCTTAGCCATTTTCCGCCAACTCGGCGACAAAGCGGGGGAAGGCAGCGCCCTAGGTTATCTGGGAGTTGTTGACCTGAATCGGGGAGAGTACGTGCGAGCAGAACAATACTTGCAGCAATCCTTAGCCATCAGACGGGAACTTGAGGATATGGCGGGGGAAGGCAATGTCCTCAACAACCTGGGGAATGTTTACGAGAATCTGGGAGCCTATGCCAAAGCCCTCGGACACTTCCAGCAAGCCTTAGAGATTTATCGGCTGCTGGGGGACTGGGCGGGAGAAGGTAACGCCCTTAACGGCGTGGGAAATGTGTATGCCCGTTTGGGAGAGTATGCCGAAGCGGAGGAATACTTCCAGAACTCCTTAAGCGTTTTTCGGCAAAGCCAAGATAGCGTGAGAGAAGCCGGTACCCTCAACAACTTAGCCAATGTCTACCAAAATCAAGCTGCGTATGAGGAAGCGGAACGATACTACCAGCAATCCTTAGCCATTTATCGCGAAATCGGCGATCGCGAAGGGGAAGGCAGCGCCCTGAACGGAATGGGCAATATTTACGCCCGTCAGGGAAAGTATGAGGAAGCGGAACGATACTACCAGGACTCCTTGGCCCGGTCTCGAGAAGTCGGCGATCGCGCCGGGGTGGCTCGCACACTCAGCAACTTGGGCAATATTTATCAGAATCGGGAAGCATACACCGAAGCGGAACGATACTACCAGCAAGCCTTGGAAATCAGGCGATCGCTGGGGGATAAAGCCGGGGAAAGCGGCACGCTCAACAACCTGGGGGTGGTGTATGACGCCCGGGAAGACTACGAAAAAGCCGCAGAATACTTCCTCGCCTCCATTGAAGCGTTCGAACAATTGCGTGCCGGGTTAACCGACGCCCAAAAAATCTCCCTATTCGAACGACAGAAATGGACTTACGAACTGCTACAAACCGCCCTCGTCGCCCAAAACCAAACCGATACCGCCCTGGAAATTTCCGAACGAGGACGCGCCAGAGCTTTTGTAGAATTGCTCGCCCAACGACTCAGCGATACCCCAGACACCGCCGCTACCGTCACCGCGCCCACAATCGCACAAATCAAGCAAATTGCCGCCGCCCAAAATGCCACCATCGTGCAATATTCCTACATTCGCGAAGCCTTCCCCGTCGGCAACGCGAAGCGCTTGCTCGAATCGGAACTGTATATCTGGGTCATCCAACCCAGCGGCGAGATACACTTCCGGCGCAGCGACCTCAAACCCTTGTGGCAAGAGCGGGATACTTCGTTAGATAAATTGGTAGGCTATGCCCGCTGCTTCGACAACCTTGCCTGTCGTTCCGATATCGGCGTCAGCGAAGGGTGGGCGGGAACCACGGTAGTTCGCAGCGATCGGCGCGGTGCTGCATTCAATCGGCAAGCTGCGGAAGAGAATGCGCGCCCCATCTCCCCCCAGCAACAGCGCCAATGGCAAGAACTCTATCAACTGTTAATCTCACCCATTGCCGATTTACTCCCCACCGACCCAAAGGAAAAAGTCATCTTCATTCCCCAAGGGTCTTTATTCTTAGTTCCCTTTCCCGCCTTGCAAGATGAAAACGGCACTCATCTCATCGAAAAGCATACCCTTCTCACTGCCCCTTCCATTCAAGTGCTCGATCTGACCCGCCAGCCGCGATCGCAGGGAAATGCCTTAATTGTCGGCAATCCCACCATGCCCTTTGTAGGCGACCCTCCGGAACAACTCACCGTCTTGTTAGGCGCGGAAAAAGAAGCGCGGGATATCGCCCAACTGCTGGATGTCACTCCTCTGCTTGGATCCGACGCCACCGAATCCGCCGTAGTAGAACAAATGCGCTCCTCGCGGCTTATACACCTGGCCACTCACGGCAGTTTCAATTCCAACCGAGGTATCGCCAGTTGGATTGCCCTCACCCCCACCAGCAGCGACGATGGACTGCTCACAGCAGGAGAAATCTTCGACATGGAACTCAATGCGGATTTAGTCGTCCTCTCTGCTTGCGAGACGGGACGC
>NZ_JAJENT010000197.1:0-201 GCF_035615515.1 Phormidium sp. CCY1219
TAGCTATTAGCAGGGGGTTTTCAACCCCCTGCGGGTGACGCCATTGCCGGTGATGCCATTGCACGGATCCGCCGGGGGATAAATCCCCCGTCTCATAGCTCAAGTCAGATCCGCCGGGGGATAAATCCCCCGTCTCATAGCTCAAGTCGGTTAAAACCGACTGAAAACATTATCCGGTCAGCATTTTAGTCGGATTTATCC
>NZ_JAJENT010000198.1:0-586 GCF_035615515.1 Phormidium sp. CCY1219
CCCGCGCTCGCACGTTGTTAGAAATTCTCGCCGAAGCCAATGCCGATATCCGCACTGGCGTAGACCCGGAATTACGCCAACAGGAAGCGAATTTACAGCAGCGCATCAACGCTACCGAATCCCGGCGCATGGCATTACTCTCCGGTGAACATACTCCGGAACAAGCATCGGCTATTAAACAAGAACTGGATACTTTGTTGCGGCAATTGGATGAATTAAGAGCGCAAATCCGTCAAACCTCTCCCCGATATGCCGCTCTCACGCAACCTCAACCCCTAACTGCCGAACAAATTCAGCAGCAGGTACTCGATAAAGATACCTTACTCTTACAATATTCCCTCGGTGCAGATCGCAGTTTCCTTTGGGCAGTCACTCCCGACAGTTTAACCGTCTACGAGTTACCCCCCCGCGCCGAAATTGAAGAACTGGCAGAACAATTTTACCTGTTAATGCAAAATCCGGACTATCGGGGCGAAAGTCGCAATCTGATTGTCTCTCCCAACATCCCCAAAGTCAATGCTTCTGCGACTGAGTTGAGTGAGATGTTGCTGTCTCCAGTGGCGGATAAACTAGCCGGAAAGCGGTT
>NZ_JAJENT010000199.1:0-219 GCF_035615515.1 Phormidium sp. CCY1219
TGGTCTGAATTGTCGTAGCGGGCCGGGAACCGAATATTCTGTGGTAGAAGTCAAATCCCCGAACGAACGTCTTTTCCTTGCCAGCATACATTTTGGTGGCGGACCTCCTTATATTAACTTCGACGAAAGAGGATTGCCGTGGCTGAAGGTGGATGGGGGATACGAAACCTATTGCTTTGTCAGGGCGAATACGCTGTTTATAGAACCAACCAGAGAGCG
>NZ_JAJENT010000200.1:0-235 GCF_035615515.1 Phormidium sp. CCY1219
CTGAAGGTGGATGGGGGATACGAAACCTATTGCTTTGTCAGGGCGAATACGCTGTTTATAGAACCAACCAGAGAGCGCACAGAGCACCATTAATAATATTATTTGTCAGTCAACTGGAGGGCATAAATTTACGAGATGATAGCGGGAAGGTCTTGGCCAACGAGCGGGGGATTCCCTATCGAATTTCAGCGTTTGTGGTTTGTGTGGATGGAGAGCTTTGCGATCGCGAAAGTAT
>NZ_JAJENT010000201.1:0-483 GCF_035615515.1 Phormidium sp. CCY1219
AGATTTACCGCATTGCTATCCAAACCTATGGACTAAAATTGATTATTTATGAACCGAGAGATAAGGTGATTTTGCAATGGAGCGACTAGCAAAATATAGACCAACCATTCAGTTCCTCTTGACGGAATATTCTACCGGTTCTTCTTTGGGGGGAGAAATTGAATCGGAAACGGGTTTTGACCTCAAGGCGAATCGGTATTTGTTGGTTGATTTAGGATGGGATAAACCACGGAAGATTTATAATTGTTTGATTCATCTGGAAATTCGTTCGGGAAAAATCTGGATTCAGCGCAATCAAACGAACTGTTATTTGACGGATGCGCTATTAAGTCGGGGCGTGGAACGGGAAGATATTATTTTGGGACTACAGCCGTCTGAGTTGCGAGAATATACAGGTTTGGGGGTGATTTAGTGGTGAGCAATGGCGTAAATAAACCGGGTTTCTAGTCGCATTTTTCTGAAAGGTGGGTGGGGTTCAAAAAA
>NZ_JAJENT010000202.1:0-13169 GCF_035615515.1 Phormidium sp. CCY1219
CTTGCTTGTCAGTCCGGAAAGCAATCAGCCAATCAGACTATAGTTCTCTCAAACATTGCTTGATGAGTTAACTCAGCAAGGGTGCAAATTAGGCCATAAATTTAGTGGTCAGGTAAGCAGTAGAGGCCCGATTTATTTCGTATTTTAAGAGAATAAATTGCGTCTCTACAGAGATGAGTAAGGCTATGATTGATGGAGCCATGATTAATATCGGGTTGCGCCGCGTCGCCAAACTCAAACCAGTTTCTTCATGATTCCTTATAAACTGCTAGGAGCGTAATGATGGAAGAGGAATTTTTTAACTTAACACCCGAGTCAGACAGTTTTGAATTAACAGCAGGACTGCTTGGGAGTTTTCCCGAAGGACTGCGTGCTTTCCAGGGCAGCGATACGGTGGTCGGATCGGGAGACCCTGAGTTTTTCAATGGAAATCAAGACAGCGATACTCTATTTGGGGGTGATGGTGCAGACACCATTCATGGGGGTCGCAACGATGACTTTATCTATGGCAACCAAGGGAATGATTCCCTGTTGGGCGATCGCAGTAATGACGTTGTATTCGGCGGTCAAGGAAACGACATATTAATTGGTGGAAACGGCGACGATATTTTAGTCGGCGACAAAGGTCAAGACATTCTCATTGGCGGGGAAGGCACAGACGCCTTTGTGTTGCGAACCGATACAGCGGAACTCGATCCAGCCGCAGCAGACACTATTGTTGACTTCAATAGTAGCGAGGATGAGATCGGATTAACCGAAGGACTAAGCGAAGCTTCCTTAGCCCTAGAAGCCGTGGAAGAGGGAACGTTAATCCGGGTTCAGGGTTCAAACGCCATCTTGGGGCGAGTCAATAATGTCTCGCCAGAACAGCTCAGCGGTCGTTTTGTAGCCGCCGATGCTGCACTAGACGACAACCTTGGTTCCGCCAGCGACCTCGGCACCCTCAACGGAACTCTAACTCGTAGCGACTTCGTGGGAGATTCTGACCTCGAAGATTGGTATCGCTTCAGTATCGACAGAACCAGCGATTTCAGCTTGATTCTCGACGGTTTGAGCGCCGATGCTGATGTAGAACTGTTTCAAGATTCGGACGGCAATGGCGAAGTTGACTTTAACGAAGTTCTCAGTTCTTCCGAAGCCGCATCGACCAGCCCCGAAGCCATTAACCTTAATTTAGACCGCGGTACATATTCGCTCCGAGTCAAGCAGTACGAGGGAGATACAAATTATAACCTGACCGTTACAGCAACGCCGTTTGATGTCGCACCAGACCGTGCGGGAAATACCCTAAGCGAAGCACGGGATTTGGGATTGATTAGCGAAACCGAGGTGAATGATTTCGTCGGCAATCCCGACCCGGTAGATGTCTACCGCTTTAGCCTCGACACCAACAACAGTTTTGATTTTACCCTCGATCCTGACGATGCTGACGCTTCTCTAGAAGTGATTCAAGATTTCAACAACAATGGCGTCGTAGATAACGGCGAGGTGCTGAATGTCTCCAGCGCATCGGCGAACAATCCGGGGCAGAGTTTTGGCAGCTTATCCGCCGGGACTTATTATCTGCGAGTTTCCCAAGGGAGCGCAGATACGGATTATCAGTTAGATTTATTGGCGACACCGGGCAGCTTAGTAGAACGAGAAGTTTTACCCGCGATCGAAGGGAACGATACCATTCAGGAGAGTTTGTCCAACACCGATTTCCCCAACCCCGATCGGTTTAACACATTCGCTGATGATTACAAGTTAACGGATGTGGTTTCCGGTCAGGAAGTGCAGGTCAGTCTCAACTCCAATGAGTTCGATACCTACCTGCAAGTTGTTAATGCTTTCACCGGAGAGTCGATTGTCGAAAACGATGATATTGACGTTGCGAACGGCAACTATAACTCAGCCTTGAGCTTTACAGTGGAGGATGGGGTTGAATATATCGTTCGCGTGACCAGCTTTGAATCTCCCGGACTCGGAGACTATACTCTAACAACTGTCGCGCCAGAGACAGTCGTGGGTGAAATTAACCCCGGTCAATCCCTCAATGGTGATTTGAGCAACACTGATTTTGGCAACCCGTCCCGGACAGGAAGTTTCAGCGACGATTACCGCTTAACCGGAATCGCTCCCAATCAGCAAGTCCAAATCGACCTGAGTTCAACTGAGTTCGATGGTTATCTGCAACTGGTGGATGAGGAAACCGGAGAAGTGATTGGGGAAAACGATGACATCGAGTCCGGCAATCTGAATTCTCAACTCACATTTACGGTACAATCCGGGATCGATTACCTGGTAAGAGTTACCAGTTATAACGAAGACGCAGTGGGCAACTACAGCTTGAGCGCCAGTCTTCCCGCCAGCATCGATGGTGTAGCCACGATTGGGACTGATGAAAGCGTGGAAGGCTACTTAGATGAAACCGACCAAACCAACCCCTTGCGTGAGGGCACCTTTAAAGATGACTATCGGTTGACTGATGTCACCGCAGGAGAACAAATCCGCATCAACTTAGACTCCGATGCTTTGGATACCTACCTGCAACTGGTAAATGCGGCGACCGGCGAAGTCATTGCCGAAAACGATGATTTGGATCTGAGTAATCTAAATAATTTCAATAATTTGGTGGATGGATTGGGCAATTTGGTGGATGGATTGGGCAATTTGGTGGAGAACAATGATGCAAATGCCGATCTAAACTTCCTGAATTTAACGAACTCCGAGTTAATCTTTACGGTACAACCAGAAATTGATTACCTAGTTCGGGTCACGAGTTTTGCCGAGAATTCCACGGGAAGCTATAGTCTGAGCGCTACTCCCGAATCGACTCCCGATCCAGATCCCACCCCGGATCCAGAACCAGTCACCGACTTTTTCTCGGAAAATATTCGGGATGCTCAACTTCAGACACAAAGTCGCCAACTCGCCGCCGATGGTGTCTTAAGTCGCAATGATATGCTGGCGCTGTTGCGCGACGTACAGGATGAAAGGATTGTCGATCGCAACGAGTTGGAGGGCTTAAAGACACTGGTCAATAATAGCAGTCGGTTCCGGATGCCGGAGTATGTGAAATATCTCTCTAACCAGGCGATCGAAAATGCTACCGCTAATATTAACGCATCTTCGTTTGAGTCTCTGGTAGGCCGTTGGTTCTTAGGCACCGTACCCCCATCGGCAGCCTTTACTAGAAAGCGTAAAAACTTTGAGTTCCAGTACGCAGAAGTACAGGGCGACCTCATTGGTGCCGCTGGCGCAGATCCGATAAGCGCTCGCATTAGCCATATTGACCAAGGTCAATTTGGCAATTGCGCGTTCTTAGCGGCTGTGGGTGCAGTTTTCGGCTCGGTGTGGAGCGACAATGCGAACGACACATCTAGTTCGATTATCGACAACATGATTATTCCCAATGGTGATGGAACTTACACTGTCCGCTTCTACTCAACCCCGGGCAATGCAGAGTATGTCACCGTTGACAGTCGCGTGGTTACACAGGATAGCACTAAATTTTTCGGCGCGACAGCTGATGAAGAGTCGCGAGTCAGCAATCCTAATAATAATGCAATTTGGGTGCCGCTCGTCGAGCGAGCTTACGCTCAGTGGCGAGGAGAGGAGGTGAATCAGAATGGCTATAACGTTATTGGCAACGGGGACAACATCCGGGATCCGCTTCAGCGAGTTACGGGACGCGATGTAGAATCTTTCACCACAGAATCGGGTTACAGCAATTCTATCAGTTTCGAGCAAATCCAAAATGCTTTGAACAGTGGCGAATTTGTTACCGCAGGCTCAAAAAGTTCGGACGAGCCAGAACCAAAGAAGGAGCTGATTGTTTACGGTCATGCATACTCAGTGACCCATGCTTACATTAACCCATCGGGTGAGCAGCGTATTATCGTTCGCAATCCTTGGGGAGTTGATAGTTGGAACGAAATTACTTCTCCCGACGGAGTTCAAGATGGATTTATTGACCTGTCTTACAGCGAATTCGAGGAATTTTATAGTGGCGTAGCCATAACTTCTCGATAAAGGCCAAATCGCTCCATTGCACCCACCGTAGGGACGCGGCATTACCGTGTCCTTACACTATCCAATCCCCTATTACGCTTTGAAGATTGGGGTAGCCGATGGGATCCGACGGGGCGGGAGACTTCCCCGGGGGAGAGTCAGAGGTGAAGGCTAATTCCCCGGTATTCCGCTCGATATTTAGAGGATTCTCCCGCAAGAATACCTACAGGAGAGATGAAGGAAGCGCTTGATTCTCTTCTCTGGGTTTGCGTTAGATGGTTCCTCCCGCCCCCAGCGGAATTCAGATATTGTTTATCCCGGAAGAATCGAGAAATGAACCATATCTGCCCCTTTATAAACATTATGACCCATCTGAACTAAAAAAGCAACCCCCAACCTCCAGACCGAGGAAACCGCCCCAACCTCCCGGAGGGAGAGGACTGGTGGCTTTCTGGCTCCCACCCATAGGCTCCCCCAACCCGGGAATTTCTCCCGGTGTGAATTGACCTTTTGTCCGTCGCGCGCTGTAGAAGTCGGCAAATTGTATGAACTATATGAACAATATAAACTAAAAAGTGGCAAAAATTTTTGACCTTTATGAATTGACAGGAGAGAGTAGGTGGAATACATTAAGCTTTAGTATTTAAAAAAAACCGCCAGTTGAAGCACAGAAACATCAGGGAGGAGATATGGGTTGGCCAAGGTTCTGCGAATGTAATATTCCAGTCCGGGTCTTTGGGCTACCGTTTAGATTTAATTCTTCACTGGCCACAAGGGAGAATCAGAAAGGAAGTGCTTACCACTTGGAGGGCATTGCGCTTTACATAAATGAGGGGTGCGCTACCAATCACTGGGAGGAGCTGTTGCCAATCGTCGTACCATTATAAACCGGTGCTGTCGATTTTTCCCAAAAAATCCGATGGCTAAAAAATATGCCACTATACTACCCCCAAATGCAATGATCGACCAATTACTCGACCAGCGTTACCAAATTCTACAAGTTCTGGGAGCGGGAGGCTTTGGGCGAACCTACATTGCCCAAGACCTGAAGCAACCGAGCCACCCCAAGTGCGTGGTCAAACAGCTCAAGCCACTGGGCATTGAAGACCCCACCTTGTCCGACGCCTCTCGAGAAGACCGCTGGACCATCGCCCGGGATTTTTTCCGCAAAGAGGCAGAAGCCTTAGAAACCCTAGGCAAGCACGAGCGGATTCCGCAGCTTTTAGCGTATTTTGAAGAGAACCAAGAATTCTACTTAGTGCAAGAGTTCATTGACGGACATCCGCTGAGTTCCGAACTGGTTAAAGGTCAGGGTTGGCCGGAAAGCAATGTTATCGAAATGCTGGGACAAATTTTAGAGGTTCTGGATTTCGTACATAGCAACAATGCCATTCATCGGGATATCAAACCCGACAACATCATTCGGCGTCAGCATGACAATGCCTTGGTGCTGGTGGATTTTGGTGCGGTGAAGCAAGTGCGGGGGCAAATGGTCAGCGAGTCGGGCGCAATTAGCTTTACCGTTTCCGTAGGCACCCAGGGCTATCGGCCAATGGAACAGGCGGTCGGTCGGCCTCGACTCAACAGTGACCTTTATGCGTTGGGAATGATCGGCATTCAAGCCCTGACGGGACTCAATGCCCTAGAGTTAGAAACAGAACATCGGGATCCCTACAGTGAAGAAATTAACTGGCAGCACCTTGCCCCAGAAGTCAGTCCCGGACTCAAGGACTTTATCACCCGGATGGTTCGTCAAAACTGGCGCGAGCGCTACCAGAGTGCCAAAGACGCGCTGAGTTCCCTCAAATCTGACTCCGAGTATCAGCCCACGATCGCTGCCCCGGTATCGGCTTCCCCAACTTCGACAACGTCGGCATTCACCCCGGCATCGGCATCGGCATCGGCACCGGCATCGGCACCGGCATCGACCCCGGCATCGACCCCGGCCTCATCCTCTGCATCATCTGCGGCATCATCCGCGCCCGTCGCCGGATTGCCTCAAGCATCCCTCAACCGGAAGATAATGTTAGGGGCTGCCGGGGTGGTTGCCTTCGCGGTGTTAGGACTCGGCGCTTGGTTGATTGAGGGTTCGCTTTCCCGACAGGGTAACGGGCAGGGCATGACAAACCCATCCGCAAGCCAAGGCAACCTGGGAATGTCCACACAACGCATCAGTTCGGGAGAAGCAATTTTGCTTCCCGCCGAGGTTGAAAACAATCAAAAATTTACTCAATTAAAACAAGAAGGCGTGCAGGCGATGGCAGCCCAAAACTATTGGCAAGCTACCGCTAAATTTGAAGCAGCCCTCGAGCAAAGTCGGAATGCACCCGAAACCCGCATTTATTTGAATAATGCCAAGATTGGCAATAATCCCGCTTATACCCTAGCCGCCTCGGTGCCCACGAACAGTCCCGATCGCGCCAAGGAGATGTTGCGGGGATTTGCCCAAGCGCAAGATGAAGTAAACAAGCAAGGCGGGATTAATGGCGTACCGCTCAAACTGGTTATCGTTAACGACCAAGACGATCCAGACAACATCGAAAACCTTGCCCGAGAATTGGCCGCCAACAGCGAAATTCTCGGGGTGATGGGTCACAATCGCACTGAGGTGAGTAAGAGAGCTGGAGCGATTTACCGAGATGCGAATCTGGTTCTGGTGACTCCCATCAGCGTGATGGACGAATTGACCGATGGGAGCAATCCGTACCTATTTCGCACAAACCGGATCGACACTCGCAAGGGCGCGCAAGCCTTGGCCGATCGCGTAGTGCAGACTGGGGGACTCCAGAATGTCGTAATTTTTAACAACCCCAAATTGGAATTTATCCGCGACTTGACCGACTCATTTGCCAAAGAGTTGGGCACCCGGGGGCAAATCCTGGAGACATTCGACCTATCTTCAGCGAATTTCAATCCGGAACGCAGCCTGCGAACTGCCAGAGAGCGAGGTGCAGAGGCAATCGTGCTTTTCCCGAGTATCAAGACCCTCCCCCAAATTTGGAAAATTTTGCGGCTGATCGATGAATACCCAAACGAGTTTGGTAACTTCAAAGTTTTGGGAGACATTGCCACCTTATATCGATATGAAACATTAAACGAAGGTCGAGAAGCAGCAGTGGACATGGTGCTAGCCGTTGCGTGGCGCTACAGCCCGTCCGATCCGTTCTCGCAGCGCGCTGACCAGCTTTGGGGGGCGAGCGTCAATTGGGTAACGGCGATGTCCTACGATGCGGCTCAATCCTTGGTTGAAGCGATCCAACGCAACGGTCCGACTCGCGAGGGCATTCAAACTGCACTGGCGGCTTCTGACTTTTCCACCACTGGCGCTTCCGGGACAATCCAGTTTATCGCCGGAGACGTGCCATCGGATTTCGCCCTGGTCAAAGTCCAGAAAATGCCTTCTATACAAGCCAGTCGCTCTAAAACCGGCTACGACTTTGTGCCCACAGAGTGAGCGATCGAGGCAGCCCAAACTCCCAACCTTCCGCTCCATACAACTGCAACTCGGTAGGAAGTTTATGACCAGCCTAGTATTGCGCTCTAAAAACTGCGGTCTGTTTTTTAGCGGACAAGGAATCTCCTTAGTCGGCACTTGGATGGCTAAAGTTGCAGCGGCTTGGTTGGTCTATCAGATTGGGGGTTCGGCGCTAGAACTCGGTTTGGCTGGCTTCAGCACCCAAATTCCCAGTCTATTTATCTCCCCGGTGGCGGGTGTATTAATAGACCAATGGAATCGCCAGCAGGTTTTACTGGCAACCCAAACTCTGGCGGCGCTGTTGTCACTGGTGTTAGCGTTTATGACCCTCACGGAACGGATCGAGATGACGTCATTTCTGACATTGAGCTTGTTTCAAGGCTGTGTCAATGCCTTTGACGTACCGGCGCGGCAGGTGTGGATTGCCGAGATGGTAGATAGCAAAAGGGAGATAGGGGAAGCGATCGCCCTGAATTCACTCACCATCAGTTCGGCGCGGTTGCTCGGGCCGAGCTTAGCGGCGATCGCCATTGGTACCCTCGGAACTGGTTTTTGCTTTCTAATTGACGCAGTGACCTATCTACCCCTCATTGCCATCCTGCTGACGATGAAAACTGTTTCCCAAAAAGCGCTGAGGTCGGTATCCAGCCGCCCCTGGCAACAATTAAAACAAGGATTTACCTATGCGGCTAGCTTTTCTCCCGTGGCCTCGATTATCCTGCTGCTAGCTTTAGTCAGCTTGATGGCGATGCCCTATAGTTATCTCGTCCCCATTTTCGCCAAAGAGGCTCTCGCCGGAGGATCGGATACCCTGGGAGTTCTGATGGCCTTTGCCGGATTGGGTTCTTTAAGCGGCAGTTGCTATTTAATGTCGCGAAAATCCGTCATTGGCTTAGAAACGATTATGACTTGGGCAACGGCTCTCACGGGGATGAGCTTGCTTTGCTTCTCTAGATCGGAAAATCTCTATGTTTCCTCCGTAGCTCTCTATTGTACCGGACTGTGTTTGGTCCTCCAAGTCGCGGCCAGCAATACCCTATTACAAGCGCTGGTTCCGGACGAAAAGCGAGGCCGAATTATGAGCTTGTTTGCGCTCGCTTATCTGGGGATGGTGCCATTAGGCAGCTTACTGGCAGGAGCAGTTGCCGATTGGATTGGAGCCGCGACCACCTTAACGATTAACGGCGGAATTTGTATGTTAGCCGCTGCCCTATTCCGATCGCAGATTTTGCCCTTAAAGCGATCGCTTGCCCAAACCACAAACCCCTAGCTAGAGAAAAACGCCATGTCACCCAAAACCGACAAACCGATTCAGGATCTACAAAACATTCATCAATTTATTGCCGATCGAGGGCAACAAGACCCGAACTTTGCTGCCGTAGCGCGAAAACTCGGCAGCTTGACCCACAAACTCAAAAGTGGAAAGCTGCTATTTCAAATCGTCAGTCAGTCTTCGCCCCTGGCTTATGCGGTAGCCAAATTGACGGGTCAAAGTCCTACCCTGCCGGCTTTATATCAATTTCAAACTGCCAGCCTACCCGAGGAATATCAGCAAACCGAAATTCCCATCCACCAGGGTGGCTACCAGCGGACGGAATTAGCCGTTCCCGAACCGGTCATCCTTCAATTTACTGATTCCCGCCGCCAAGAGCCAATTAGTCATCCCCTCCCCAACCAGGGTAAATTGCGGATTGGACGTCGCCCGGACTGTCAGATTCAGATTCCCAATGAATACAGCTTTGCATCCGGGCATCATGCCGAAATTATTCCCATCGCCAATTCCGAGCAGGGAAATGCTTCAAAAACCTGGCAAATCTGCGATACCAGTAGTAATGGCACCTACATCAACGGCGAACGCATCCAAGGATGCTATACGTTGCAGCCGGACGATCGGATCGTGCTGGGGTATCCAGAACCGACCGATCGCAGTCCCGAATTAATTTTTAAGTTTGACTATAACGTGGCGGCGAATCAGTCACACCCTCATGCTGCGGCCCGGAACCCACTGTCAGACCCAAACGAGCGACTTTATGAAGACCTGATTGAGTGCGATATTCTCTGTGTGGTTATTAACCCCACGATGCCCCTTTCTAACCCCGAAAAACAGCTAATTGAGCGAGCCGCTCGAGGGCAACTTTTTAAAACGATCGCGATCGTGGATGTGTCGGCGAGCGATCGCGCGCCAGAAACCGTGAGCGCTCATATTGATGCCTTGAAGCAATGGCTCAAATCCCAGAATCTGCAAGCTGCTGTTGCTCTCCCTTTGATTCCCCTGCATCCTTTCTATCCCAATCCTCAACCCACCAGCGAACTGGATCCAAACGTGCAGCAAGAGTGCGATCGCTTTCTCCAGTTTCTAGAACAATCGGCCATCGAGCGACGCGAATCGTTTCTGATTCAGCGGGTTGCCGGAAAAGTCAAGGAACAACTGGGCATTCTGGAACGGGCTTATGCAGACAAAGAAGCGCATTTGAAAAACCACAAGAACCAGTCAGTCCCCTTACCTCCAGGGGTCGAGCTTGATGAGTTGGATCGGCAAATCCGAAAAGCTTTCAAGCAAGTGGCAGACGACAAAGAAAGGTCATTTCGACAAATTCGGCTGGATCTCAATCAATCAAAAGCCGCATTAATCGATGCTTTTAGTAAAGAAAGTTTGCTGTATAAAATCAAACAGTTTACCGACGACCTGCAGCCGGTTGTCACCAAAGAGAAAGATCGGGTATCGCTCCAGTTAGATTCTCCACAACTGAGGCAAGAGAATACTATCCATACGTATATAAACCGTCTTTGTTACGGAGAGATGAGTCAGTGGGCAAAAGATGAATGGGAGCGCGTTTATAGCACCTATGCAGAAGGCGGTTTGCAGGGAGTTTTTCAGCGCACCCATGCAGGGTTTGATTTTATTCCCGGTCTCGACTTGCCCAGTTCATCTTTTACAGCCAACTCGGATTTTGATGTTTACCAATGCTTGCAATATTCTTTTGTGGAATTTGACAATCAGGTTTCTTATCAAGACAAAGCTTCTGGCAACAATTTGATGTTATTGGGTTCGGCGGCGATCGGTGCTGTCGGTTTGGCAATGGGGTATCCAATCCTTCTGATGAGCGCGGGGATGGGGGTACTCGGAAAACAAGTCGCCCAGAAACACAGCGAAACTTCAAAAATCGAGCAAATTACCGATAACTTACGCAAAGGCTTATGCCATCATTATCAATCTTTAGCTAGAAGTATTGCCGATAAGTTATCCCAGCAAATTCATTTGCAAATCGAAGCGGAAGAACGACACTTCAAGACATTGATAGAATCCACAAGCGACAAAATAGGTCTTCATATGTCGGAAATGAAAAAATCTGTGGACAACAGCCACAAAAGTCAGAAAAATTTGCAAGAAGAAAAACGCCAATTTATGGATCTTAGACAAAAAATTAATTGGTAATATTGTATCAAATTTAACCTTGATTATTGAATCGATGTGCTACCATGAAAATGGATTTCATGCATTCCGCGAATTAATCGCCGCCAGTGACTAAAGGGAGGCGTAATCCAGGGGATAAGAGCGGGATATTCAACCAATGGTTTACCGTAAGAAAAGCCGGGGAGCCAAAAAAAATACCTCAAACAAAAACATGTTTATCCCGCTAAAGTAAGCTATAATAAAAATGGGAAAGGGGAGTATGAAACAACAATAAAATCTGAAATCGCGATCGTGGTCGCTCCTTTGATGTCGATCCTGCTTCTTGGGATAATCATGGCAATGGATTCGCTGACGATCGGGTAGTTAATCCTCGCGATTTACGGGGATTTTCCAATTTACGTTTGACGAGCGATACTCCTTATGAAACTCGCAACGAGACTCAGGAAAATTCTACCGATGAAGACCTTTCGGCATCAAGAGGCGATCGCGAACACATCCACTCATTTCCCCAAACTGGGTGGTTCGCTCTTGTGGAGAGCGATCGGGGACATATATCAATCGCCAACCCAGGGTTAGATCGTTCAAACATAAATTCGGAGGAAAACTCATGACCAAAATTGCTTACTCTGCCTATGACGACAGCAATGGTGACGGCAAAATAGATTATGCCTATGGTCGTTATGATACCGATGGTGATGGGTATTATGAGACGGTAGCTGAAGCCTTTGATGATGATAAGGATGGAAATTTTGATTATTCTTATGTCAGCTCCGATACCGATGGGGACGGGCACCACGATGAGGTAGTTGAATACTTCGATGACAATAGTGATGGTTACGCCGATAGGGCACGGTATCGTACCGATGAGAATGGCGATGGTTCTTTCGATTATGAATACACCGCTTCCGTGGACGATGCGGGTAACATCAGTACCTCTGAAACGTCTTATCTTGCGTAAGATGCTACTCATTCACAGTTGAAGAGATAAATCTCCTTCAATTTGGAAATTAGGCATTGTAGCCAAACCAGCCAAAGCTGAGGAGTTTTGCCTCGGCGATTTTTCAACTCCAAAAAATCTGTAGGACAAAATTATGGTTTACAGCAGCAGCAACGAATATTACCAAGATACGAATGGCGACGGGCAAATTGACTATGCCTATGGGAGTTACGATACCGATGGCGATGGTTATGCTGACACCACAGTGGAAGTATGGGACACCGATGGTGATGGATACGCGGATGTTAGCACGGCTTACGCCGACACCAATGGCGATGGTTATGCTGATGTGGGGTATGGTGCGGTGGATTATGACGGCGATGGTTCTGCTGATTATGAAGTAACCGCTTCCCAAGATGAGTATGGCAATATCAGCACCTCTGAAACCTATTACAGCGCCTAAAATTCTGCCAATTAAACACTGAAGACTAACCCCTGATAGAACTCGATTAGGATGGTTATTCCAGCAACATTAGGCAGTGATGGATCGCCGATTTCTCACGGGTACAAATCGGCGATCGCTCCTCTGTCACTCGGATATCAACTTGGGTTATCTTCGATTAACTTGTTTGCAGTATTATTCGGTCTGTTTTTGGCGATAATTTACCCATATCACTAGACAAATTGCCTGTTTTTTTCTAAATGATGACTTCCAATTACTCCAAGTTTACAGTGTTGACTCGCATTTTGGTCGCTACCGCCACAGTTACTACCTTAGTTGGACTGTTTCCAGAACCGATTCGCTCCACCCCTAGCAAAACCATTGAGGAAACGCGAGCGGCAAAAATAGCAGGCGAATATTCTGCTCATATCATGCCATCACCCAAACAAAGCAACCGAAGAAATGGATCTGGAACGCCCAATAACTTCGGCAATTTGCAAGAATTTATGCGGGCAGCACCTTTTTTTCTCCAAGGGAACGCCATGCTGCAAAATAAAGATTATCAAGGAGCCATAGAACAGTACAATCGAGCAATTAGCAACTACTCCGAGTATGCTGAGGCATATGCTCAACGGGGAGTAGCACGCAATCAAATCGGCGATCGCTCAGGGGCGATTGAAGATTTACAGCAAGCCGTGAATCTATTTGACGCCCAAGGCGAATATGCAGCTTCCGAGAAAGCTCAGGAAATGCTTGAGGAACTGCAACAGTAAACAGAATGAGAATGGGGAGAGCGATCGCGCTTGCAAACTCCAGAGGTGCGATCGCGCTGACCAAACCCAGAACTGCGATCGCTCCCCAATCCTCCCATAATTTTCTCTACCTAACACAATACCATGTTTCGATA
>NZ_JAJENT010000203.1:0-8031 GCF_035615515.1 Phormidium sp. CCY1219
TCCTGGGAAAATAGCTCGGTGCCCGGTTAATTTTTACGCAAAGCCTCCTTCTTTTCTTGAAGGGGGCTTTGTTGTTTAAGTAAGCTTTCTTTCACGAGTAGTAGGGTGCATCACCGGTTCCAAGAAGTTTGTGCAATTTTCTTTTCTAACCTATTGGGGGGTACCCACCAAGCATTTCATTATTACTCCGGACATGCAATATTACTCCGGAGATGCAATTCTCCCACCAAGTAGGTGGGCTTGCCAATTTATTTGAGTAATACCTTTAAATCGACGATCGCTCCAACAAAAAAAATAGAAAGAGGGACAAGCAATTTGCTCGTCCCTCTTTATCTTTGATGGAGCTAAGCGGACTCGAACCGCTGACCCCCTCAATGCCATTGAGGTGCTCTACCAACTGAGCTATAGCCCCGTTCATTCAGTTGCTTTATTATAATGGCACGAATCTAAGTCATTTGTCAAGCACTTTTAAAATTTTTTTTTGACTTTTTTTTTTGGCTTGCCTGTCCCGGGCAATCATTCGGGGGGCTGGCGGAGGAAAGCTAGCCTAGAGATGGATCCGCAGTAAAGATTTCCCGCCTTAGGGCAGTAGAGGGCTGCGCCGATCGCCATCCATATAGCCATCCATATAGGCATCCATATAGCCACCGTCTGTGGTTTCGGAATATTCCACAGGCCATGCCTCAATCCAAGGGCTAACGCTAACTGCGCTTACCGAGTCATAGGAAGACTCTCCTAACCCGCGTTGGGCCATTTCTTTTACATATAACATATAGTCCCCCATCAGAAAATAGACAGCCATCATAGCGGCTGCAGCCATCGCCACCAAGGTTCCTGCCAACATCAGGGAGAACTCGCTCTGATCGAAAGCTTGCTGCATCAGGTGCAGTGCCCAAGCCACCAAAGCTATGACTATTATGAGTATGAGGATCATAACTTTACATATATCGCGCGAAGACTTTACATATTTTAACATATTCTCAGATTAAGCGAGGGAACCTTAAGAAAAAACCGAGGGGTGGGATCGGGCAGTGAAAACGCCCTCAATTCCAGACCCCATAAGGCTTACAGCGCACAAAAAAGGCGCTCTGAGCGATCGCCCACCGTGAAAACTTCATATTATTTTCACAGTTGGCAGATTCGCCAAAGCGCCTCAAAATGAGAAAGTCAAGACCCGAAACTATTGCCGCACGGGAACTTGATGGGTTGCCAGGTAAGTTTTAATTTCGGCAACGCTGAGTTGACCGTAATGTAGTAAAGACGCCAGAAGCGCCGCTTCTGCCTTCCCTGCACTCACCGCTTCATAAATATGCTGACAGTTGCCGGCACCGCCAGAGGCAATTACCGGAATTTCCACGCGATCGGCAATAGTGCGCGTCAATTCTAAGTCATATCCCGCTTGCGTGCCATCCGCATCCATGCTAGTCACCAGCAATTCCCCAGCGCCGCGAGATTCCACTTCTTGCGCCCAAGCGATCGCATCTAACCCGGTATTTTCGCGACCGCCGCGCACGTAAACGTCCCACCCCGGGTTCTCCGGATCCTTGCGGCGACGGGCATCGATCGCCACCACAATACACTGATTGCCAAAGCGATCGCTCGCTTCATCGATAAACTCGGGATTGCGAACCGCCGCTGAGTTAATACTCACCTTATCCGCCCCAGCTCTTAACAATTTTTTAATCGTTTCTAAGGATTGAATCCCACCCCCCACCGTCAGGGGGATAAACACCTTTTCGGCGGTGCGGTAAACCACATCAATAATAATGTCCCGGTCTTCGTGGGTGGCGGTGATATCCAGAAACACCAATTCATCGGCACCGGCATCATTATAAACCTGCGCCAGTTCCACCGGATCCCCAGCATCTTGGAGGTTGACAAAATTCACCCCCTTGACCACGCGACCCGCATTCACATCCAAACAAGGCAAGATTCGTTTTGCAAGCATAGTTGATTGTCAAGAATAAACACTCGATCCAACAAAATTTTTCCCGCAGACCCACAAGCCCCTAACGCTTCATCCCGGTGGTGTCCCCTTCCTCCAACTCGCTGACGAATCAAATCAGAAGAGTTGGGATAGAAGCCAAGCCCTGATAAACTGTGGAATGGTTTACAACGATCGCAAACGCACAGGATAGCAAATGGAAATCGGTCAAAAGGTCAAAGTCTGCCGCCTCAGAGAGAAATTGTCCGCCGATATGGTGAATAAAATCAAGCAAAATCCCGTCGGTACCGTAAAAGGGTTCAAAATGACAGACGGGAGTGGGGTTGGTGTCGTCGTAGAATTTGACAGCGGCATATCCACCTGGTTCTTTGAAGATGAGGTGCAACCCGTTCAGTAGGGGCGATCGCGGAATTTGGCAGTGCTAATCCCAGCCTGCCACCGCGAGGAAGGATTAACATAAGACATGCTTCAAGTGGGAACCAAAAAAACCAATGGCTCTGATTTTGACCTTTCTGGGTAAAGGTGGTACGGGTCGAACCACGATCGCGATCGCCGCTGCTAAGCGCTTCGCCGCCGAAGGTAAGCGCGTCCTCTTAGCGGGACAAGACACCAGTCCTGCCTTGAGTTTACTCCTCGGCACTACCCTCACCTGCGACCCCCAACCCATAGCTCCCAACCTCAAAGCAGTACAGTTTGAATCCACTACCCTGCTGCAACGAAGCTGGGAACAGCTCAAAAAACTGGAAGCGGAATACATCCGCACCCCCTTCTTCAAAGAAGTCTACGGCGAAGAACTGGGCATTTTGCCCGGAATGGATAGCGCCCTCGCCCTAAACGCCATCCGCGAATACGACGCCGCTAACGAATACGATGTTATCGTTTACGATGGCAAAAGCGATAAAGAAACCCTGCGAATGCTGGGAATGCCAGAAATGCTGAGCTGGTACATTCGCCGTTTCCGAGGGGTTTTAGCCGAGTCCGAACTAGGCAAAGCATTGTCCCCCTTCGTCCAACCCGTCACCAGCGCAGTTTTGAATGTCGGCTGGTCGATGGAGAATATCGGGGGAAAACCTGCCGACGAAGCAAACCAGTTGCTCGATCGCGGCAAACAAGCGGTATCCGATCCCAATCGGGTGGTAGCCTATTTAGTCACCTCCGGCGATCGCCTTGCTGTCGCCAGCAGTCTTTATTTGTGGGGTAGCGCCCAACAAGTGGGTTTAACCGTAGGCGGCGTGATTTGCAACCTCTCTCCCGTCACCGAACAAGTGGCAGAACAGTTTTCTCCCCTGCCCGTAAGCTGGGTGCCTCATCGGGAAGGAGACGACTGGCAACCCCTCCTGGATGCTTTACCAGACTTCAGCAAAGCCTCAGGGGCACCGCGCCCGATTGAGGTGGATGTTGCGACCAGCCAAGTGCGGTTATTTTTACCCGGATTTGACAAAAAACAAGTCAAATTAACTCAATATGGTCCAGAAGTGACAATAGAAGCGGGAGATCAGCGGCGCAATATCTTTTTGCCCGCACAACTGAGGGGCAAGCCGGTGAAAGGAGCTAAATTTCAACAGCAATCCTTGATTATTTCCTTTTAATTGGGTGAGCGATCGCTTCAGTGTAGCGATCGCCCCCTTTTGCGCCGAGAAAAAACCAATCTACCAGAGACAATTAGCTCAACGATGCTATTGAGCTTCTCGCAGGGGTGCTAAATAGGGCAAGAGTAAATCGATGGTTTGTCGGGTTCTGTGACGGGTACCGCGATCGTGAAGATGATAACTGGTATCGTAAAACATTGATTTGTCGTACATAAAGTCTTCGGGTTCGCCGAGAACCGGGACACCGATTTCTTGATAAAAATCTTTGATACTTTGAAAATATTCTTGTGATTTAGCTTCTTGATAGACATCAAACCCAATGGTATTCGGCCAAGTGGCGATTACCTGAATTTGATTTTCTCTAGCCCATTCTACAAATTTCCGGATGCTTTTCATTCCGGAAGTCGAGCGGAGGTAGCCTTGCAATTCCATCGGCTTTTCCTCAGCAACGATATGGATTAAGTTCGAGGTAATGTTCGCTTCTTTATTTTTTTTAATATCTCCATACTCATTCAAAAATAAATTGGTATTTTCCCGGGGTTCCGAGTTGAGGTAATAGATGGTTTTGTTAATCATACCATTTAGCAAACGCGGAAAAGAAGTGCCTAAAACGAAACGTATTTGCTGGAAAGGATTGAGGGACAGTAAATAGCTTGGATTGGAAGCTACTACATAGTCTATAAATACATTATTTAGCGTATCCCTTTGTTTGTAAAAATGATATTCAAGCGGCAGAAGAACGATATCTGTTGGTTTAGCTAACGAGCGCGCTTTCCTAAAGATGTAATCCGTACCTAGTGTTCCATGAGTGGCTGCATTTACACAGGGTACTCCAGTCTGTGCGGCAACTGCCTCGCAGCTAATGCCATAGAGTGCATTGGAACCCGCAACGACGATTAATTTAGGCGTATCGATTGAGCGAGCAATTCTCTCTTTATTTACATAAATATTGTCGATCCAAGCTGAAATTTTTGTTGTTTGAACTCCTAGTTGGTAGAAAAATGCTAATAGGAAAATAATCCAGCAAATTAAGAAACTGGAAACAAGTAAACGTAAATATTTTAAATACCGCATAGGTCAAAAATTAAAATACAAAAACTCGCTTTGAGAAGCGGTAAAAAAAGTTTTTACGACGATAAAAGCCGCAATACCCATGACAATTCCGAAAGTCGAATTTGGTTGCCATTTTAGGTGCTTTAATGAAGAATCTTCCTCAGAGTGGCGAAGAATGACATCTTTACTCTGAATGGGATTGTACTCTCTCATCCACTGGTAAACGTTGGGACAGAGTAATGCGATCGCGAACAGAATCAGAGACCAAACATAGGTTAAAACGAACTGTTTTTCAGCAACTGATGTAAATTTCACACCCCAACTTTCGAGTAAGGGTTTGAGAGAACCGAGTGCCTCGGCGATCGCCAACGGAATGGAAACACCATTTCCACCCACCATCCCTTTCAATAATACCAGTGCCGCTTCCAAGTTACTCGCTCGAAAAAACACCCAAGCGATCGCCACAGCGACTAAGGTAATGAAACTGCCGATCGCCCGACTCCACCCGTGATTTCCTTGGCGAGCGCGTCCCAATTTTTTGCACAGCGATCGCCATTGGTTGTTAATGATTAAATAAACGCCATGTAACCCTCCCCATAACACAAATGTCCAACCCGCACCATGCCAAAGTCCCCCCAACAGCATGGTAATCATTAAATTGATATAGCGGCGAATTTCCCCTTTCCGATTGCCACCGAGGGGAATGTAAAGGTAATCGCGCAAAAAGTTAGAAAGGGTGATATGCCATCGCCGCCAAAAGTCGATGATACTGGTTGCTTGGTAGGGGGAATTAAAATTAATGGGAAGTGTGATACCAAACATCAATGCGGCACCGATCGCCATATCGGAGTAACCGGAAAAATCATAGTAAAGTTGTAATGAATAGGCCAATGCCCCTCCCCATGCCTGAAAAAATTCTACTGGTATATCCCGCGCTGCATCCCGAAATACTGGCGTGGCATAGCGAGCGAGATTGTCAGCAAACATCACTTTTGAATAATCCGGCAATAAAAATGGTAATTCCTATGGTAAACTTTTCCCAGTTAAAGCGATAAATGGCTCGATCATACAACTGGAAAATCATTTGTTTGTGATGGACGATAGGTCCGGCAATGAGTTGGGGGAAAAAGCTGACAAAAACCCCGTACTTCAATGCACTGTATTCTTGAGTTTCTCCTCGGTAAACATCGACCAAATACGCGATTTGCTGAAAGGTAAAGAACGAAATACCCAAAGGCAGAATTACTTGTCTGCTCGGTTCCCAACTGGTACCCAAAACATCATCAACGCTGGCGATAAAAAAGTTCGCATATTTGTAATACCCAATAATGGCCAAATTAGCGGCAATGCCAACAATTAATAAAACCTTTTTGCCGATGGGTCTATTAATCTTGTGGCTTAATCCCCAACCAATCGCATAGTTGAACCCTATCGAACCTATCAGTAACAGGAGGTATGGGGGATTCCACCAGCCATAGAAAAAGAAAGAAGCCGCTAACAGAGCGACGATCGCCCAATTGTAATATCCTCTTCTGCCGATTTGATAAAAACTAATGAGCGCAATGGGTAAAAATCCCAAAATAAACTCTAAAGAGTTAAATAGCATAGGATTTCACTGTTAATGTCTCAATTTAACCAGCCGCTGCACTGTCTATTTGTTAAATATTCTTGACAATACATATAAGCCTTGAGGGAGTGGCGATCGCCTTTCTCGATACTCGGGAGTTAGCCAACATCCACTTTTTTTACTTGCATATATTAACACAACTTTTTCGGAATCGGTCAACCCAACATAATTTTTAACATTCACCCCATCAACCCACAGGCTGTCCCCGAGGCTGCGTAGCACTTTTGTAGCGATAATATCAGCGGGTAATTTAGAGCATCGGTACTCCAAGTGGGATCCAAATCCGTGCTTTTTGCCTCTCCCAGTCATAAAATTGATGTCAGGTTGCATAATAAACTAGATCCACTACTGGACGAAACGAAAATTTCATCCCCTGATATGTCTAACCCTTCTGCACCTGAGTCCAATCTGTCCCAGTCTCCAGAACAAGCGCCGCCTGAAGGGGCGGGCGAGACTGCAACCCAACCCGCTACCGACGCTGCTGCCCCCAACCGCAGTGCCAAAACGCGGCAGATGTTGGGCATGAAAGGAGCCGATGTCAAAGAAACCTCCATTTGGAAGATACGGCTGCAACTGATGAAACCCATCACCTGGATCCCGTTGATTTGGGGGGTGGTATGCGGTGCCGCCGCTTCGGGTAACTACCAGTGGAAACTCGAGCATGTGTTAATCGCTGCCGCCTGCATGTTGCTTTCCGGCCCCTTGCTGACAGGCTATACCCAAACCCTGAATGATTTCTACGATCGCGATTTAGACGCAATCAACGAACCCTATCGCCCGATTCCCTCCGGGGCCATCTCAGTGCCCCAAGTCATCACCCAAATTTGGGTGTTGCTACTGGCAGGAATTGGCATTGCTTACGCCTTAGATACCTGGGCGGGGCACGAATTTCCCACCATCACCGTCCTAGCGATCGGTGGGTCTTTCCTCTCCTACATTTATTCTGCGCCGCCGCTGAAACTGAAGAAAAACGGGTGGTTGGGCAACTACGCCCTGGGTGCGAGTTACATCGCCCTGCCTTGGTGGGCGGGACAAGCCCTGTTTGGCGAAATCGGTCCAACAATTATCATCCTCACCCTCATCTACAGCATTGCCGGCTTGGGCATCGCGATCGTCAACGACTTCAAAAGTGTCGAAGGCGACAAACAACTGGGTTTGCAATCCTTGCCCGTGATGTTTGGTGTGGGCACAGCGGCTTGGATCTGCGTGTTAATCATCGATATCTTCCAGCTAGGCATTGCCGGCTATTTGGTTAGCATTCACCAAAACCTGTACGCGGCGATTCTGATTTTGCTGGTCATTCCGCAAATCACCTTCCAGGACATGTATTTTCTCCGCAATCCCCTGGAAAATGATGTCAAATACCAGGCATCTGCTCAGCCGTTTCTCGTACTCGGAATGCTCGTCACTGCTTTAGCGATCGGCCAAAACCCAATTACCTAAATTAAAATCATGGCGGCACCAACAGCCGTCGAAGCGAAACTCGAGGAGCGTTCCACTGTGAGGGGTGGACGGATGATGCGGCAGGTGGAAAACGACTCTGCCTAGGCTATCATCTGCCACCCCTCGCCCCATGCGCGATCGCAGTGAACCTGAAACACTCGCCGGAAATTAGAGATTGGGGCAGAAAACAGAACCAAAGCATTGAAAACCAACCCGATTTAACCATGAACCAACTCGATGAAACCTTTACAAACCGTTCTCAAAATACTCCTAACGGCTTGAGAATGTCGATCGCGATTTTACGAAAGAAAAACGAGAGTTTGAAAGCTACGTTTTTTAAAACGTAGATGAAAAACGAACGGCGACTTTAGTCG
>NZ_JAJENT010000204.1:0-4852 GCF_035615515.1 Phormidium sp. CCY1219
GAAACCCAGATCTCAAAGGTCTGGGCGGAGAAGCCCGCGCCGTACCGCCTAAGCGGTCGGCGTCGGGAGTACGTCACTCTCTAATATCTACAAGGGAAATCTAACTGAAACCACTCAATGAATGGGGGATAACTCGTGAATAGGAAAACATATTACACCAGTCTGATGTCGGCAGGTTTAGCCCTGTGTTTGGGATTGTTTGCCCCAGGGGCAAATTCGGCTAAAGCAGTGGACTTCGTGCCACCGGATAATGTAGGCGCACCCCGAGGCAGAGTCGGCGGGGGGACGCGCGGAAGTGCCTTCGACCAAGTGGTGGAGCCTGGAGCGCCAGGACGCCGGATCGGGGGCGGAAGCCGGGGATGCAGCATCGGCGGCGGACAACCCAGCGATCGCCTCCTCACCGCCCTGATTCCAGAAAGCATGGTGGGCTTGACGGTAGAAGAATATCCCACCTTCTTCTGGTATCTGCCGCCAACTGATGCCACAGCAGTGGAATTCGTGCTGATGGATGAAAAAGGGGAAACGGTGATTTACGAAACCACCTTCCGCACGAAAGGGGAACCGGGAATTGTCAGCCTCAGCCTTCCGGAGAATGCCTCTTTGCCTCCGTTGGACCTAGACAAGAATTATCAGTGGTATTTTTCGATGATTTGCAATCCCGAGGATCGCGCGGCTGATATTTTCGTGCGCGGTTGGATCCGGCGGGTGGAACCGACGATCGCATTGCGTCAGGAATTACAGGAAGCCACTTCTCAGCTAGAGCGCGCCCAAGTCTATGCCCAGAATGGCATTTGGCAAGATACCTTGGCCTCTCTGGCAACCTCTCTGCGCGACAACCCACGCAACCGTTTGGTGAAAGATGAATGGGAGCAATTGATGCGAGACCAAGGTTTGACTACCATTGCTGATGCCCCTCTGGTGCAGGAAATTACTCTGGAATCTTCCAATATGGAGGAACCCACGGAAGAATTGAATCCCTAGGGGGTGGCGTTAAGCGGCATATCGGCCAAATGAGCGATCGGTTTCAGCCATTTGGCTGATGCCGCCTCCGACCCTTGCAGGCGAAAATGGAAATTAAAAAGGAAGCATAGAGGAAGCTCGCTCGAGGAAGGTGCTTGCAATATCGAGATTTGGCGAGCGATCGCCCACCGATTCCATCGCCAGCAACCCAAATTAATGGTGTCATACTTTTTCGTCTAACCCAGTTCGTTTGAACTGGGTTTTTTGCCGATATCCTGGGGCAAATATAATAAAAACCGCCAGGTTCTGGAGGGGCAGGCGGGTTCGGAGGGATGGACGCAACTGGACTCGAACCAGTGACCCCCACGATGTCAACGTGGTGCTCTAACCAACTGAGCTATGCGTCCTCGTTCCAACAGTATCTTAATGTAGCATAGGGGATTGGGAAAATGCAAGGGATTTTGGAAAAAATTTGCTCCATTCTCTCGATTCCCCCCGGGGAGGGAGTTGTGGGCATTTGGTTTCGCCTTGCCTGCACTCCATTGCGGCCAAACTTGGGGCACTGGCTCACTACAGGGGCTGCTGAGGGAAGGCGAGGGGGCGATCGCCTTGGTCACAAGGATGACTCGCCAACCGCCTGTAAAATTCTGGGAAATTGCAAATCCTCAAATTATTTATTGCCAATCCTTAGCACTCGATTTCGTCATCTTTATCGTAAGAATCAGGCAGAATATTGCGATAAACAAGCACCTGTTTGAACGGAATATTCTCTTCATACTCCAACTCGCGCGCTTGTGCAAACGATTTGGCTTTTACTTGAAGTTATTCTATATCCTGTTTGACCATTACTTGGGGATGATGGTTGATTTTGAAGTTACATGAATTGGCAATAAAACACATTTTATTGGCTTCAGAGTGGAGTTGATTTGCGGTGGCAATCATCTTTTCACTTTCTACCGTGACAATGGGATGTAACGTGACTTCTTTAAACTTTCCACTTCCAGTGTCCGTTTCCTCCATAAGTCCAGTAGCGCGATCGACGTAATCAGTCACAATGATTTGGTGGACGGAACACAAATGCAGATACCAAAGCATATGACAAGCGGAAAGGGAAGAAATGAAGAGGTCTTCCGGGTTATATTTGGTTGGGTCTCCTAAAAACGAAGGGTCTGAAGAACCCATGATTTTTTGAGATTTGCCCGGCGCCCTTAAAATATAGCTGCGATTATAAGATTGGTAATCGAAAGTCCCTTTTCCTTCGTTACCCGTCCATTCAAGGTTGATTGAATAATGATGTGTTTTCATGGAATTATTTTTCGGGGTTAATGACTACAATACGTTCGATTGCACAGTTAGCCCTGGGTTTTTCTGTGATAGTTTGGCAGCGATCGCGATTTTTAAACTAGGGTGGCACCGATGAGTTGCAGTTGTGGAGAATATTTCTCGGTTACGCCTAACCTCAATCATCTTCATATTCCACCCAGGAATTGGGGGTTTCCGACACGGCGACCTTCAAGCGCACCCCCTGGGGCACTCGGCGCTTCGTTTCCTCATAAATGTACTGGGCGATCGCCTCTGCGGTGGTCTCGTATCCTTCTGGCATTGCCTCATTCAGGAGACAGTGATCCAACCCGCCTTTCGTCACGTCCCGTTTTGCCCAGCGCAGGGTGCGGAAATCCGCCACCATCACCTCGTGGGGGCAGTATTCCGAGGCGTGCAGTTTCTCAGACGTCGCCTCCACGCGCACGCGATAGGTGTGTCCGTGAATCCGACCGCAAGGACCGTCGTAGTCCTTGATATAGTGGGCGCTGTCGAAGGTAAATTCCGTTTTGACTTTCCATCGCGGCATAGAGCTTTCCCCTTTCTCCCTGACTTCACCCTGCCATTTCGGCTAATGATGAAGGATTCCATGAGCTACAGTTGAACCAATCTTTTATTATAGAACACAACCTCGTAAAAAAAGCAAGATTAGCTTGAAAAGTGATGAAACATTACTCTAGATTCTTGTAATTGAGACGGGAGTCCTTGACTCGCGGCGCGTCAGCGCTTACCTCTACCTGCGCGACTAAACAAGCGTTTCATGTTCCTCCTACCCGACTGTTGGGACTCTATCCATTTGGTCTCAGTTTCTCAAACTCGATAAAATAAAGTGAATTACCAGGGCATTTTTAAACCAATTAAATTCCTTCGTCAATAGGGAAATGAACAAAATAAGCTTTAAATCAGGTGATTGGCAAGAGCATGGATTTCTCGGGTGCTTGTGTTTGTAGTATTCTCGGATTAAGCTCCCTAACCCTGCCCGACGAAAGTCCGTTCTTTTTACTCGCAGCTTGTATGTTTGATAAAAATGCTGACTCACGCGCTGGCGAATCCATTTGTCCAGCTCTTTTATCTGTTGAGTATCGGTCACCACCGAAAAAAAGCCGATCCAGTTGCTGGTTCTTTCCCCTTTGAGCCTCCCGTGACATAGGGGACAAATTTTTTCCTCTTTTCCTTTGATTTTTTTATTAATAACATGACGAATAAATGAATCAAACCTTTGGTGCGCTCCGCCTTTAAATTTATCGCTGGTTTATTTTTGGATTTTTTGTTGTATTTTGGCCTGAAATCTGTTAATATTGGCAGGGCTAATTTTAAGCCGATCGCGAGTCAATTCAAATCCTAAAAAAATTAAAGAAGTCTGGGAAATATCTAGATATTTAGTTTTGGATGCCTCAGCATCTTCTAAAATGGGATGAAGTTCGAGCTTTATTTCTGCAAGTTTTTGCTCAACCCGACAGTGAATTTCCGAAAGCTTCTCTTGACTTTTTAATAGAATGACAAAATCATCGGCATAGCGGACATAACGCAGAGTATAGTCTCGGGCTAAATTAGCGATCGCCCACTTATCAAATTCGTGCAGATATAAATTAGCCAACATTCCAGAAAGCACTCCGCCTTGGGGGATACCTTCTAAACGTAAATTTTGTTTGGGCGGTTTGTGGTGATGGAAAGTTTTGGTATTTCTGGGTTTACCTCGGTCATCTCTGTAGGAAATGCCGCTCGTTTTAATAAACCTTCTCAGCAAAGTGCTAACCCGCGTTTGCTGACCAAATAAATTCTCAATGATAGAAATCAAACGGGAGTGAGAAATGCGATCGAAAAATTGGACAATATCGGCATCTAAAGCACATTGGAAACCGTTTTGAATATAGTGGTGGATGAGTTTAGCGGCATCAGGCGCAGACTTGCCTTTGCGATAAGCCCATGAAACTCGGTCTAATGCAGAATTGACGCAGAAAACTTTCTCGACTTCACTATATAAAACCTCGTACAAAATTTTCTGTACGACAACGTCGCGGATAGTGGCAATTGATAAGACTCTTTCTTTACCCGAAGGTTTGGGGACGTTAACCTCTCCTCTCGAAAAGGGTAAAATATATAAGTTCCGTTCAGGACTCTTTGAGAAATCAATTGACACCGAATAGAGAGTTCTTTTTCAAAGGTTTGATAAGAAATCCCATCAGCTCCCATTGGAATTTTTATCTCATCCGTAAACACATTATGTTTGGCTTCTTTATAGTGTAAAAAAGCTGTTTTGATGTTTTCGGGTTGAAAGTATTCAACCAACTTCTCTTCTAGACTCTGAGACATCTCATTATTCTAAAAGCAGAGAGAGTACCTAATAAAAAAGAGCGCAACAGGGAGCGCAAGGTACTCTCTAATTCAACCTGTTCTCCAGAGTGTGTTTGCCCGCAGGGGGTTCACCCTGGAGGAATCATCGAAAATTAGGGGTTGGTAAGGGGGGCGAATGGAAACCCCTGTCATTTATGTAAGGGGAGGAATTCGCCCCCCCTTACATAAACAGCACTCCCACAGGACTTCCTTTTTTTAGAAAGTACAAGGCTCCATT
>NZ_JAJENT010000205.1:0-3989 GCF_035615515.1 Phormidium sp. CCY1219
GGAAAAGCGCCTTTAAAAGTCCGACTTTGGACTCTTTAAGAATCCCTCGGATTTATCCGTAGGGAGTATCAAAGTTGTCCGCTACGGAAAATATGCTCGGAAATTTCCGTAATAAATCGGCGAATGCTCGGTTCGCTGTAAAATCCATCATCAATGACCGTGATGACGTAGGTTTCGCCGAATAAATTCATCGCCAAGGTGGTGCCCAAAACCCGGGACGTTTGACCGGTTTTTTCCCCCAACCAATTGCCAAAACCCACTTTGATGCCGGCAAAGCCCAAAGCGCGATCGTATTGGTCTTCTAAGGCGCGAATCAGAATTTCATCCCCGAGATGTTCGCGATTGTAAATTTGCAGCATCATCTCGGTGAGTTCGTCGCTGGTGGTTTGGTTGCTTCCGATCGCCACATTTTGGGGATAGGTCCGATTGCCCACAAATTTAGAGTAAACCCGGGTAATTTCAAAGCCGCGTTTTTGCAACACTTGATTGATGTAATCCCAGCCGAGATAATCGATGATTTGGTTGGGGGCAATGTTGCTGCTGTGGGCGATCGCTTCTTTTAACAGTTCTTCCATCGGGTAATTTCGACCCACACGAATCGGCGACGCATCTTCCGTGTAGTTGCCCGGATCCACATAAATTGGCGCGTCCAAACGCATTTTTTCCGTGGTCAATTTGTGCATCAGCGCCACGGCGATCGGGACTTTCATTAAACTGGCTGCATCCCGGGCCGGTTCGTTCCCGCGCAGACGCCGACAAATGCGGCTAGTCACGTGGCAAATGGTAATTTTCACCCGCGACGAAAGGCCACTGTTTTGGGCAATGGGAATTAAAAAGTCCGATTGGGCGACTTCTAGGGCGTAGGCGATCGCGTTGTAGTAGGTTTGGTATTCCCGGATTTTGGCGGCGGCCCGATCGCCGTAGTCTGAGTCCGGGGGAACCTGACGCAGAGACGCGATCGCCTCGGACCAGAGGGATTTAATTTCTTGTAACCTATCGATGGCGGGATCGTCGGTTTTTGCCAACGCCACCGCCTCCGATGCCAGAGTTAGGGCCTCTTCCCAGTAGGGTTTGCCATTGAGTTGCTTGCTAATTTTGCGTTCTGCTGTTTGAACCTGCTGCAACAGAGTATTGGAGTGTTGCACCAAGGGGAGAAATTCCGACCTCTGGGAAGACGCCGATGGGCGATCGCCGCAAGATGGATCCGCCGCCACCCGGGAGTCCTCTGCCCCAGAATCTCTGGGGGCCGCTTCCGGCGACGGGCAAACCGACGGTGGCGATTTAGCTTGCGGGTTGGGTATCCAAATCCCCGCCAACAGCGCCACCGAACTGGTTAAGGCGATCGCGATTCCTCGATTTCGTTTTTGCTTGCCTCTGTGCCGATGCACGTGCTACCTCACACCACTAAAAACCGTAGCATCGCTATTGTACTCAATCTTGGGCAATGCGTCAGGGGATTTTTTTGGCCGGCAGGCTGTTGCGGGTGCAAAAAAACTCTAACCGCCCAGGCGACTCGATTTGTTCCGTTGGTTGCCCCACCCTCTCCTAGATGTAGAACTCCACCCAGGGTTTAGAAAAATGGGATTAGCACATCACGGCGATCGCTACTCTCGCACACGCAAGTGAGACGCTTGGATTCCCGAAACTCCCCTCACCTCACTTTAGCTCACTTTTAAAGTCTGCCGCTGCAATTCTCCCACCCATTGGGAACCGAGAGTCGCGCACCTCACCGCGATCGGCAATCGATACAATTGCGATCGCTCCATAGCACAGTCGCATTTCTCCCCTTGGCGACGCAGCAATTCGATCTCCCGCTGCGATCGGGGTGTTCCAGGTCAAGGACTTGACAATTTCATCAAATCGGTTGACAATTGACCTAATTTGTGTTAAATGCGAGGGAACCCTATGCTAGTGGACATTTTGATGTTATTTGCCAGCGCGGTGGTGGGGGAAGGGACAAGCGAAGTGCGCCAGTGGGCGCAGAGAAAAGCACGGGAGAACAATCCGGGAATCGATACAGCGCTGCTGCAGGCACATCAGAACGCCTTGAGGCAGATTCGCACCTATTGCCAGGGCGTGCCCGAGTGGGAACGGGAGTATTTGGTTATTGTAGCACGATTGGACAGACTGCGGGAAGACGGTAAGGTGATTTTAGGCATGGTGCAGGGAGGTGAAATGCCCGGAAGTGAGGCGAGTTTGGCCCCGGTGGCACAGGAGGCGATCGCAGATCGGTTGATGCAGCGCTTGTCAAGAAAACACCACTGGTTGCGAGAAGCGCCGCCAGTCTTGGTGCGGGCATTTCGCGGGTTATACCTGCCGCAATTGGTGCATTATTTCCGCCTCGAAATCAAACAGGATCCGGAAGTGTTTCGCAGCTTAATCCACGATATGCTCGCACAAACCGGGCAACGGGTGGCCCATCTCGATCGCCAACTGGGGGACATTCGCACCAGACTCGATGAAGGCGTGGATGCCTTTTTGGCCTCATCTCGCGGCATCGATCGCCGCTTTGATGAATTGATAACCGCCTTAAAACCCCCCCAATCGGTGCCGGCAGACTTTGCCTCATATATTAACGAAAAAACCGCCGAATTCATCGGACGAGAATTCGTCTTTACCGCGATTCAAAACTTTATGCAAACCAAATCGAAAGGGTATTTTATCGTCGAAGCAGACCCTGGCGTGGGCAAAACTGCTTTGCTGGCGCAATACGTGCGGCAAACCGGGTGTCTGGCCTATTTTAACATCATGTCCGAAGGCAGAACCCGCGCCGATGACTTCCTCAAAAGCGTTTGCGCCCAACTCATCCAGCGTTACGATTTAAACTACTCCTTGCCCTTGCATCCGGATAATGCTCGCAACGGCAACTTTTTGAGTAAATTGCTCACAGAAGTAGCGGCAAAAACAGGCAGAGTGGAAATCGCCGTAGATGCCTTGGATGAAGTGGATTTAACCACGCAAAATAGCCCCGGAGCCAACGTGCTTTATCTGCCTACTACCTTGCCCGATGGGGTGTATTTCATCCTCACCAAACGCCCGGAAAATTTGCCGTTTGTGGTGTCTGCACCCCAGCAGGTATTTGACTTGATGGACGAGAGACATCGGGAGGAGAATTTACGAGATATCCAGCGGTTTATTCGCGATCGCGCCGCCCGTGCAACCGTGAGCCAGTGGATGGAAGCGCGCCATGTCACCCTAGCAGACTTCACCGCAGTGCTGACCCGCAACAGCGAAGGGAATTTTATGTACTTAAAGTACGTTTTGGACGATATCGAGAAGGGAGATTATGCCAATTTGAACTTAGCAACCTTGCCCCAAGGCTTGCAGAAGTATTACGAACAACACTGGCAACGGATGGGGATGACGGCCAAACCCCTACCGCGCAGAAAGCTGAAAATTATTTATTTATTGTCCAAAACCCGCAAACCGGTTTCGTGCAATTTGCTGGCGGATTTTGCCGAGGAAGACCCCCTCGACGTGCAGGAGGTACTCGACCAGTGGGAACAATTTTTGCGGGTTCGTCCCCTGAATGGAGATTGGGGGTATAGTATTTATCACAAAAGCTTTCAAGACTTTTTGTTTAACCGGAGAACCGTGCAACAAGCCGGGGTTTCCCTACCCGATATCGAACAGGCGATCGTGGATAATTTGTGGGAAGATTTATACGGAGAGGAGTCGAATTAAATGGCAACCAACTGCGCCTTAAACTCCTTCTCAAACTGAGTCTGGGCACCCCAGAAATGATTATTCGGGAAGCGGGGTGCCTCGAGACCCTCCGCCGCCAATTCAGCAGGGGGTTGAGAGGATCCGCTGCCAAAGGATTAGGCGATCGCTCTGGGCAATCTGTCCCCTCCTTCAATTAAAATCGGATAAGCATTCCATAAGCGAAGGGGTGGAACCAGGGGAAACCAGGTCAGGGACTCCGTAGAAACCAACCCCATATCTAAAGCCAGGGGCTTGTACTTCTAACCACCTGACCAGCCTAAACC
>NZ_JAJENT010000206.1:0-2178 GCF_035615515.1 Phormidium sp. CCY1219
GCCGTTGCCTTCCTCACCGACGACCCCCTAGAAGCGCCGTTAAAAGGCTTTCCCCCCAATCAACCGAATCTGATATCGGCGATTGAAACCTGGTTAGAGGAAATTTGAGAAACCGGTTTTCTGCGACAGTTTCACCTACAAATCAGAGATTGGGATAGAAACCCAGTTTCTGGCTACTTAATACACCTCATCATGGCTGCCCATATCAACAAATACAGCTTTTTCATCCTCTGTAAAATAGAATAACACTCTCTCATCATAACCCACACTGAAACTCCATAAATCTTTCAACTTACCCGATAGTTTGTGCGTCTTTAAAGTAGGGTCAAATGGATCGAGGATAAACAAGTCTAACTTTTGCCAAAACCTTGTTTCTAAATCCTGATTGCCTTTAATTTTCTTTTTAAAAGCCCGTTTAAAAGCAGAGCTAAAAGGGTCTTCTGGGTTTAGGGTGATAAGGAAAATTTATGGCAGATTACACCCGTTACTGTAGGGGCGAAAAATTTTTCGCCCCTACTTCCATGATTATTCTTCAATCATCTCCTTCAATTTATCAATCTGGTTGGAGAACTTAAGATTTCCTTGTTTTTCTTCCTGCTGGGCTACTTGGAAATTCTTATAAATATTGTCACGAGATTCTTCACGAAGATATTGCTGTAACAACATTGAAATTTCTTGTTTTTCATCGATAGAAAGACCTTTTATTGCTTCAACTACATCATTAAATCTCATCATTGACTAAGCCTCACGGTACTGACTTACTTTGAATGATATTCTATTTTGCCATAAACCAACCGACACCCCAGCCTTCCTCACGGACGAACCCCTAGAATTGCCTCAACGCCGACATCCTCGCCCCCGCGAACGGGAAATCGCCCTCACCCTGGCTCGAACCTGATTTGGGACATCACTTGTCCCGACGAAGACCCCGCAGAACTGCGATCGCCACCTCAAAACCCTCAAACGCGCCCCACCTCCTCCCCCACCGTGCCATTCTCTTCGGTAGCGAATTTCCACCCCGACCCAACCCACCCCAGAACTCATCGCCTTTTGCCAAAAACTGACCGGGGTAATCGCCGTAGCCTTCCTCACCGACGAATCCCTAGAAGCGCAGTAGAAAGGCTTTCCCCCCAATCAACGAAATCTGATATCTGCTATTGAAACCTGGTTAGAGGAAATTAAGGCGTATTCGTAATTTCCACAATCATTTCTCCTTGGCGTAATTGCTCTAATGCATTCGGTAAAGTCGCTATTAACAATTGTTGCAAGTTGCGGTTCGTGACATTGCCACAAGTTAGCCACAAAATTTGAGGAGGCGTTCCTAAACGACAGACCAAGTCAATGAAATCACTGTCTTTCGTGATAATCACCACATTTTCAGCCCGTGCTGCTGCAAAAATCTCGATATCTTGAGCATCCCGTAATCCTAAATCTCGCAATGCTCTGGCTTCTAAACCAAAGGTTTCTGTCAGCCAACTTGCCAATGTAGGCGGAAGTTGAGCATCGATCCAAATTTTCATGCGGTTAGTCTAGGAAAATCAGTACGTCTTGCTGCAAAGACTAAACAGGCTTGAATATCTGCGAGTTCTAAATCCGGAAAATCTTCTAAAATTTCAGAAATGCTAACATTTTCAGCTAACATTTCTAAAATATCGGTGACTCGAATTCGCATCCCGCGAATACAGGGACGACCCCCACATTGACCGGGATTTTGCGTAATTCGGCTCATTAATTCAGGAGTTAAAGTCATATTTTTAAGGCTGAATGTGTGATTACACCTCATAAATTATAGCCGATCGCGCTCCTCAATTCTTGCAGGAATAAGCGCTCACCTCCGAATCTCTGCAACACCTGCCGATGTATTGCCTCAACGCCGACCTCCTCGCTGACGAAACCCGCGAAGGGGAAATCGCCCTCACCCTCAGCGAACTGATTTGGGAAATCACTTGTCCCGACGAAGACCCCCCGGAACCCGCCACCGCCGCTGAACTGCGCCGCCACCTCAAAACCCTAAAACGCGCCCCACCTCCTCCCCCACCGCGCTATCCTCTTCGGTAGCGAAACGGTTTCCACCCCGACCCAACTCACCCCAGAACTCATGGCCTTTTGCCAAAAACTGACGGGGGTAATTGCCGTTGCCTTCCTCACCGACGACCCCCTAGAAGCGCCGTTAAAAGG
>NZ_JAJENT010000207.1:0-270 GCF_035615515.1 Phormidium sp. CCY1219
TACCCGCAAATCTTCCATTGCGAAGGTATTTCCATCGCCGGTGACATCAGAAATTTGTCCCACATGATAGGCATCATTGGGGTTAGATGTGGCGAGGGAAAATAGGGGACGAATTGCACCTTCAGCGGTGGGATTATCTAAGACTTGCTGCACCTTTCCATTCGGCACCAACATGATGAAAAATTCATCTCCCGGTCGCATGGAGACGGTTTGCACGCCTCGATATTCGCCGAAGTTCCAATTGCCTTCATTTAAAGAGCCGGTAAATCG
>NZ_JAJENT010000208.1:0-8408 GCF_035615515.1 Phormidium sp. CCY1219
AGTCGGTGCCACCTCCGAGGGTTGTGCTTCGCCGTCCAATTCCTCAGTCGGTGCCACCTCCGAGGGTTGTGCTTCGCGGTTCAAGTCCTCGGTTGGTGCCACGGGTGCGGCGTCGGTGGGGGGTTGTTGTACCTCGCTTTCGGGAACGTCTGTATCTGTATTTGCAGGGGCAGTGGGAGCGGCGGGCGTCTCCGGTGGCGGTGCTTCTTGCGCCGGCGGAGGCGCTACGGGGGTTTCCGGTTGCGGTTGGGCGCGATCGCCGGCAGGTTGTTCCCGCACCGGCACCTCTCTTTCGATAATGGTTTCTCTTTCGATAATTTGCGGCTGAGTGGGTTCAGTTTGGGGCTGGGTGGGGGCGGGAACCGGGGTGACTCGATCTGTGCGATCGCCTAACCACTCCCATTGCGTCAGGATATAAAACGCAAATAACGTCACCCCAATCAGGGAACCGAGGATAATCCCCAGGAGCAAACCGCGCGATATATTGTCGCGATCGCCCGAGTCTACTTGTCGCGATCGCTGGGTTTCTCCTGCATCCAAATAACCATCGCGATCGATTCCCCTTTGGCGAACGTTTTCCCCGGTGTCGCTACTGGGTGCTTCCGCAGGCGGTATGCTCACTTGTGCGTTTCTTTGAAAGTCACTATTGACTTCTGGTGGCACTTGGCTCGTATTTTTTTGCTCGTTGGTTTTCATTTTTTGCCTTCCTTCTGATTGACAGTTTCTAGATTCGCCCTTTGATGGTCTGGATTTTTTCAACTTGCGAAAATCTCCGGAATTAAAGGAGATAAAAAGAGTGGTAAAATAAAAGCCATGCTGGATTGAATTGTGCATTCCGCGCGACGATTGCTCGACTTTTTCCCAATTGTTTTTTTTGGGAACAGCAAGCATTGTGCTTTCCGCTAAAGGGCAGGACTCGAATTTTAGGAGAATTAGAGCGGATTTTAATTCTTTGGCAATACCCAACAGCGGGTTTGGCGATTGCCCTTGGTGCGGGAATGGCAGGAGTCACCCTCGGGATCGTCCCCGTACAAATTCCTAATACCACTGTTTGTTTGAGTTTAGTTTACCAGAAAAACACACGGTTTTGTATCTTTCGTAAGAAATATTTTAGAAATTCCAGAGTTATAGCCCGCTTCCGGGGTTTACCCGACGGGCAATTCGCGCTCCGCTCCCACTGCCAGGGGGTTAAATTTTAAAAAATGTTAATTATGCATGAAGATTGATGCTTTGAGCTGATAAGCTAAAAGGTTAGGTTAATCACTTTGAGGCGGGGTGAAGCGGAAAAAGTTGAGCTTCAGGAGAATTCTGGAATAGGGAGAGGCGATCGCCATTTTGGCATAGCATGCGAAACCCGCCCCCACCCAGGCAAGTGCCGATTTTCGAGGTGCTAAGCAATTGGAGAACCACGGTGAAAATTCATTGAAAATCAACCGATCGCCATTCGTGCTGCGTTAAATTCCACAAAGGAAGAATGCAATGAGATTTTATCGCCATCTGGGATTAGCATTGTGGGGATTTTTACTGGTGGTGGCAATTTTCCCCTTGCCCCTCCATTCTAGCGGGGTTGCATTTTTGTCCGGGTTCCCACCCGCGATCGCCCAATCTCCGGCGCGGTTGTCCCTCCTCGATCGCGGGCAACAACTGTACGAAGCGCAGCAATTTGCCGCCGCCATTCAAGTGTGGCAACAAGCCGCCGCCGAATTCGCGCAAACCCGTCAAACCCGGCACTTGGCGCTTACCGAAAATTATCTGGCGATCGCCTATCAGCAATTAGGGCAATGGGATGCCGCCGAAACTGCACTCAACCGCGCATTAAACGCCAGCAAAACCCTGGGCGATACCGCGCTTGAGGCTCGAATTCTGAATGCAAAAGGCACGCTTTACTTCAAACGAGGCAACCCAGAAGCCGCCTTAGAAACCTGGCAGCAAGCCGAAGTTTTCTATCGCAACTCCAACGATACCGAAGGAATAATTACCGCTCAAATTAATCAAGCCCAAGCCTTGCAAAGCATGGGATTGTACCGCAGGGCGCGGATTCAGTTAGAACGACTCACCCAACAGCTTGCCTCCTTGCCCGATTCGGACTTAAAAGCAGCAGTATTGCGAAGTTTGGGAGGAGTGTTTCAAGTGGTGGGAGATTGGCCGCGATCGCACCAAGTTCTTTGCCAAAGTTTAGAAATTTCTCAACGGCTTAATTCTCCCGCAGATATCGCCGAAACCTTGATGAGATTGGGCAATACCGCCCGAGCCAGGAACGATGAAGCTGCCGCCATTCAATACTACAAACAAGCCAGGGAACAAGCAAATTTTCCCCTAACAAAAATTCAAGCGCAACTTAATCAATTGAGTCTCTATATTGCCAGCAATAGCCAATCCGAAGCCCTCGCCATTGTCAGAGAAATTCCCGAGAATTTTTCGGCTTTACCCCCCAGTCGAGCGGCGGTTTATGCCCGGGTAAATTTTGCCGATAGCGCGATGAAAATCAGCCAATGGGAAGGAGTAGAATCGCCTAGCAAAGCCGCGATCGCCGAACAGCTTGCCGCCGCAATTCACCAAGCCCAACAGTTAAACGATTCTCGGGCAACGGCTTATGCCTTAGCACAATTGGCGCATTTATACGAACAAAGCGAACGACTGTCCGACGCCGGGGAATTGATTCAACGGGCAATGGAGTTTCTCGCAGACAGACCAAATGCCGAGGGAGATTTATGGGCATTGTTGCAATGGCAATCGGGACGAATTCTCAACGCGCAAGGGAAGATTAATGAGGCGATCGCAGCTTATCAACAAGCCATCCAAACCCTGGAATCTTTGCGTCAGGATTTAGTCGCCGTTGATTCGGAAGTACGCTTTACCTTTCGGGATGAAATCGAACCGATTTATCGTCAGTTCGTGCAATTGCTCTTGCAAGATGTGGATAGCTTATCTCCCGCAACCCAACAACAACGACTCGAAGCTTCTCGAAAAGCGATCGAAGCGTTGCAATTGCGAGAATTAGAAAACTTTTTTCAAGAAGCCTGCGAAACCTATCAACCCAAACCCATCGAAGAGATCGATGCCCAAGCGGCGGTGATTTATCCCATCTTGCTCGACAATCGATTAGAAGTCATTCTCTCCATTTCCGGACAGCCGTTGCAACATTACGGCAGCGCCCTTTCTGATGCAGAACGGGGGCAATTTTTTCAAGACATCCGTCAGTATTTAAACCCGATTTTTCAACCCCAAGAAATCTTACCGACGGCGCAAAATTTGTACGAGCGCTTAGTGCGTCCCGCAGAACCGACTTTAGAATTGCACCCGATTGAAACCTTAGTCTTTGTTCTGGATGGATTTTTACGCAGTCTTCCCATGTCGGTATTGCACGATGGGAAACGGTTTTTAGTGGAAAAATACAACATTGCGTTAACCCCCGGGTTGCAACTGCTGGAATCTCGAGGATTATCCGAGTCGCGCCTGGATTTGCTGATGGGAGGATTAGCTGTAGCGCGGCAAGGATTTACGCCCTTACCGGGAGTAATTGGCGAAATCGAGCAAATCGAGCGATTGATTTCGACTCACATTCTTTTGAACGAAGAGTTTACCAAAAATCGGTTAGCAAATCAAGTGGAATCGCGACAGTTTGATGGAATTCATTTAGCCACCCACGGACAATTTAGTTCTAAAGCGGAGGAAACCTTTTTGTTAACCTGGGACGATCGCATTTATGTGAAAGATTTAGATAGTCTGCTGAAAAATCGACGCAATAGACAGGCGATCGAACTGTTGGTATTGAGCGCTTGTCAGACAGCGAAAGGGGACAACCGCGCCGCCTTGGGGTTAGCGGGGGTGGCGGTTCGTTCGGGGGCGCGCAGTACCTTGGCGACTCTGTGGTCCGTGCAGGATGATTCCACGGCGCAATTCATGGCACAATTTTATCGCCTGCTGCGCCAAGGAGTACCAAAAGCGCAAGCGCTGCGAGAGGGGCAATTGTGGTTGTTAAAGAATTCTAAATACCAGCATCCTTATTATTGGTCGCCATTTGTGTTGGTGGGGAATTGGCAGTGAAATGGATTACCTGGATCGGCGATCGCGATCGCGGGTGGAACCGATCCACTGCATCGCCAATCATCAAATTGTCTTGCACAATAGAGTAGAGAGGTCCTGGGGCGAGGGATCCGTCTCGGGAAAGGATTTCGGTTCTGCGGTTTCCCCGAGGGAGATTGCCAGGGTTGTGCGATCGCTGGCACCTCAAGTCATTCTCGGCGAGACTTCCAGCGATCGTGAAGACTCGCAAACCGCAGCATCGGAAAACAAACTCGATTACAGACTATCGGAGAAGGAAAACGATGCGTTGGTCTAATTGTTGCAAACTTTTAACCGTCGGGTTAGCGTTAGAATTGTTGTGCGTAAATCTGCCGGGGATATCTCGCAGCGCCACCCTAGCTGGGGAATCCCCCCTGACGAGACAACCGGTGGTGTTCGAGGAAAACTTTGAACCCCCCGGAGAGGGACACCCGGACGATACAGCGGGGGCGGGGTCGCGGGATGGAGTGCGATGTGCCGCCTCGGAACCGGCGATGCGGGCGATCGTGCCGCCGCGCAATTACGGATTGACCCTAGAAGAACATCCCCGGGTGTTTGTATATATACCAGAGACTACCGCACAACAAGTCTTGTTGGCCTTTAAAGATGAGTCCGGGGACTATTACCAGCGGGCATTGTTACCCATTGCAGAAACCGAAACCATTGTGAGTTTTCGATTGCCGGAAGACGCGCCCCCGTTAAGCGTCGGCAAAAATTATCAGTGGGTTTTGACCGTGATTTGCGGCACAACGCCGACCCCGGACGATCCGGTATTCAGCGGTTGGGTACAACGGGTAGAGCAAACGGCGGAGGTGGAAAAAGGGCTGGCGGGGAAACCCGCCGAGGAACAAGCCCAGTGGTATGGAGAACGGGGGTATTGGTACGATTTAGTGGCGAGTTTGGTACAAGCGCGGCAAACCCATCCTGAAGATGGCCGCATCAATGCCCAGTGGGAAAGCTTGTTAGAATTGGCCGGACTCTCGGCGATCGCCGATGAGCGTTGATAGGGTTAAAATTGCCGCCCCCGCTTGCAAGTGAGGCGATAGGGAAGCCCCGAGGCGGCTCTATGTGCGATTAACTCGATAGCGCCGCGATCGTTGACAATCCAACCGCGCGCCTCTACCGGGATTCGATAGCGGGTCCGATCGCTCTCCGGGAGCGGCACATGTGAGACGTCGGGTTCCTCCGGCAGAGGGCGCAAATCCTGGACGAGAACTTCCCCGCGCAGGATGCCGCGCGGATCTTCCGGCAATCCTCCGCGTCCCACCACCGCGAAGTGATTGCCCTCATCTGCCGCACATCCCGCCACCATCTCGCCCATCGGTTCCCAAACGCGATCGGGCAATAGTGCCAATGCTGCCTCGGGATTCACGTCTGGCGTATTGATTTCCACAATCCCGCTAAACGACGGACCGAGTTTGGAAGAGGCCATAATATCGCTTTCCGGCGTAGGAAAGGGGCGAAATTCTGCGCCCACAATGCCGCGCGCGTGAATGATTACCCGTCCGCCAAAGTTATCCAGGGCATTGGCGCTGATATCGCTATTTCCCAGGGCGGTGAGAATATCGGTATTGAGGGTAATGTTACCCCCCGTGGCGTTGCCTCGGGCGTTCGTGGTAATGCGCGATCGCTCCTGCAATTGAATGTCCGGACTGACCACAACAATATTGGCTTGCGTGCCCTCGATGCTTTCGGCGCTCAGACTGCTATTGTATAAGCGCACGGCATCGGCACGCACCCGCAAGTTACCCGCCACCCCTTGGTTCTGACTGCTCACCGACAGTTGCGCCCCCTGCTGCAAACTCAGGGTTCCGGTTTCCACCGTCAGCGAGTTCACGTCGCCCAATCCGGGAGAACTGGCAAAAATCCCGCTGGGATAGCGTTTGCCCGATTCATCGCGCACCAACTCCGAGTCGATATCCGCCTCGAGGGTTTCCCGCACCGGAAGAAAGCCGATCGCTTCAATCGCCTCCCTCGCCCGGACGAATACGCTTCCCCCGGAACTTTCTCCCAATGTTGCTGCCGAAATTTGAGCGCCATCGCGCAGGATTAACCGGGACGTGTCCACCACTATATCTCCTCCTTGGCCGACCGATCCTCGATCCGTCTGCGCCACGAAGCGACTGGGAAATCCCTCGGGAGAGAGGCCGCTGAGTTCCACTCGTTCCTCGGCGCGGATAGTGAGATTGCCGCTGTTCCCGATGCCTTCGGTGCCTACATTAATTCTCGCCCCGTCGCGCAGGATCGACCGCCCGGTTTCGATGGTAATGTTACCGCCGTCTCCCCTGCCGCCCTCTTGGACGGCGGTAGTGAGTTGAGAGGGGGGTTTACCCGGTTCTTGCCCGATCGCGGCAACTTCTTCGGTGGCGCGAATTACGATATTGCCGCCTTTTCCCTCACTGAATAAATCTGCCGCGATAATCCCACTCTGGCGCAGGGTGAGGCGTCGGGTATCGATAGTGATGTTGCCGCCATTGCCTCGGCTGGCTCTGGGATCGACGGTGGCCAAAATGCCGCCGAGTTTGTTGAAGTGATTGCCCCGATCGCTGACTTCGATGGTATCGGCGGCGATCGCAATATCTCCCGCATCTCCACTGCCGGCAGCTAGGGTGGAAATCACTGCCCCGCCATTCACGGTTAGGGTGTGGGTGGCGATCGCGAGCTGACCGCCACTTCCCGCACTGATGGTCTCGCTGCTGACTCTCACTCTGCCGTTGAGGGTTATCTCCGGTGCCTCTAGGGTTAATCTCCCCGCATTTCCCGTGGCCTCCTCTCGGGAAATGGTGCTAACGCCTGTGTTAAAGCGGTTTGGCCGATTTTCTGCTGGGGGCTCCCCTTCTCCCCCCGGTGGCGGCACCGACTCCTCTCGGGGGAAGGGTTGGGTGGAAGCAAAATCTACTTTTTGTGAGGCATTCAGAATGAGGTTGCCGGCATTCCCCTCACTAAGCGTCTCGCTTACTACCACGGAATCGCGCAGGATAACGGTTCCGGCGTCGATGATAATGTTGCCTCCCCTGCCTCGGGAGTTCGGTTTCAGGGTGGTCATAATTCGGCTGTTTCCACTCGCTCTTATCGTATCTGTGGCGCTGATGTAAATATCTCCCCCCACTGCCTCTGCCGTACCCAATCCTTCCTCGATTCCCGCTGACAAATCGCTAGCGGTCATGGCGAGATTTTGAGTATAAATTGCCAGGTTGCCGCCGCCTTCACCCACGATACTGGCCCTCGAGTCGGACAGGCGCACATCGGCGCGATCGCTTGCGGGCAACTCCCGGGTGTCTCCCGTGAGGGCAATTTCTCCCACGTCGGACAAGCCGGCGATCGCGATTTCTCCCCCCGGCGCGCGCAGGGTGGCACCGGTGAGGCGCACTTCCCCCCCCAGTAAGCCCAGGGTTTGTCCCGGTTTTACCGCTAGATCCGAGTGTTGCACGGCGATCGACCCGGGCGCAGACCCATATTGCAACCCGATGGGAACATTCACAGACAGCAAGGGGGCGCTGTCTGTGGGGCTGCTGCGGTAAAGCGCGCCATCGGGAAAGGCGATCGCCTCCGCACTCGAAGCAAAAAACGACCCGCCCACATCCAGACGCGCATTCGGTCCGAAAACCACCCCGTTGGGATTGATTAAAAACAGATTGGCACCCCCTTTTACCCCCAAGGTGCCGAAAATCCGGGACGCATTGCTCCCCGTCACCCGCGTTAAAATATGGCCAATCCCATTTGGGTTGGCGAAAAAAACTTGTTGTGTATCGCCGATATTAAATTCTTGGAAACTGTGGAATAAATTACTGCCCCGTCTCGCTCCCCCTTCGATGAGAAATTGTTGCCCGGGTTGTGGCACGATCGCAGAGGATTCCGTTCCCAAGCTGTTGTCGGGAATCAGTTGCGCCCTCGTGCCCACAGGAACCGCGATCGCCGCGATCGCGCTCCACCCCAAAACGGTCGCTAAATGGCGGTAGTAAGACATGGCCTTGTCCTAATCTGCGATCGATTTCATCATATCGCAATCCGCCATCCTATTGTCATCTTTCTCCCTTCACAATCCCCGTCGGCTTCCTGAATCAATTCCTCCCATCGGAGGGTATTCCCTCCCTCCTAAAGACTCCGCCTCCCCCCAATTAACTCAGCCAAATCATTTGCACCCTTGCTGACCCCTTTTCCCCAATCTATCCCCCAATCCACTGGGTTTAAGGACAGGGCACTGCCCTGTCCTTACAGGTAAAAACGATACCACTGGAGGATTGACAGGCGCTTTGCCGGAAAAAAGGCAGGATTAATTGTCCATCTGCGCCTGCAATTCCCGGACTTGTTCTAAAGACAATCCGGTAAATCCAGCCACTCGC
>NZ_JAJENT010000209.1:0-30621 GCF_035615515.1 Phormidium sp. CCY1219
TGTTGCTTGATGCGATCCGCAGCCGAATAGTCCCAACCGCGCTTGCACCTCCGAGGTAAAAAATTCGTTACCTCACCTGAACTGATAGACAATCAAATTAATACATGGATAGCTTCTATCTGGGCAAAACCTCGGCAGTACCTATGCTTACACCTTAGCTTGATGCATATGGGGTTTTAACCCCCATGTGATTCGCTCACAGAATCCTTTTAGGGAAGGGGTCTGGGGGGTTACGTCTCTCTTCAACCCGGAGATGCTCTCACAAATTTAAGCTTGCTAGTCCACTATTACCCACTGGATAACTATAGAACTTAATGCTATATTTCCAAGCGGGGAAAAGACGGAAATAAATTTTATAGATTGCAAACTGCATCGCTTAACTATTGCAAACTGCATCGCTTAACTGTTGCCGCATCTTAAGTTCGTATTGACTAACAAACTGAAATATTTCTTCGACTTTCTGGGAGTTTTTTTCCCAAAGCGGCAACAATACTGGCTCCATGATTTCAAAATGCTTGGCTTCACAGTGAACTTTAAAGAAAGTCAAAGCGTTTTGAGGTACATTAAATGTCTCTGCTACCCGCAATAAAGCCAGAAAGTCAACGTTGTCAAGTTTTTCCCAAGCAGATAATAGACAGGCTATGCTGTGGGTATCTTGATCTTCTCCACTTTGAAGCCACTCAATCCATCCTCGCTTGTAGCCGCTAACGAAGGATGGGTAGGTATCGTCCATAAAATACTTGGATTTTATATCAATGCCAACAGCTACGGCGAAATTATGATACATTTCTTCGTGAGAGCGACCAGCTCCTCCCATTTCTTCACGAATATTATCTATTATGGACTGCTTAATTGTCAAATTAGGAGCATGGTTACCTAAATACCAAAGAATTTCTTGGCTGCTCAGTCGGTAGAGATGATAAACAAGTTGCACAAAGTAAATTTGCTGTTCTTTGGTTAATTGTTCATGAGCCGTGAATAATTTCATGGCATTTAAAGATTGGGCGTATTTCTCATACCATGGCTCGACAAACTGCCGGAGGGAAACAGCCAACTCAGAATTCAGATTTTTGGTTTTCATTAGATTGCTTCATTATTAATGCCCTAATAGCTCTAATTGTAACAGGTCTAAGGCGTTGATACCAAAAATGTTGCATTTTTGTAATACAAATTTACATTGAAGAAAATCAAATCCCTGTATCGGGGTAATCGCATCTATTGCGGTTCTCAAATAAATGTGGTAGAATGCAGAGACTAGTTCAAGCGACCAATTATAAGATAAAAGCTTATTCCAGAGATTTACGAAAAAAATCATAGATGCCTATAAAAAAGAAAAAATTTTCTCAATTCTGATTTATAGCCTTTCTCAGATTGATGCGATCCGTAGCCGAATAGTCATTACCGCGCTTGCACCTCCGAGGTAAAAAATTCGTTACCTCACCCATATGAGAACTGCTATAACATTAGGAAAATAAATTGTTTTTGCATAACTGCTGGTTGAGTATTTGGAGATTCCAAATAAATGAATCATCGCCTTTTCTGGTTCCTCAAAACCCGGATATAACTTGTGCAGGCTGTTTCTCATATCCTCATTTAATTGCGTGCGACCTGCATATTCTCTGTGGAATGCTTCCCTTTCGGCGTGAAGCCTCTCTGACCCTGGTTTTTCTATTGCTATTATTCCCTTAAAATTAGAAAAATCCCCCAATCTTTCAAGCCAGGTATCTACTAAATAACAATAAGTAAACCACGAGGATTCAATCACTAGATAAAATTCTTTTGACACCATAACATTATTCAGGTTTAATTGATTTTTATTTCACACAAATTTCGCCAGGAAACGCTTTTATCGTCCCTGAATATAACTCTGCCTTCTGGCTGACTAACGGTTTCAAATCGCGTCGATTTGAGTTTTTCGAGAAGCCCATACGCAAATTATTTTGCAGATTTACGGGTGGCGAGGCGGAGTTGCGGTTCAGCCGTTCCCTAGCAGAAGCTAGGGAACGAGCCACCGATGTAAGCATGCAAATTATTTTGCATACCTACTTAGCAATCATTTCCTCCCTAAATCCCTAGCTGGTGCTTGATATGTTGGGATAGCCTATATTTACCGAGTATTTCTCGAGGTAATTGTCCCGCTCCCTCAATCTTTCCCAAACAGGCTTGACTTCCGCAATGACACTTAAATGCTCTATCCATCGACCATTCTGTAGAGGGATAGAAAAAAGTCAGCTCTTCCCCAGTGTTAATTTGACGCAGAGCAGTAACCCTCATCTCGGTGGTATCGAAATCCACATTGGGGTCGCAACTATGGTTGATACATTGCAACCACTCGGGATCTAGCAGAATGTGCCGATTTTTATCGAGCTGTACGGATAAATAGTTGGGTTTAGCTAATATTTCTCTCGCCCCAAAACTAAACAAAACTTCTCCCGGACAAAACTCCCCAATGGCGTGGAGGGATTTATTCCTGGTTTGTCGGCACTCCCAAACCTCAGCGATTGGGGCTACCTGGTGTTTTTTGTGAGTTATCTTGACTGTTTCAGTCATGCTAAGCGATTGTGGTATTTCAATTGGTTTCCTTACTCGGTGGAGTATGGCAATACATCGGAGTTAGCCGGGGGTGTGAGTCACCTCCCTTTGTTTCTAGTATAGCATCGTTCTTTTCAACATCAAATCCCTTTGGCATAGAAAATTTTGCGAATTGTCTGGCAAAAGCAGCAGCTTGGCGTGGGTTGGCGAGGGGCTGCTACAGCTTGCAGAAGCATTGCAAAGGAGTTGCGATTGTGAGTGGAGCAATCATGGGAAGCGAGGCCGATTCAGGGGTGCAGACTTGTCAAACCCGAGGTGGATGAATGGTACAACATGGAAATCCCCCCTGAGAACAGGGGGGATGGGAGGCACGATCGCCTACCGTGAAGTAGTATCGCTCACAACCGAGCCGATTCTAGAACGCTTCCACCGATGGAGGACGACCCTCGGCAGAGATTCTTGGGTCCACGGGGTGTTCCATGTGGAAAGCAGGTTTGCCTGCTGAAGCACCATTGCCGTTGGACTTGGAGTCAACGCGAATATTCTGTTCCGGCAAGGCGACGGAAAGCCCTTCTTCCTCGAAGCGGATCTGGATGTGGCGGATAATATCCGGCCATGCTGACCAGAAATCGTCGGTTTTGGTTGTAAATCCAAAGTATATTGCGATAAAATACTCATCATACTCCCAAGGGAAGGTTCCCGGCGGTGGATCGTCCAGGACTAAGGGGTGAGATTTCGCAAGATCCACCAGAATGCGTTCCGATTGGACAATGCTTTGGTGAAAGGGAATGCGGATGCATAAGGTAGCTTTACGGGTTTCGCTTCGGGTTAAATTGGTGATGGTTGAACTCCAAACCGTATTGTTCGGAATGTTAATCATCTGTCTGTCGAACCCTTGAAGGCGCGTATTGGCCAGGGTGATGGAATCCACATACCCCCAGATGCCGTTCATTTGAATTTCATCCCCCACGTCGAAGGGTTTGTAGACCATCAGCATCAAGCCGCTGGCGAAGTTCCCCAAGTTACTTTGCAGGGCGAATGCCAAGACGAAGCTAACCCCCCCAACCAAGGCTAAAATCGGTCCGAGGCTGACTTCCAGGGCGGTGAGGGCTAGCAACACCCCAACCACGATCCCGCCGCGCTTGACCAACATCACCACAAACTCGCGCAGGAGGTGGGAGATGCCGGGAAACAGCATCAGGGTGCGATTGAGCAGGATGCCGAGACCCTGGGCCACCACGATGGATGCCACCATGATGCCGGTAAACTTGCCGATATTGCCCGCCCAGCGCATTCCGCCTTCATCGGACTTCAGCCAACTGACGGCGCGCAGTGCCAGACCTTCGGTATCTTGGACGTCAATTTCCACGACGCCGATCGCGCTGATGAATTGGGAGTAGGATGTGGGGTCGCCGCCTTTGCTCTCCAGTTCCTGCAAAATCACTTTGAAGCGATCGACGATCGCGGTGCGCTCGTTTATCAGTTCGGTAACGGTGACGACTAGTTGATTTTTCTGTTCGGACTCTTCTTCGGCGCTTTGTTTCAACTGCTCGGCGCTGTCTTCGAGTTCTTCTTGTTGGTTTTGCAGGTTGGCATCTTCTTCAATGCCCGTCGGACCGGCAACTAGTGTCTGTCCGTCGCTGTCGATTTCGGTATTTTCCAAACTAGCAGCCACGCGATCGGTGGCATCATTTTGCCCGCCGCGATCGCTTTGCGGTTCAGACGCTCCGCTAATGGCTTCCCGAGCTTTTTTTACCTTTTCCAAGGCGGCGTCAAATTGCCGGGTGGCTTCTTCGGCTTCTGGGGAGTTGGGTTCGGCTCCCCGTAAGTCCTCTTTGGCCTTTTCTAGCTCCCGGATCGCAGTGTCGAGGGTATCGATTTTGCCCACCAGTTCCTCGTAGGCAACGGTTCCGGGCCAATACACTTCCTCGCGATCGCGCTTAGCTTGCTCCAGTACCTCTCTGGCTTTTTCCAGTTCGGCGGTTTCCTCTGCTTTTGCTAAAGCCGCGTTGAGCGCGTCGTCTTCTTGCAGCCCCTGTTGGGTCTCCTGCGCTTCTTCTAAGGCACTCTGCGCGTTTTTGATATTTTCTTTGGCTGATTCGATTTTTTTCGTAGCTTCATGGTATTCCAGAGAGTCTGGAGCTGCTTGGGCTTGCGCTTCTTCGGCTTCTGCCAGGGATTGCTGGGCCGCTTCCAACTCACTGGCGGCTTCTTCCTGTTTGGCGATCGCCAGGTTTTGGCGTCGGATGGCGATTTCGACTTCGCTAATTTCTTGAACTTTTTCCTTGAGAATTAACAACCACGCCGCCGCTTCCACTTCTAGTTCCTCTAGGGTGAGCGGCTTGACCATCAACCTCAGTTCCTCTACGGGAATGTTGAGGTCTTTGGTGGTGATTGCGCTCTCGGTATTCGGATCGCCGGGAATTGTCTCTGCGATGAAGGTTTTTTCAGCGCTCGGATCTTCCTGCGATCGCGCGGGGCCGCTCCAACTCACAATTGTGCAAGCGATTCCCGCTACCACAACAGACCAGATTCGGTAGCGAAACATACTTTTAGTTTCTCCCCAACAGCTTCAGTGTCCATGTTATTAGCCTTGAGTCTAATCAACGCCCAAGGATTTTGTCAATGCCAATCTTATCGGAAAATTCTATTGTTTTTGTAAAGATTTGTTGACTTCCGGATTTACCCTCGCTCCGCTCTGGCTTTTGCTGAATTTCTTTTCAACCCTTTTACCGTTCTCGTACTGTACTTTGCACTACTTTCTCCACATTCAACAAGCGATTTATCAATGGCTTCTGGCTGTTTTTGCCCTGACAACCGTAAACCCGTCGCAAACCCTAGCCGTTCCGCCTGCTTTGTTTCTCGCGAACGGCTCATTTTAGCAATTCAGGGGCGAGCTGTAGCCAAATTAATTGACACTGTAGCCAAATCAATTGACACTGTAGCCAAATCAATTGACACTCCTGGCAGGAGGGTGACAGGAGGCGATAAAACAATGGAGGGGCGATCGGCAAAACTACCGGCTCCCATGCAGGTACCTCACCCACACAGTGCGCTTTTCCCCGCCGCAATGGGGTCACCGCCGTAGGATCCAACGCTTGACAAAAAAGAACAGTGATGAAATAACAGCTCAGAGAGGTTTTCCCACCCCAAAAACCCTCGGATGGTGGGTCTTGAAGCACCGGAATTTTCGGCGCAATCCTGGCATTTATGCCGCAAAAAATCAAGGAGTGGAGGGAAAAAGCGAGGGGATAACAAGTAGCAGAAATCAACCGATAAAAATAGGTGTACAATAATCGAGGGAATGTTCTTCCTACCCACCCTCTATCCCAGGTGGGTATGGAGAAGCTAACGAAAAGACCGACTCTGGAGGACTCTCCCGGGCGTTCAACCTAACCAGGTAACACCGGACAAGGTTCAACCGACAAAAGCTGCCAGTCCGAATGGGAAGAATAAAAGAGCAGAAGGTTTGCAGCAAATGCATACCCCAAAGCAACGGTATAGTAGAAACTTATCCACGGAGGAACGATGAAGCGTCGGGCGTTTGGGTCTGGATTGAGTATATTTGTAGTCAGTGTATTTTTCTGCGCGAGTTGCACCTCTTCTCCGACCGCCGGGAAGGATCCCAATGCACTTCGGATCGGATATAGTGCCTGGCCCGGTTGGTTGCCTTTAACCGTAGCCGAAGAGCAACAAAAATTTGCCGCCAACAATGCGGGCATTAACTTGCAGTGGTTCGATGGCTATTTAGATTCGCTCAATACTTTAGCGGCGGGTCAACTGGATGCCAACACCCTAAGCCTGCAAGATACAATTAATGCCGTCGCCGCCGGTGCGGATCTGGTCGCGGTGGTGGTGACGGATTATTCCACGGGCAACGACCAAATTATCGTCAGCGAAGGCATCAACAGCGTTGGCGAACTGAAAGGCAAAACTGTCGCCGCCGAAGAAAGTACCGTTTATTTTTTGCTGCGGCTGGCATTAGAAAAAGCCGGGTTGACTCTCGAGGATATCGAGTTTCAACCGTTAGAAGCCGGGGCATCTGCAGCCGCTTTTGTGGCGGGACAGGTCGATGCGGTGAGCGTTTACGCCCCTTTTACCAGTAAAGCAACCCAGCGATCGGGCAGTAAAGTCATTTTTAGTTCAAAAGATGTCCCGGGGGCAATTCCATCGGCGATCGTCTTTCAGCGCGAAACGATAGAAAATCGTCCCGAAGCGGTGCAAGCTTTTGTCAATGCCTGGTTCGATACCCTGGCCTTTATGGAATACAATCCAGAAACGGCCTATGAAATGATGGCGAAGCGCGCTGGGGTGTCGGTAGAAGAATACAAAGAATATGCAGCGGGCACCAATCTGTTGAGCCTGGAGGAAAACTTAACCGCCTTTACCCCCGGAAATGACCTGAATTCTGTATATTATGCTGCAGAACAAGTCAGCAACTTTTTAGTAGAAACCGGGTTGGCTCAACAGAAACCGGATATCGACGGATTGTTCGATGACCGATTCGTGAAAGCTTACGCCCAGCAACGAGAACAAGAATAAATCCGCCCATCGTGGTCACAGAAGAGAAGGATGCCGTAAGAAAAATGGTTTGCGAATGAATAAAGCTCCATTGATTCAACCGAAGAGGAACCAGCAACAAAACGATAGCGCCCCGGAAGATAGAACCTTGCGGCCCACGGTTTTTTGGCGGATTGCTGAGGATATACCCGATCGCTTGCGGTGGGTGCTGATGGGACTGTCGATCGCAATACCCTTCTTGTTTTGGTGGATATTCTCGAATTCGGGATGGGTGAAACCCTTGTTTCTCCCCACGCCAGCTAAGGTATTTTCGGCGATCGCCCATCTTTGGGCAACCGGGGATTTACTCAAAGATATTTTCGCCAGTTTATATCGGGTGCTGATGGGGTTTGCCTTGGCGGCGACAATCTCGATTCCCTTGGGAACGGTGATGGGGTCATTTGCCAGCGTGCGATCGCTCCTCGAACCGATGATTGCCATCCTCCGGTATATGCCCGCCCCCGCCTTTATCCCCTTGCTGATTTTGTACTTCGGAGTCGGGGAAACGACCAAAATTTTGCTGATTTTTCTCGGCATTTTGTTTTACAACACCTTAATGGTGATGGATGGGGTCAAGTTCGTGCCCAAGGAGTTAATCGAAACCTCCTATACATTAGGCGCGCGCCGCCCCCAAATCATCTGGCAAGTGATTTTTCCCTACATTCTGCCCACGATTATCGATGCAGCTCGCGTCAATATTGCCGCCGGATGGAATTTAGTCATTGTCTCCGAATTGGTGGCGGCGACTGAAGGATTGGGACGGCGCATTATTGTCGCCCAAAAATTCCTCAAAACCGATGAAATTTTTGCCGGCTTGATTGTGATTGGCATCATCGGGTTGTCCATAGACTTGTTCTTTCGATTTCTGTTGCGGCTCACTTGTGCTTGGGCGAGTCACGAGAATCGCTAGTTATTTAACTCTTTCGTTTAGGTTGTTGGGCGAGGGGGGACTTGCGCTCCATTTTAAAAGCAATTCATCTAGGGGAAAGGAGGAATCTAGTCCTACATTTTCCTGGGTTATCCTTGCATATATAAAGCGAATCCTAGTCATTTATTTTGTTGAGTAAAAAAATGTCAACTTAACTTGACAGTAAATAGAGAATGACATACAATGAAAGGCAAATAAATACGATGTTATTTCGTCCCTGCTTTCTGGTGAATTGACTCCTCTAATATATTTTGGAGAACTTCACTAGAAAAAGCAAATCACTCCACCGCAAACCGCAGGAGATTACCCGGAGCGGAACGCCACCAACTCTAGCGTTAGCAATAGTTGGTGGATAGAGGGATGAAATACTCAGCATTCGAGCCAGAATTTCTGGCCATATCCATTACAATTGTCCTAGACTGGAGTACCTATGGCTCTTGAAATCAATCTCAGCGAACTTCGTGCATCGATGTCCACCCAATCCACTCAACCGGTAAAGGTGGAAGTTCCTCCGAATATCATTGCCTCAAACGTAAATGTATTTTCGGGAGATTTACTGTTAACCTGCTCTTACTCCCCAGAAATTAGCCCGACGGTTTTCCAAAACCTAGCTCGGGGACGACGTGCGTTCTCGTTTTGTCCGGAACTGACGCACCTGGACAAATTAGGCTTTAAACTCTGCACGATTTTTCGACTGAAGCGGGTCACCAGTTTGGTAGTTTTGACCAAAGATGGCTCGCCCCATTCAATGCAGATTCCGTTAATGGTGCAAGAAGCGGCGGAAGATGTGGGGTTTGATAAAAATAACATTCGTTATTTTTGCCTCGAAGGCGGGCAAGTTCACGAAATTGCCGATCTCGCCATTCGCAAAGCCCGTCACTATTCCGAAATCGAAAAGCTACTGCCATTTGCCAAACTGCATAAAGTCACTCAAATCTTGCGCTCTCCCGAAGGATGCCCCAACGATCGCGCAGAAACCTATGAATCGATCGTAAAAAATCTCGAAGAAGAAGTGGCAGAAATTAAAGCCGGAGTAGAAAACAAAGATACCGAAAATCTGATTGAAGAAATCGGCGATGTGCTATTCAATCTCTATTTGATGAGCCAAATTGCCGATGAAGAGGGAAAATTTGACATCACAACCGTAGTGGATCGGGTTGCCGATAAAATGATTCGCAATCACGAATCGATTTTCGCCCCGCTTCAATTGAAATATTAAACCGAGAGTCAGATCGGGGGAACAAGCTACCCGATCTGGCGCGATCGCCTACCTGCGCCCAGCGGTGCCCAATGACCTTTGGACAAGGGGTGGCGCAGGATTAGGCGTGGCGATCGCTCTCCAACAATCGCAGAAGTGAGGAATTGCCAGATGCAAATTTGGTACACCGATCGCCCACTGCCCGAGGATCTGTCGAACTCCCTCTTTCTCGCCGGACCCACCCCACGCAGGGCGGAGGTCATCTCCTGGCGCAAGGAAGCATTACAGATTTTATCGGACTTGCAATTTAGGGGGCAGGCGATCGTGCCCGAATGGTCCACCGGCGCGTTTTATCCCGATGAAATCGAGCAATTTGAATGGGACGAACAAGGATTAGAACGTGCCAGCGCGATCGTCTTTTGGGTCCCGAGAGCGATCGCCACCTTGCCTGGGTTGACCACCAATGTGGAATTCGGTCGCTATGTGAGTCTCGCACCCCAGCGCGTCTTTTATGGCAGACCCGATGAGGCGGTGTCGGTTCGCTACTTAGATTGGCTCTATGAAAAACATACCCAGAAAAAACCCTACCATCGCCTGACTCCTTTACTAAAAGCAGCAGTAGAAGCAATTAACTAACATGACCTCTCGGATTATTCCGCCCCCTTGTTGCGGGTTTGAATACGCTCATCTCTCGGTCATTCCCAGAGTCTCCAACGTTCGACCCGAGGATGTAGAAATCAAAACCCACATAACGCCAACCTTTGCCACTGAACTACCGTTTGTTCCCTCGCCGATGGACAGCGTAATTGGCAAAGAACTAGCACTCGCCATGCTTCAAGCCAAAGGATTGCCCATTTTACATGGTTTTTATGGAGAAACCCCGCAATTATATGCCCTAGTCGATGAACTAAAAGAACGCTTTCCCCACCGCGACGATCGCCTGGGTCTTCTTCTCTCACCGGATTTAACCCAACTCTCAGAAATTGCCCCCTTACTCCAAGATAGAATTTCCGTCATTGCACTAGACACCTTACATCAAAGTCCGCATCTGCACCTGCAAGCGGTACGAGAACTCAAACACCGCTTTCCCCATCTCGAAATCATCTCCGGAAATGTAGTATTTTCAGAAGATTGTCGGGGATTAATTCAAGCCGGCGTGGATGCCATTCGGGTGGGAATGACCTCAGCTTCCATCAACCGAGGGCGGGAACTGCTCGGTTGTGGTAGAAGGCAAGCTTCTGCGGTGTGGGACTGTGCTAAAGTCACTACAGAACTCGGCGTGCCATTAATTGCCGATGGCGGAGTGAAAACCATCTCCGATGCGGTAATTGCCTTTGCATTAGGAGCGGATGCCGTGATGATGGGACAGAGGTTTGCCAGTCTTCCAGAAAGTGCGGCACCCATGCAAACTAACGCGGTAGGCGATCGGGTAAAAATTTATCGTGGAATGAGCCGAAAAGGAAAAATCGCCGCCGACCTCATTCCGGAAGGAACCACCAAAGAACTACCAGTCGCTTCCGATTTCGATACAACTGTTTTAGAATGGGTAGCAATTCTCAAACTCGCCATTTCTAGAGCCGGCTTTTCCGCCCTAACCGAGTTCAAAACCTCTGCTTTACTGGAATTTATTCTTTAACCACCCATTTCCCTGATGGATTCACCGAAAGGTGCTGCATTCTCAGATACCCCAGGAAAAAATCTGTAAACAGCCTTGATTTTAATTGAGGAGAATAACTCATGCATTTAGAAGTTGACAATTTAACCAAAGCATTTCCTCGCCGAGGGGGAAGTTTGCTGGCTTTGCAAAATATTAACCTGCATGTGGAAACTGGAGAGTTTGTCTGTGTAGTGGGGGCGTCGGGTTCGGGAAAATCGACGTTCCTGCGTTTGATTGCCGGGTTGGAGATGCCGACAAAAGGAGAAATTTTAGTGGATGGAGTGTCGGTGAAAGGACCTGCACCGGATCGCGGTATGGTATTTCAAAACTACACCCTTTATCCCTGGATGAGTGTGGCGGAAAATGTGGGATTTGGGTTAAAACTGCAAGGGGTTTCGCGCAGGCAACGAGAGCAGCAGGTGGCGTATTATTTAGAAATTGTCGGGTTGTCGGAATTTGCCCGATCGCTGCCCAGAGAATTGTCCGGGGGAATGAAACAGCGGGTGGCGATCGCCCGCGCCCTCGCCTGTCAGCCCAAAATTTTATTAATGGACGAACCGTTTGGTGCCTTGGACGTGCAAACCAAGGAAGTGATGCAACAATTTCTGCTGCAAATCTGGGACCAGACGGGCACTTCTATTTTAATGATTACCCATGATGTGGAAGAAGCGGTATTTTTGTCCCAACGGATTTATATGCTAACCGCTCGTCCGGGAACGGTGCAAGAAGAAATTATTCTGGATTTACCGAAAGAGCGCAGCGATTATCTGCGGCGATCGGCAAAGTTCCTCGACTACAAATATTATATCATGGGTAAGCTGCGATCGGACGAAAATGTTCCATTAGCAGTTTGACAACCTCAGTTTTTTACCCGGGGTTGTTGCGTGCAATTGCAACAACCACCAGGGAAACTTTAAAAGAGAAAATAGCGTTGAGCTAAGGGCAATTCGCGGGCGGGTTCGCAAGCGAGCAATTGCCCATCTGCCCACACTTGGTAAGTTTCCGGATCCACTTCAATATAGGGAGTGAGGCCGTTCAGCTTCATGTCAGTTTTCTGAATTTTGCGGGTATCGGACACGGGAACCGCGAGTTTTTGCAAGTTAAGCTGACTCGGAACGTCTAATTCTAGGGCGGCTTGGGAGAGAAACGTGAGACAGGTAGCGTGGCGATCGCCGGCAAAACTGCCAAACATCGGCTGCATGTGGATGGGTTGCGGGGTGGGAATGCTGGCGTTAGCATCGCCCATTTGCGCGTAGGCGATCGCGCCGCCTTTGATGACCAGTTGGGGTTTGACGCCGAAAAAGGCGGGATTCCAGAGGCACAAATCTGCCAGTTTGCCTTCTTCGATCGACCCCACATAGGTGGCGATGCCGTGGGCGATCGCCGGATTGATAGTATATTTCGCGATATACCGTTGCGCCCGGAAGTTGTCCTGTTCTGCCTCGGGAGTTGCGCCATCCGGGGGCGGGAGAAACCCGCGCTGCACTTTCATTTTATGGGCGGTTTGCCAAGTGCGAAGGATAACTTCTCCCACTCGTCCCATTGCCTGAGAATCCGAGGCAATCATGCTAATCGCCCCCAAGTCGTGCAAAATATCCTCGGCGGCAATGGTTTCGCGGCGAATCCGGGATTCGGCAAAGGCCACATCTTCGGGAATGCTGCGATCGAGGTGGTGACACACCATCAGCATATCCAGATGTTCCTCTAAGGTATTGGCAGTATAAGGCCGCGTGGGATTGGTGGAGGAGGGTAGCACGTTGGCTTCGCCGCAGACTTTGATGATGTCCGGTGCATGTCCGCCTCCCGCACCTTCGGTATGATAGGTATGAATTGTGCGATTTTTAAAAGCGGCGATCGTGTTTTCTACAAAACCCGCCTCGTTGAGGGTGTCGGTGTGGATGGCAACCTGCAGGTCATACTCTTCCGCCACACCAAGACAGGTATCGATCGCGGCGGGAGTGGTACCCCAGTCTTCGTGCAGTTTCAGTCCCATCGCCCCCGCCATCACTTGTTCGATTAGGGGGCGCGGTTTGCTGCTGTTGCCTTTCCCGAGAAACCCCAGATTCACCGGAAAGGCATCCGCCGCTTGCAGCATTCGGTGAATGTTCCACGGACCCGGGGTGCAGGTGGTGGCATTCGTCCCCGTCGCCGGCCCGGTTCCGCCACCCAGCATGGTGGTGATTCCCGAGGCGATCGCTACTTCGATTTGTTGCGGACAAATAAAGTGAATGTGGGCGTCAATTCCCCCTGCAGTGAGAATCATTCCTTCCCCCGCCACTACTTCGGTTCCCGGGCCAATAATAATATCTACATTGTCTTGAATGTAGGGATTTCCCGCTTTGCCAATTTTAAATATTTTCCCGTTTTTTATCCCCACATCTGCTTTTACCACCCCCCACCAATCTAAGATAACTGCATTGGTAATCGCCAAATCTACCGCCCCTTCTTCGTTAGAAATGGGGGATTGTCCCATGCCATCCCGGATGACTTTCCCGCCGCCAAATTTCACTTCGTCGCCATAGGTGGTAAAGTCTTGTTCCACTTCGATAAATAATTCCGTATCCGCCAAACGGATGCGATCGCCCACCGTGGGACCATAGGTTTCCGCATAGGCGCGACGATTCATTCGATAGCTCATCTTCACTCCTCACGGGGAATTACTCATACCCGTTACTTTCCCCTCAGTTTATCACTCCTTGGCCTTGGCAGAGTTGATTTTCCATCGCGCCGGTGGCCACACCCTACGACTCTCCGGATCGGCCCAGGAAATGGCGAATTTTTGGCTAGGCTATTTGCCGATTTGCTGTTTGTTAGCATTCAACTGCCTCATGTTGCGTCAATTGAACGTCAAAAAATCTCCCGTTTTAGCGGGATTAATCGCTTTTTTTATGGTAATTGTGTTCTCGTCTCCCACTGTGGCGATTCCCGGAGAGGTGCAAACCTTTATCCGCAATTTAACCCCGGAAATGGAATCTTTGCTGCAACAAAAATTAGAGCGCCGACAGGTATTTTTCGACCTCACCCCTAAAGCGGAAAGAAATGCCACCCGGTTAAACCCTTATTCCCGCATTCATCGGGACACGGTGTTTGACCTGCGGGTTAATTATGAGGAGAATCTGCCGACTTTAACCGGGAAAGTTTTCGATTGGCAAGAACGAGATGTCATCGAACGAGTGGCCAACCAGAGTTTTGCCAATGGGGTGCGATCGCAGGTGGCGATATTTCCCTATAATGATGTAGATTTGGATTATGGAATTACTATCAAACCCTATAGCAATCTCTACACCAAACCCAGTACCGACATCGCCGATTTAGCCACTCAAGTGCGGTTGGGAACCCCGGTGAAATTGCTGCAATATAGTGGCGATCGCCGATTCGTGCGGGTGAGAATTGAAGATGATGGATATTTGGCCTGGATAAAGCGGGAGGATTTAAAAGAATGCGATCGCGATACGTTCGAACAGTGGGTTACTGCGCCGAAAGTTCAAATCGCCCGCACTCTCAATCGCCCGCAAACCCTGTATTTTGGCACCCGATTGCCCTATCGGCAATCGTCACCCGGGGCGAATTTTATCGGTCCAATTATGCCAAATACAGCCCTCAAGCAAGCGGGGGCAGAATCCGAGGCGATCGCGGTCATTTTACCCGATAATCGCGAAGTCCAATTAAACCGCCGCGATGTTATTTTACCGGAAAATTCTCCTCGGGATAAACCCCGGTTGTTGGAGATTGCCAAACAGTTTTTACCCCAAGGGGCGCTTGGCGGCGGACGCTATTTGTGGGGAGGAACGGTAGGCACTCGTTTGGATTGTAGCGGATTCGTGCAAACTGTTTTTCGCGCCGGGAATATTTATTTACCCAGAGATGCCTATCAGCAAAAGCTTTACACCCAACCGGTGGCGGGCAGTTTGCGAAATATTGATGAGTTACAACCGGGGGATTTAGTATTTTTTAGCGAGAACCGCCGCTTGGCGACTCATGTGGGAATTTATCTCGGGAATTATCGGTTTATTCATTCCACCCGTCGCGGCGGTTATAGTGGGGTGAAAATCAATCGGTTGAGAAATGGAACGCGCTACGATCGCTATTTTCAGCGCACCTATTTTGGTGGGGGGCGCGTCCCGATGCAGTTAATTGGCGATCGGGCGGCTTAATCTGGAGCGATAAAACCCTCGGTTTCCAATGGGTGACTGGGGGGAGGCGGAGTCTCGGGGAGAAGGTTTTCTCCTGGGGGGAACCAGAAATCGTGAATGGGTGGGCATTGCCCACCCTACAGTTTCTACGAGTTTGAGAATGCAGCGTACCGAAACATTATCTGATAAAAAAACTCGGCAGTTGAGCCGAGTTGAGCGAGCATGAGGATGCTAAGAGTTCCAAAATTAGATGGGAGTGACTAAACTAGAGTAAGGCAGTTGTAAAACAGTATTTAAAGCATTTGTCCGAAAGTCTTTTCCTCATCGCGCCAATTCTGCAATTGGTGTTTTGCCAACTGAGAACTTGGGGAAAGGAAGGGGACTTCGGTATTTCGATGTATTTACATTTTTAATTGTCAGCGATTTTTGTTGAATAGCCAGTGATTTACGTCGTGAGAAAAGATGATATTCGTCACGGGAAAAGAGTGAGCGCGATCGCGAGTCCCTGTGAGCTGGGAGTCATGTTTTGATGACATCAATGCCGAGGGGCCTGTGACCAGGGTCACAGTTGCTTTGGATCCAGTAGGAGAACCGGCGATCGCTGCGATCGCAATCACATTCGCCAGAGAAAATTATCACCGCCCCCACTGTCTCAAATCACTGAGCGCAACCGAGCAATTACGGATATTATGAAAGCACTGGGGGGACGAAATGCGTGCTTCTACGCAACCAGCGGGCCTCCCCCAGCGGTTGGATCCTTGTACTCTCAGATGACACAGAGGAGTGAGCATGAATGTGGTGTTGCAACCCCAGGGCAATTTAGATGTAAAAGTAGCGGCGATGCTACAGCAAAAGGTAGCGCGCTTAGCTTGGGAAAAACACAAGCGCTGGTTTATCGATTTAAGCGAGGTGAATTCTGCGGATCATTCCGGGTTGATGTCTCTGGTTGCGGCCCATCGACTGGCGCTGAAAACCGGACGCCGCTTAAGTTTGTGCAATATGAAAATGTCGCTTGTTTACCTGTTTGAAATTACCGAACTCGATCGCGTTCTCGATATTTTACCACACAACGAAGAAGCGCCCGATTTGGGAGAAAAAATAATATTTTAGTCCGGGGGTTGCCTAGGATTCAATTTATCTGTGCAAGGGGTGGGCAAAAAAGCCCACCCCGAATTTTTGTTACACTTCGATGGGCGATTCCGTTGTTTCTGGGATAGTGTAGGTGCCGCCCTCTTCAATTTCTACCCGCATTTTTTCATCCTGTCCGGTCACCAAACAAGCGCCTCGCTTGCGGGTAAAGTAGTTCCATGCCCATTGAATCATTACGATTAATTTGTTGTCAAATTCAATCAAAAAGTAGATATGGACGAAAACCCAAAACAGCCACGCGAGAAAACCGGAAAATTTCACAAATCCCAGATCCACGACGGCTGCATTGCGTCCAATGACAGCTAAACTGCCAAAATCCACATACTGAAAAGGCGGGCAATCTTGTCCTTTGAGACGGTGTTTAATCAGTTTCGCAACATATTCGCCTTCTTGCATAGCGACGGGGGCGACGCCGGGGAGGGGTTTGCCATCTTGATGAGCGTAATGAGCCAAGTCGCCAATAACAAAAATATTCGGCGCGTTGGGAAGGCTTAAATCAGCTTCCACGATAACTCGTCCGGCCCGATCGCGTTTGGCATCGGTGCGGTTTTCCAAAACTTGTCCCATTTCCGATGCTTTGACACCGGCGGCCCAGAGTAAGGTGCGCGTGGGAATAACTTCTTCGCGATCGCCTCGGCGAACCGTAACGGCATCATCCGCAACATTCGTCACTAAGCTATTGGTCTGTACCGTCACGCCTAATTTGCGAAGAGATTCTTCGGCTTTTGCGGATAATTCTGGCGGGTAAGGAGGCAGAATTCTATCCATCCCTTCGAGCAATAAAATTCGCGTGCTGGTCGGGTCAATGGTGCGGAAATCTTCTTTTAACGTGTTGTGGGCTAATTCGGCGATCGCCCCGGCTAATTCCACTCCCGTCGGTCCTCCACCGGCGATCGCAAAGGTTAACCAGCCTTTTCGTTTCTCCGGATCCGGTTCTTTTTCTGCGGCTTCAAATGCCATCAAAATCCGCCGCCGCACTTCTAAGGCATCTTCGACGGTTTTTAATCCCGGTGCTTTTTCTCTCCACTGTTCGTTGCCAAAATAATGATAGCTAACTCCCGTGGCTACAATTAAAAAATCATAGCTCAATTCTTTACCTTTCAGGATGACGTTTTGCTCCTGTGGGTCGATATCTACCGCTTCTTCCATCAGCACTTTCGTATTTTTATTGCGACTGAGGACGCCGCGCAACGGAGAAGCAATATCCCCCGGAGACAAACTGCCAGTTGCCACTTGATACAGAAGGGGCTGAAATAAATGGAAATTTCGCTTATCGATTAAGGTGACTTCCACGGGAGCGCGCCCGAGTGCCTGGGCCGTATAGAGTCCCCCAAATCCGCCGCCAATAATGACCACATGCGGGGGAGAATTTTTCTGTTTCGCATCTACCATTGGGAATAAATTTCCAATTCAATTTACAAGTCAATCGGGAAAAACAAACCCCGGTGCATTTGCGATGAGGTTTGCTTTCCAGATCTATTTTAGAGTAAGGAAATTTTGGCAGAATTGAGGTAGTCTCGGCTACAGAGCGAGTTAGTGTTAGCGCTCGAGAGAACCGTTGATTTTCTGATTGAAGCCGTAAATCTGACGAGTGCCGACAAAGGGGACTAATTCCACTTCGCGATCGTCTCCTGGCTCGAAGCGCACTGCAGTGCCGGCGGGAATATTCAGATGCATTCCTTGGGTCCGATCGCGCTCGAAGTGCAGGGCTTCATTCACTTCGTAAAAATGAAAATGCGACCCTACTTGAATCGGGCGATCGCCTGCATTGGCCACCGTCAGCCGCAGGGTTTCTCGACCCGCATTTAACTCGATTTCTCCCGCTTTAACGATATATTCTCCGGGTATCATATTCACCTCTGTTTTCTGAAATTTGAACGAGTTTCGCCAATATAATTACCGAATCGGATTGTGAACCGTGACCAATTTTGTGCCGTCGGGAAAGGTGGCTTCTACCTGCACTTCGGTTATCATTTCCGGTACCCCTTCCATCACCTGCTCCCGGGTGAGCAAGGTGGTGCCATAACTCATTAATTCTGCCACAGTTCGTCCTTCTCTTGCCCCTTCGAGAATGGCTGCAGAAATATAGGCCACGGCTTCTGGATAATTGAGTTTTAAGCCTTTGTCTTTGCGGCGTTCCGCTAGTAACGCAGCGGTAAATACCAGTAATTTGTCTTTTTCTTGCGGTGAGAGTTGCATGATTATTCCTGTGGTTCAGATTCGATAATGGGTTCTAGTTCGGCGATAAACGAGTTCGGTTATCCACGAACATAAATCACCTCGGCGGAGTCGAGAACCTGCTGGCGAAAATAGCGACTGAGTTCTTATGGGGTTCGCAAATCTACTTTTCGTCCTAACATTTCCGTCAGTTCGATTTCCATCCCGACTAGCCCAAAAAAAACGATGCTTTTATCTGGCATAAATTCTACCAGAAAATCGATATTGCTTTCCGGGGAAAAGTCATCGCGCAGAACTGACCCGAACAAGGAGAGTTTTTGGATGTCATTGTGTTGGCAGAATTCGGCAATTTTGTCAAGGGGAATTTCGATGGGCAATTGATGGGGTTTCATGGAATTTTGCTTCAGTTTACAAAGGCCAAACGCGCGGGGGGCAACTGGGACGGTGTAAGAAGGATAGGCGCAGGAGTTCCCAAATGTCTGTAAACCAGTGTCGCACCTCTGCGGTGGAATCGCCGCGATATCGACATAATAATCCGTCGGTGAGGCGGGTGACACCGACTTCGCCGCCTTTCTCGGGGAACAGACTGCGCGCTTGCTGGACGAGGTGTCGGGTCACGGGTTCTCCTACCCAGGCTAGCGTAGCTACAATTGGGCGACATGCTAGGCGGTTGGGAGTCGCGATCGCCGCTGCAGACCCGATCGCCTGTTGTCGGTCGATCCACAAGGGTCGTCCGGTTTGCCAAATTTCACTGTGCGATCGCCAATGTCCCCGCCGGAACGTTTCCCCCCTGGCACTGCGCCCAAATCGGCTAATTTCCCACAACAAAACCCGGGCACCCGGCGCTAATTCTACCCGCATCTCTTGCCGATAAATCGCTCCGTCAAACACAATCATTTCCTGGGGCAAACACTCCAACACCGCATCTTTTTCCACAATAATGCTAATTTTTTGAGTAGCAGTTTCTCCCTCACTGCGATACAGTTTTGCCGCCGATGCTGTGGTAATCAAAGCATGAGAATTGGGTTCGAGGCGAATATCTTGCGAGAGGCGATCGCCGCCGACAATTCCGCCGGCAGTGTGCAAAATTACGCTATGACAAATGGCGTTTCCCTCTGGATAAAAGGGGCGCTGAACTTTCAACGGCGCTTGGACGCGATCGCGCATCAGTTTGGTGGCACCGCCGCAATTGCGATACCCTAATTCCACCTTGCCATGCCATCCGGCGGCGGTATTTTCTCCCCGTTCTGGAGAAAAAGCAATGGAGTTATTTTGGCGGTTCATGGATATTTTTTCCACAGTGAGGACAAATTTGAGGTGGTCGGATTATTTTTTTGCGTCGCTCTTTTCTCGCGGCAATTTCTTCAGAAAAACCAGATGCCAGGATGCCTGCCGGTAAGGCAAAAATGCCGATACCCAACATAGCAACCCCGGCACCGAATACCTTGCCGATCGCGGTGACGGGATACACATCACCATAGCCCACAGTGGTTAATGTCACCACGCCCCACCACATTGCTGCGGGAATATGAGGAAATGCTTCCGGTTGCGCTTCATGTTCGGCAAAGTAAATAATACTCGACGCCGCGAGCAATAGCAAAATCACCGCCGAAAAGGTTAAAATCAGTTCTTCTCTTTTTGAAAAAATAACTTTAATTAGGGTGCGTAATGATTTAGAATAGCGACCGAGTTTGAATAGCCGCAATAACCGAAACAAGCGCAAGGCGCGGATAATTCGTAAATCTACGAATAAAAACGGCAAATAAAACGGGATAATTGCGATTAAATCGATTAAAGCTAAAGGCGTGAGGGTGTATTTCAGCCGCCCCCACACCGGATGGCGGAATCGCGGAGAAGCGTTACAAGACCATACCCGCAGAATATATTCTAGGGTAAAAACCGTGACGGAAAACGTTTCAAAGGATTGAAAAGCATCAGAAAATTCAGCCGTTATCCAGTCTACGGTTTCTAAGGCAACGGCAACCACATTGAGTAAAATGAGGGAAATAATAAAAACATCGAATAATTGACTGAGGCGATCGCTCGCCCCAGCCACATCTAAAATAATATAAATTCGTCTTTTGAGCTGTTCGTTCATGGGTAGCAAGGCGATCGACAAGGGAAATCCCCTCACGGATCGATTCCGAATGAGAGACATGGGAATTTTTCGCAATTCAAACCGCGAGAAACCGCTGAATGACATCATTGCTGAGTTCATTCGTGGCACCGGCGGCGACGATTCCGCCCTTTTGCATAGCATAATACCAATCCGCCTGTCGGACAAAATGCAGGTGTTGTTCGACAAGCAGCACCGAGATACCCGTAGACTGGATAATGCGACGCACGGCGGCTTCAATTTCCAGGATAATCGAGGGTTGAATGCCTTCGGTGGGTTCGTCGAGTAGCAGCAAACGAGGACGCCCCATCAACGCCCGGGCGATCGCCAATTGTTGCTGTTGTCCCCCACTCAAATCGCCTCCCATGCGGTTTAACATGGGTTTTAACGCCGGAAATAACTCGAAAATTTCCGCCGGAATCCCGGGGGTTTTCGGAGGTTTCGCACAAGCTTCTAAACCCAAAATTAAATTTTCCTTCACCGTCAGTCGGGGCATGATTTCCCGCCCTTGCGGCACGTAGGCAATGCCCATTTTCGCACGGCGATCGGGCGTTTTTCCTCGCAGATTGTTTCCCGCAAAATCAATCTGTCCCTCGCGCGGTTGGATTAACCCCATCACGGTTTTTAATAAGGTGGTTTTCCCCACGCCATTGCGCCCGATGAGACACACCATTTTCCCGGGCGGAACGCTCAAATCTACATCCCGCAAAATGTGGCTTTCGCCATAATACACATTTAAACCCGATATGTCTAATTGAGGTAAATTTGCCTTGATTTCTTCGCTCATTGTTTGCGTTTAATTTATCCTGTTTTTACTTCAGTAGCGCCCTATAAGCTCGCACAGCACAATATAATTTTACAACAAATTGCTCGTTGTGCTGGTTTCCCCTGTCTGGGTACGAAACAGGGAAGGCGCTGCCTCCAAACCCGGCTCTAACCGATAACTTAGGCCGCATCTTCTGGCGCAGTTCCCAAATAAACCTCGATAACGCGCGGGTCATTTTGCACTTCTTCGATTGTCCCTTCGCACAATAGGGAACCTTCATGCAACACCGTGACTTTCCGGGCAATTTGTCGCACGAATTCCATATCGTGTTCGATGACAATAATCGAGTGACTTTCTGCCAAAGACAGCAGCAATTCGCCCGTAATTCGGGTTTCTTCATCGGTTAAGCCAGCCACCGGTTCGTCCACCAGCAACAAATCGGGAGACTGAGCCACCAGCATCCCGATTTCCAACCATTGTTTTTCCCCGTGAGAAAGCAATCCGGCTTTGATATCGGATTTGGCAACTAAGCCAATAGTTTCTAACAAGCTGCGGACGGTTTTTCGTTCTCCAGAGGTGGGCTTTTTCAGCAAAGTAGCGAATACATTTTTCTGGCGATTGACCGATAGTTCTAAGTTTTCCCGAGGGGTGAGGTTGAGATAAACCCGGGGGGTTTGAAATTTGCGTCCGATACCGAGGCGGGCGATTTGATGTTCGGAGTAAGACCGCAGGTTTTTCCCTTTAAATAGGACTCGTCCTGCGGTGGGTTTCACCTGGCCGGTGATGACATCTAAAAAGGTGGTTTTTCCGGCTCCATTTGGCCCGATGACTACGCGCAGCTCCCCGGCTTCCATGTTAAAATTGAGCTGGTTTAAGGCATTAAATCCGTCAAAACTCACGGTTAAGTTTTCGATTTCTAGAATTCTCGCACTCACGCTGTACCTCTGGGTTTGGGACTGGTTACGATCGCGGTTCTAAATTTTCTCGTTCCCCCTGCACTTCTGGGTCTTCTTCTAAGCTGGGATAGGTAATGACATAGCGGGGATGGCGAATCACTCGGCGAACAAATTCCCCACTGGATTGGCGCAACCACCCGACAATTCCGTTTGGCAGCACCATCACCACAAACAGGAATAATGCCCCCTGGAAAAAGAGCCAAATATCGGCGAATTGTTCGCTAAATAAACTTTTGGAAGCGTTGACTAACACAGCTCCGAGAATGGCTCCCACTAAGGTGCCGCGCCCCCCGACGGCGACCCAAATCACCATTGCGATGGAAAAGTCGATCGCCATTGCTTCGGGGGAAATAATCCCGCTTCTGAGGGTAAACATAGCCCCAGAAATGCCCGCTAATGCGCCGGAAATGGCAAACACCAGGGCTTTAAATCCGGTGGGATTGTAGCCAGAAAACCGCACGCGACTTTCATCGTCGCGAATGGCAATTAGCAAGCGTCCAAATCGCCCGCTGGTCAACCCGCGACAGAGGGCATAAGCGCCGGCTAGTAACACCACGGTTAAAATATAGAAACCGTACTGGGTTTTGGCGTCGTTGACGGGAAATCCGAGCAGGGTGTTAAAGTTCGTTAATCCATTGGTGCCGTTAATCAGTTCTTGTTGACCGTTGAAGAAGTTAAAAAAGATAATGGTTGTGGCTTGGGTTAAAATGGAAAAATACACCCCTCGGATGCGGTTGCGGAAAACGAGATAGCCGAGGATGCCGGCTAATAAGGCGGGAATCAGAAATACCGCCAACAGGGTGAAGGGAAAGGAATGAAAGGGTTGCCAAAACCAAGGCAGTTCGTTGATGCCATAAAGGGTCATAAAGTTGGGAAGCTGACTGCTGGCGTTGGCAGGAAATTGTAATTTCAGGTGCATGGCGATCGCATATCCGCCTAATGCAAAAAACACCCCATGTCCCAAACTCAACATGCCCGTGTATCCCCAAATCAAATCGATTCCCAAAGCGGCGATCGCTAAGGCTAAATAGCGATGCAACAGTTCTAGGCGAAAGCTGGAGAGTACCAGGGGCATGACGATAATTAAAATCAGGGCGATCGCTCCCACAATGGCGGCTTCCATCAGGCGCGATCGCTGTCTAGAAAAATTCGATACTTTTTGAATAAAGTTTAAATTCCTGATTCCATATTCTGCAATTTCCTCTCGCTCCTCCGTCATTTCCTGGCCTTGTTCCCCTTGTTTTTCCTCTTCCATCAGACTTGCCTCTCCCTTCTATTTCTCCTGTTTTCACCCCTTCTTTCTTAAGCGTCCACCGCGCGACCTTTTTGCGGGAAAAGACCAGCAGGACGCACCTGAAGGAAGAGAATAATTAACGCAAATACCATCACTCTGGCCATACTGGTGGTGGCAAAAAATTCCAAAAATTCAGCCAGGGGCGGAATCGGGGCTAAAATGACAGGTAAAATTCCCGAACCAATGCAATAATTTAAAGTCCCGATCGCCAATGCAGCAACCACGGTTCCGATGAGTTTGCCCACGCCACCGACGACCACCACCATAAAGGCATCTACGATATAATTTTGTCCCGTATTCGGACCGACGGAACCGAGCAAACTAATCGCACAGCCGGCCACTCCAGCTAACCCGGAACCCAGGGCAAACGTCAGGGCATCCACAGTTTGAGTGGGAATGCCCAAACAAGCGCTCATGCTGCGATTTTGGGTCACGGCGCGAATTCGCAATCCCCAGGGCGATCGCAACAAAAATAGGTAAATCGCCACCACACAAACAATCGTTAACCCAATAATAAACAACCGCGCGTAAGGCAGTTGAAAATTGCCCACCGGCAACCCGCCGCGCAACCAACTCGGTGCGGTTACATCTACATTTTGCGCCCCAAACCAAGGCTGAGTTGCGCCTAACTTAAATATCTGCCCCAACCCCACACTGGCGGCGATCGCAATGCCCGCCGATAAGGGCAACATGACCGCCCCCATCCATTGGGGAATTCTGCGCCACTTTCCCCACCGCTTTATCGCCCAAAATCCGCCAAAAAACAGCAGGCAAAACACCGCAATTCCCACAACCATCGCCCAACTGACGCTGCGGACAAATTGCTGCAAAATCAAACTTACCCCCCAGGTAGCCAGCAGGGTTTCCAGGGGACGTCCGTAAAGATAGCGAATCACCCCCTTTTCTAAGATTAATCCCACCCCAGCGGCAACTAAAAACGCCAAGGGCAAGGCAAAAATAATGTAAATTTCTACCCCCACATCGCCCAAAAATTTAAAGCCATTTTGCACCACAAAGGTGGTGTAAGCCCCCAGCATCATCAATTCTCCATGCGCCAGGTTAATGACGCCCATGATGCCAAACACGATCGCCAAGCCCAGGGCGACAATTAACAACACCGCCCCAACACTTATCCCGTTAAATACACTGGTGAGAAATAATTCCATTTAATTCAGGGGTTTGGGTTTTCAATTGGCCTACGTTTGAGTTCGTTTGTGGTGGGCAATGCCCACCCTACGGTTCATGCTAAATTCCTTTAAACCCCTTCCATTTTGTATTTTCCACCTTTTGTCGGCTCGGACCAATCGCAGGCAAATCCTTTGGTTTCGGCAACATATTGATTCCAGGGAATTGGCTCTACGGGTGCTTCGGTGGCATAGATAATTTTAAACATGCCATCTTCCCCCACTTCACCGATCCGCACGGTTTTCGCCAGGTGATTGTTGGGGGATAATTTGACGATGCCTCCTGGCGCTTGGAAGGTTTGCCCCCATGCGGCTTTTCTCACTGCTTCGAGATCCGCTGCATTCCCGGCTTTTTCCACCGCTTGTTTCCAGAGGTTGACCATGATATATGCCGCTTCCATCGGATCGTTGGTGACGCGATCGGAGCCATATTTGGCTTTAAATGCTTCGACAAATTTCTGGTTTTCTGGGGTGTCTACGGTTTGGAAATAGTTCCAGGCGGCATAGTGCCCTTGGAGATATTCAGATCCGATCGCTTTGACTTCTTCTTCGGCAATGCTCACGGACATGGTAGGATATTTATCTGGGGTTAATCCCGCCCCTTGCAGTTGTTTAAAAAAGGCCACGTTACTATCGCCGTTGAGGGTGTTAAAAATGACCCCTCCTTCGGGCAAAGCGGCTTTAATTTTGGTAATAATTGGGGTGACTTCTGTGCCGCCGAGTTCGATATAGTCTTCTCCCACGGTTTCTCCGCCTTGGGCGGCGAGTTGGGCTTTGATAATCGTGTTTGCGGTGCGCGGAAAGACGTAGTTCGACCCGATGAGGAAGAATTTATTGCCTTTATTTTCTAGTAGCCAATCTACGGCGGGTTCGATTTGTTGGTTGGGGGCTGCGCCGGTGTAGAATATATTTTTAGAACATTCCTGACCTTCGTATTGTACCGGATACCACAGCATGTGGTTTTTGGATTCAAAGACGGGTAAAACGGCTTTGCGCGAGGCACTGGTCCAGCAGCCAAATACGGTGACGACGTTATCTCGGTCGATTAATTTGCTGGCTTTTTCGGCAAAGGTGGGCCAATCTGATGCGCCGTCTTCGACGATCGCTTCTACTTTTTTGCCGAGAATTCCGCCGGCTTGATTGATTTGTTCGATCGCTAGTAATTCGGCGTCCACGACGCTTTTTTCGCTAATTGCCATTGTCCCGCTAAGGGAATGCAAAATGCCGACTTTAATCGTGTTTCCCTCACCCGCACTTTCGGATTCCGTGGATTGAGTGGTTGAGGCGTTGGTTTCTGCAGCGGGATTGTCGCTACAAGCTTTGAGTAGAAAACTGCTTCCCAATGCGGCAGAACCGTACCATAAAAATTTCCGCCGACCAAATTTTTTTGTCATTTTGCGAGTCAACTCCTATCGAAATCAGCTTGCGATCGCCACCCTCGATATTAAAGGATGGTTAATCTGGGCAATTGTAGTTTTGACTACAGAATTTTTTCAGACGGTGGGCAATGCTCACCTACGGCAAGGGTTAACCCATGTTCTCCTCGATAAATGCGATCGCCCCTTCTAATCCTTCTTTGGTTTTCAAATTGGTAAAAATAAACGGTTTATGACCGCGCATTTTTTTCGCATCCCGTTCCATCACTCTTAAATCTGCTCCCACCAGGGGCGCTAAGTCGATTTTATTGATAACCAACAAATCGGATTTGGTAATCCCCGGACCGCCTTTTCGCGGAATTTTATCCCCGGCGGCAACATCGATGACGTAAAGGGTTAAATCCACTAATTCGGGACTAAATGTGGCGGCGAGATTGTCTCCACCACTTTCGAGAAATACCAGGTCTAATGGGGCTATCCGCTGTTCTAGCTGTTCGATCGCCGCTAAATTGATAGAGGCATCTTCGCGAATTGCCGTATGAGGACATCCCCCGGTTTCGACCCCTACAATCCGATCCCCGGCTAATGCCTGCGATCGCACCAAAAACTGGGCATCTTCTTGGGTATAAATATCATTCGTCACCACGGCTAAATTGTAGCGATCGCGCATCCCTTTGCACAAGGCATCCACTAATGCCGTTTTCCCCGACCCCACGGGTCCTGCTATTCCCACCCGAAACGCATTCATGGTCATTTTTACTTTCACGATGTAGAATTTTAATTTTACCTGACTCTGGGAATTTAACTTCTAAATAAGCGGCTGTAGAGGGTTTCGTGTTGCATACTCGCCAATGACAACCCCCAGCTACAACTGCTGAGATTATTATCCTCTAAAGCGAGAATTTCTTGGGTCGAGGCTATCAGCATCGGTTGTAAGTTTAATAATAGCTGTTGTCCGGCAGTTTGCCCCAGGGGAATGAGTTTCACCCCGGCAGTGATGAGATTGGATGCCCAACTGTGCAAGTAGCCGATCGCGGCAGTTTCTTCGGGAATTTGCTCCGCAACCGCTGCCATGCCAAAGGCGATCGCAAAATTGCAGGGGGTTTCGGCAAAGATTTCCGGCAATTCTGGCAATTTTTCCGGCAGCATGGCGAACAATAACTGCAGCAAACTATTGCCCATCTGCCAACTTTGTTCGCGCAGTTCTTCGGTTTCTCGGGCCGCCGATAACCAGGCATTCCAGTATTGCAATTGCGCGATATCGCCTCGGGCAAAACTGCGGTGCGATCGCAGCATTACCGCCGCATCGACGCGAATCGTTCCCCCGCGCAATTCCCACTCGATCCACTCTGCCAAACTGTGGCGATCGCCAACAATTTCTCGCTCTACCAGGGTTTCTAATCCTTCCGAATAACTGTAAGCGCCGACGGGTAAGCCAGGACTGGCAAATTGCAGTAAGGATAATAAGGCAGTTGGGGTTAACATGACCGAGGGTTTTTTCTCCCGTCAATTGATTTTTTCTCCCTGAAGCCAACCGGTTTAATTTCCCCGCTTCTCGCGGGTTTTTAATGTCCGTGGTGGTGACCATATGCGCCGATTTCCGGTGCAAAAGGAGCCACTTCTTCGATGACGGTTAAGCCAAATTGTTGCAACATGGATTTTAACACGGAATCTACTTCTAAGCGCAAATAAGTTGCCGTAATTTCTAAGGAAACGTGACGATTTCCCAAATGATATGCGGCGCGCACTAAGTCGATCGCGCTGTTGCCGGTAACGGTTAAAACCGGTTCGGGTTTGGCGATGACGAGGACGAGAATTTCCCCGGTTTCGGTTGCTAAGCGATCGCGATCGCGTAGAACCGTTCCTCGGGGCAATTTCACATAAACCGCTTGTCCTTCCTCAGTGGTAAACCGATGGCGACTGCGGGTGCGATCCTCTGCGGTGAGGGAAAGGGTAAAGTGAGTTACCGCGTCCTCGTCCGGTGGCAAATGTTGGGTTAAGGTTAACATGAAATTTATAATAAGCAAGCGGACCGATTATTTGGCAAATTGTTATGATGAGGCGGAGCCTCGGTGGGGTTCCAGGCGGGAGCCTAGGAACGAGGGAATGAGGGATATACTGACTGAGAGAAGCCGTGAAGCTGGAAGATTTACTCCGACAAAATCGTACCATTCGGGTGATTGGGTTTGACGATGCGCCGTTTCTTCGCGGTGCTGGGGGCAAGGTGGCGATCGCGGGGGTGGTGTGCGCCGGTACTCGCTTCGAGGGGATGCTGTGGGGGGAAGTGACCCAAGATGGCTTTGATGCCACGGATACCCTCTGCGAGCTGCTGATTGGCAGCAAATTCCTGCCGCAATTGCACCTGGTTTTGCTCGATGGGATTGGGTTTGGCGGGTTTAACTTGGTGGACTTGCCCCGGTTGCAGGACCGATTGCAACTGCCCTGTGTCGCCGTGATGCGCCGCCATCCGCGATTGCCACCCATGAAAGAGGCAATGTCCCGGTTGCCACATTTCGAGCGACGCTTGTCGATTTTACAGCGGGCGGGGGCGATTTATCACGTGCCGCCGTTTTTTTTCCAAGTCTGCGGGGAAGATCCGGCGATCGCTGCCTCGGCACTGCAACGAGTGACTGACTGCGGCAAAGTGCCAGAAGCCTTGCGCCTCGCCCATTTAATCGGGGCGGCTGTGGTCACAGGCGTAAGCGGCAGTTCGGCGTAAGCGAGGGGAAAAAAAATTTTTTGCCGCACCGCTAGCCAATCGCCAAACATTCTGTTATAATAAACTATTGTGAAACGCGCCGATGTAGCTCAGTTGGTAGAGCACTTGATTCGTAATCAGGCGGTCGCGGGTTCGAGTCCCGCCATCGGCTTTTTGCAAATTATTCGTAGAGGTAAAAACCTAGCGGCAGATTTTCCTCGGTCAATCTGCCGCTCTTTTTGTTGCCAAATTACCGCTTATTTCCACCCCCGTTCGGCTTGTTGCAATACGTAGGCGGAGACATCTTCGAGTTCTTTGTCATTTAAGCGATCGCGATAGGCTGGCATCGGGTTTTTGCCCCGCGCCACATATGCGGCGATCGCCTCCAAGGTTTCTAAATGATTCCGTTTCAACGCACCTTTTTTCAGGGGTTTCCACCAGCGAATGATGTTCCCGCCATTGGGATGACAGCCGGCACATTGCACGGTGAAAATTTGCGCGCCGTTTGCCAGTTCTGCCGCGATCGCCGGTGGCTGAATAGTCAGGGCGATGGTTACCACTGCCAGCAGTACAATTTTAATCAGTTTTTTGGCCATTTTTCTCCTATGAATCTTGACAACTGGAGCGATAAGAACATAAAATGCGCTCGATTGAAATCGCGCCGAACCAAGTTGGCGTCCGCCTTGGCGGACTCATTTTTTGGGCGACTATTTCTCGCACAATAATATCGGGGTTGTGGGGCTTTTTCTATCTGCGCCGATATTCGTCGCCACAGTCGCCAATTAACTCGAATAAATTGCGCGATCGCTCCCCAATTGCCTGAATTTTTTCTACATCTTCTGCATCTAAACTAAACTCAAACACCTTGGCATTGTCTTCGATATGTTGAGAAACGCCCAAGCGCGCGCCCACGATCGCACCGGCTACCGCTGGATTTTCCAACACATACCTAACCGCTACATTGGCAATACTCACCCCATGCTTATCGGCAATCTCTTTCAGGGTTTGCAACAAGGATTGAAATAATGTCCAGTCGCCCCACGCCTTAACCATATTCATGTATTTATTCAAAGAAGCAGTCTGGAACATTCCCCAACCCGGTTCCGACTTGCCTAAATATTTTTCGGAAAATAAACCGCCGCCTAGGGTGCCGTAGGCGAAGAGTTTGATATTGTTTTCCTGGCAAAACTTTACCATTTTCACTTCTGGACGGCGATCGAGCACGGAAAACTGCACTTGGTTGGAGACAATATTAATGCCGCTATCCAGGATAATTTTTAAATGTTCCGTGTCGAAATTGGTAAGCGCCAAATGCTTGATTTTCCCTTCCGCCTGCAGTTCTGCCATGTATTTGAGGGCATCGAGGTAATTCGGGTTGCCATATTCCCACCAGTGAAACTGCATCAAGTCTAGGGATTCTACGCCCATGCGCTGACGAGAAATATCGATATTTTCCTCCACCACCTGACGGGTCATTTTAGTGGGTCTCGGCACCCATTTGGTAAAGGCTTGCAGGTTGGCGAGGGCCTCTGGACCGCGCTGGTGGATGATTTGCTGGCGAAATTCGCCGATAAAATCTTCTGCTGGTCCGTAATGGTCTGCTAAGTCCCAGGTGGTAAAGTCGGCATCCATATAGTCAAACATGGATGCGATCGCTTGTTTGCGGTTGATGCGTCCGTGACCGCCAGAAACCTGCCACATCCCGTTTAAAATGCGACAGATATTCAAATCTGGAGTCAACTGGATTCGACTGGATTCGGGTAGCTTCATTCTCCCCCCTCTCGGTGGCTATACTTGTGGGTATTGTAAAATACGAAAGTAACGTGCGATTCGTTCCTGCCAAAAGTCAAGGAAAATCTCCGAAACGTGGGCAGGGTAAGGTTCCAAAAGGGCCTT
>NZ_JAJENT010000210.1:0-737 GCF_035615515.1 Phormidium sp. CCY1219
GCTTGACCCAACGCCGACATCACACCACCGTCATTCCCAGCAGCGGCCACAATCATGACGTTATTCTGACGTGCATACTCGATCGCCGCTCGTTCTTGAGGCGTAAACTCATAACGAGTCGTCACATTCCCCTCAGCATCTATTTGAGTCAAATCCATACTCAAATTCACCACCGCATTGGGTTGACCTGACGCTTTCGCTGCATCCACAAATTCTACTAGCGATTCGGCCCATTTGCCAGAACCGATCGCGCGTCCCGCCCAAATCGGCGCATCGGGATTAATCCCATCAATGCCAATTCCATTGTCTTTTTGAGCGGCAATCAATCCTAACACATGGGTGCCATGTTCGTTGCCTTCACCTTCTGCCAACAACGGGTTATCATCTCCATCCACCCGGTCTTGGCCTAAAATAATCCGGGAATAGTCAATATCGGGATTATTGGCACTAAATCCGGTCTCGATAACACCAACTAATGGTTGAGAAGTTTCGGAAAATTCAAAGGTTTCCGGTTCAGCCGGTGCGGGGGGTGCTTCTCGCACTACCATATCTTCGACTCGCGCAATTAAAGCCGAAGTATTCTCGCTGACGGGAGTTGCATTTTCCTGATTCTTCAAGCTTTCGGTCAGGGTTTCTAGCCGTTCCATTAAGGAAGTGCTAATCGGATTTCCACCGGAAATCTCTGCATCGGCTTCTCGTTGTTTCAAGGTTTGAGTTAAGTTTTCTAACCGAGAAAT
>NZ_JAJENT010000211.1:0-1581 GCF_035615515.1 Phormidium sp. CCY1219
GCCCCCCTTTCCAAGGGGGGTTGGGGGGATAAAACCTCAATAGCCCCCCTTCCCAAGGGGGGTTGGGGGGATAAAACAAAATATTCCCTTAATACCTGTTTCAAAATTCCTCGCGCCTGGGAAACGCGCTTGCGGACATTGGCGTAAGAAATATTCTGTCGATCCGCAATTTCTTGATAAGAAAGTTCGCGTTTGAAGTGCAGGAGAAAGGTCTCCCGCAGTCGGTTCGGTAAACGAGCGATCGCCCGACGGACAACAATTTTTTCCTCCTCTGCTTCTAAGAAACTTTCTGGAGTTTCCGATTCCCCAGACTTCCTCAAAACTTCTATATTTTCTACATTTTCTATATTTTCCAGACTCTCCACCGCTTGAGTTCTGCGTCTGCGGTGAATATCGATGCAGAGGTTCCGAGTCAACTGAGTCAGCCACCCCTTCACATTATCAATTGCTCCCACCCATTGTGCCATCTTTTCCTTCGCCTTGAGCATAGCCGTACTCAAGGCATCTTCAGCCTCAGTGGGGTTGCCATTCATCCACTCGAGACAGCGCCGATACAAATAATCTTCATGCTGTTGCCAAAGCTGCCAAAAAAGATCGTCGGAAAAATTTGGGAAAAATAAATCGATCTCGTATCGCTACGCGATACGAGATCGATTTATTTTTCCTTCATTGGCCAACTCTTTTTCTCTGGTTGGGGCAAAAGTCCGTCGCCTATTTATCCTTTTGTGATTAGAGACCTGACGCTCGTCGTTAAGGTGTAACGGGGTTGAAGCCATAAGTCTGTTGGGTTGCTAGGGCGCTGGTATTAGCTTATATTCTAACTTATTCTGATAAGTTTATGCCTTTCATTCCATTCGCGGGGTTTGAGGGAAAAGCCCCCTTCTATTCGCGGGGTTGGGGGGATGATCCGAAGCGGAGTGGCGTTCCCTTCGCGGGGTTGAGGGAAAAGCCCCCTTCTATTCGCGGGGTTGGGGGGATGATCCGAAGCGGAGTGGCGTTCCATGCGCGGGGTTTGAGGGAAAAGCCCCCTTTCCAAAGGGGAGTTTGGGGGGATAAAATAGGACTAAAACTTTACCAGCCCCCAAAATCATGTCTCAATTAAAAGAGGGACGCTATTTTCTCCCCTATAATCCCTCCCTTGTCGAACGAGCAAAAGAAATGCGAAAAAACCCTACCCCAGCAGAACGCAAGCTATGGCAGCAGTATTTAAGGAAGTTTCCTTTTAAAGTGTGGCGGCAAAAACCAATTGATAATTTTATTGTTGATTTTTATTGTGCCAAATTAAAGTTGGTTATCGAGGTCGATGGGGATACTCATTTTACCGAAGATGGGATGATTTATGACGAAAAACGCACTCAAATTTTAGAAGGTTACGGTTTGCAGGTGGTACGTTTTACCAATGATGAGGTGATGAATTGTTTTGATGGGGTTTGTTATTCTATTGGTGAGTTTATCCCCTCTAGTTTATCCCCCCTAGCCCCCCTTTGAAAGGGGGGAACCGGATTATCCCCCCTAGCCCCCCTTTGAAAGGGGGGAATTGGATTATCCCCTCTAGCCCCGGTTTATCCCCCCTAGCCCCCC